>JAJVIA010000010.1:63656-77796 GCA_022072245.1 Anaerolineae bacterium
GAAAATTTTCCTTGACATCTCTCTCCTCCTTTGGCGGATTATTCACCATTTATACTAAATCGATATTGTCATACAACGCAGTTCGCTGAATCGCATCACCTCCTTTAACGTCTCTGCCAATCAAAAAATATAAACCTGTACGCCAAATTTGTAATTTGTCCCCGCGCGTACTTGACGGCGCGCCGCGCTAGAGAGCGCTTGCTACTCGCGGAAAATTCGAAATGTAGCGCGCCGCGCTAGAGAGCGCTTGCTACGCCTGGTACATGAAATTGGTAATTTGTCTGCATTGCGGAAAAGAATTGCGTCTCGCTAACATCACAATTCTTCGCGCGCGGTCTCTGGCTCAATCACGACGCCGTACTCGACGCGCGTCTGTTCAATCGAAACTTTGCCGTCGCGCACATCGCGCAAAATCAATTGCGGGTCGCGTTCGCTTGGCGCGCCGTAACCGCCGCCGCCGGGCAAACGCAACGACACGACATCGCCTTTTTTCAATTTGTCGAGGCCTTTGGATTTCAACGGCCGTTCGTCGGGCGAATCGGGATTCAAAATAAATTTTCCTTTCGCGCCCTCTTTGCCGCCGAATAAACCGAACGCGCCGAACGCTTGGCGGTCGCCGTAACGCGCAAACGACATGTCGTCAATCAACACGCGAATATCGCGCCGCAGACCGAGCGCGCCGCGAAATTTTCCCGCGCCGCCCGTGTCGGGAATCAATTCGTAACATTCGACGCGCGCGGGAAATTCCAATTCCACCGCTTCGACGGGCGTATTCAAAAAGCGCGCGAGATGCGAATCTTGCCCATCGCGTCCGTCGCGGCAAAAACGCGCGCCCGCGCCGCCGCCTTGAATGTCAATGTACACAAAACGTTTGCCCGTTTCGGGATGATAACCGCTGAAACCGCAGTTGGTAATTTGACCGTGCGAACCCGCCATCACGCGTTCGGGCAACGCTTGCGAGAGCGCGAGCAGCATCGCTTCGGCAATTTTTTGCGACGTTTGCGTGCGCGCGCCGCACGCGCGCGGCAATTGCGGATTCACCACCAGCCCTTTACGCGCGCGCACCTCGAACGGACGATAACAACCCGAATTGGGCGCAACGTGCGGGTCAACGACGGCGATGAGCGCGTAATAGACCGCCGCGTGAACCGTCGCCAACGGACAATTTACGTTGCCCGGCACCTGTTCATCCGTCCCGTCAAAATCTACAATGGCGCGGTCGCCATCTTTGTGAATGTTGACTTGCAATTTAATCGGCTTACCCGTCAAACCGTCGTCGTCCACGTAATCCACGCCCGTGTACGTGCCGTCGGGAATTTTTTCCAAACCCGCGCGAATTCTTTTTTCGGAATAATCCAACAGCGCGTCGGTGTGCAATTGCACGACGGCGGGCGTATAGCGTTCAAAAATTTCGCGCAGCCGCCGCGCGCCGACAAAATTCGCGGACGCTTGCGCGCGAATGTCGCCGAGCGTTTTGTCCGGGACGCGAATGTTGTTGTTCAAAATGCCAAACAGTTCCGCGTCCTCTTGCCCTTTTTTGTACAATTTCACCATCGGCAGGCGCAGACCTTCTTGATAAATTTCGGTAAGCCCGCCTTGTGTGCCGCCCGGCGCCGCGCCGCCCAAATCCGCATGATGCGCCATCGAACCGACGAATCCGACAAGTAGGGGCGAAGCATTCGCCGCGCTAGAATTGGATTTTTCACGTTGCCTGAGCGAATGTTTTGCCTCAACAAACACAGGCGCGAACGTGACCAAATCCATCACGTGCTGTCCGCCGCTGTACGGGTCATTGAACACAATCACATCGCCGTCGCTCAAATCCTCATCGCGGAATTGCGCGCGCAGTTGCCGCATCCCCAATTCAAAACCCGTGAGCAGCATTGGCGCGTGGTGCGCTTGCGCGATGGTGTTGCCGTTGCGGTCAAAGACCGCGCACGAAATATCTTTGATTTCTTTAATGACCGTCGAGCGCGCGGTGCGAATCAAGGTGTGTCCCATCTCGTCCGCGATTTGTTCCATCGCATAACGCAGGACTTGGATGAGAACGGGGTCGGCGTGTTTGGTTTGTTTAGGCATACGAAACTCCATTAGAATACATGATATAATTTTCGCGCGAGGTATTTATGAAAACAATTGTCATTCGAGAAGGTTCGTCGGCATATCTCACCGCTTTGGCGCCTACAATTGAAACGGTCATACACAACGTCCAAGAAACCAACGAGCCGGTCATCCTGATCCAAGATGACAAACCTATCGTCGCGGTCATTCCGATAAAAGATTATGAGCGATTCAACCGGTGGCGCGAACAAGAGATAAGTACGCGTCAAGTCGCAAACGAAGGATTCGAACGCGAGCGCGCGGCTTTTAACCGCCTCAAACCTGAATTATTGAAAACGCACAATGGATTATACGTCGCCATTCACGATGAACGCGTGATGGACACTGATTCGAATGATCGTGAACTTGCTAAACGAACCTATGCTAAAAATCTATTCCCCGTCTATATTGGTTTGGTAAGCGTCGAGCCGCAAGTTGTTGAAATTGACTCACCCGAAGAGGTTTGGGATGTATCGCTTTGATAATGTATCGAAACCTCCCGCGCCTTATTTGGCGGTTGTTGTGCGTCATCCCCACACGCGCGCCGAAATTCGAATTGCCGCTAAATTGGACACCGGCGCCGCCAAAAGCGTAATTCCAAGCTCCGTTGTCGCAACGTTAAATCTGGAAACGATGGGTAGTCTTTCTGCACGCGGATTTAATCAAGCGATTGATACATATCCCGTGTACTATGTCGAGTTGGAGGTTGCAGATTTGAAATTGCCGATGCTGCCAGTGATTGCCTTGCCGCGCCAAGACATGCTCTTGGGACGCGACATCCTCAATTATTTCATCATCACCCTCGACGGCAAAGCTGGCGCTTTTGAAATGCACGACCCGTAGGGACGTTTTATAAAACGTCCCTACAAATCAATCACGATATTTCCCCACGCGTCCAACTTGGCGGTTGCCCCCGGAATCACGACGGTCGTCGAAATAATTTCTTCGATGATGCAGGGCCCCTTGACCGTCATCCCCGGTTTCAATTCATCGCGTTCGTATACCGGCACATTCACAAAACCGCGTTCGCCAAAATAGACGCGGCGTTTGTTTTTCAATGCCGCGCGCGCGGTTTGCGTCGTGCGTTTGTGTTTTGGCAATTTTACGTCCGGCACCTGGCCGATGCCGATGAGCCGCACGTTGATAACGTCCACGCCCTCTTTTGCGGAACTGTACGCATACACCTGTTGATGCAAGGCGTGAAAACGCGCGACGGTGGCGTCAATATCCTTGCGCGTCAAATTGCCGTTGTGAATAACCGGCACATTTAATTCATACGCTTGGCCCGCATAGCGCAAATCCGCCGTCCATTGGACTTGAATTTCATTCGGCGCGATTTTTTCTTGCGCCAACGCGGCGCGCGCTTGCGTTTCCATTTCTTGGTACGCGCGCTGCAAAGCGTTCACGTCCAACGCCGCCGCCGGTTTCGCAATCGTCTGCACGTAATCGTGACGAATGTCGCTCGTCACGAGACCGAACGCCGAGAACGCGCCGGGGTAGAGCGGCACGACGACTTTTTTCATGCCGAGTTCATGCGCCAATTCGCACGCGTGCAATGCGCCCGCGCCGCCGAACGCGAGCAGCGTAAATTCGCGCGGGTCGAACCCTTTTTCAATCGAACTGCCCGCCATCCCTTTTGCCATGTTCGCATTGACCACGCGCAGAATTCCATACGCGGCATGTTCGAGCGTCATGTTCAACGGCTGCGCGACATATTTTTCAATCGCCGCGCGCGCGCGGTCGGGATACAATTTGATTTCGCCGCCGAGAAAATAATCGGGATTCAATCTGCCCAACACCAAATTCGCATCCGTCACGGTTGGCAATTCGCCGCCGACGCCGTAACACGCGGGCCCCGGGTCGGACGACGCGGATTGCGGACCCACATTCAACGCGCCGCCCGCGTCCACCCACGCGATACTGCCGCCGCCCGCGCCGAGCGCGTGTACGTCCACCGCCGGAATTTTTACAGGATAGCCCTCGAACTTGCCTTCGGACGAAATGCGCGGCACGCCGTCAATCACGAGTCCAATGTCAAAACTCGTGCCGCCCATGTCCACCGTCATCACATACTTGTCGCCGATGAGTCCGCCGATAAACGCGCCCGCGACGGCGCCGCCCGCCGGACCGGAATTGACGATATTGACCGCGTGCTCACGCGCCGCTTCCGCCGAAATCGCGCCGCCGCTCGCCTGCATAATTCGCACCTGCACCGCGCCGTATTTTTCATTCAACATTGCGGTCAAATTCTTCAAATAGCGTTCCACAATCGGCTGCAAGTACGCATTGATGACCGTCGTCGAAGTGCGCTCGAATTCGCGGAATTCGGGACAAATTTCGGATGAAAGCGATACGGACGCTTCGGGAAAAATTTCGCGACAAATTTCCTTGACGCGTTTTTCGTGCGCGGAATTCAAAAACGAAAAGAGCAAACAGACCGCAATCGTTTCGACGTTCTGCGTCTTGAGATAATTCACCGCGCGCACGACGGAAGTTTCATCCAACGGCTGCACGACGCCGCCGCGCGCGTCAACGCGTTCGTCCACTTCGACGCGCAAATAACGCGGCGCGAGCGGTTCGGGCAGATCCACCAAGAAATCGTACAACCCTTCGTCGGGACGTTCCACGCGCGCGATTTCCAACACATCGCGAAAGCCGCGCGTGGTGATGAGCCCCGTCCGCGCGCCTTTGCGTTCGATGAGCGCGTTCGTCCCAATCGTCGTGCCGTGTCCATGCACCATGTAATCCAAATCCGCGATGGACGCGTCCGCAATATTCAAAATTTTCTCGATGCCGTTGAGTACGCCTTGCGCGGGATTTTTCGGCGTAGTGAATGTTTTGGTGTAATGAATTTTTCCGCGTTGGTCGTCTATCAGAACAACGTCGGTGAACGTTCCGCCTACGTCAATGCCGATTCGCATGTGTGGTCTCCGGTTTTCAGTAATCGTTAATCAATATCCAGTCATCGTTTCATGCTATAATTTGCGCGGGAGGTGTAGATATGCAGCTCGAAGATTATTTTGATTTTCTCGCGCCGGATGATATTCGGATCAAAGGAACGCGCGTGGGGATTGAGACCATTTTGTATGATTTCATCCATCGCAGCCGGTCGCCTCAAGCTATTGTTGCCAGTTATCCATCTCTCACGCTTGAACAAGTTTACGCGACGATTCTTTACTATTATCACAACCGCGACCAAGTGAACGCCTATTTGGAAGAATGGTTAGAGTGGGGCCGCCGGATGCGCCAAGAACAAGAACGCAATCCCCCACCAGTCGTGATTCGTTTGCGAACCTTGAAAGCAGAACGCGAAAAGGCAAGAGCTGCGGCATGAGCGCAATGCGTTTCCTGCTCGATGAAAACGTAGATGTTCTATATCATACTCAATTGTTGGAACGCGAACCAACCATCGTGGCATGGATGGTCGGAACGCCCGGCGCACCGTCCAAAGGCACGCTTGATCCGACAATTTTGGTTTGGTGTGAACGCAATTCGTTTATCTTGGTGACGAACAATCGCCATTCGATGCCCGCGCATTTGCAAGATCATTTGGCTCAAGGACAACATATCCCGGGTATCTTTATATTAAATGCCAAGATGAGCGTCGGCGAAACGATTGAGGAATTGCTGCTCATCTGGGGTGCGTCACATGAACAAGAATACCGCGATAATATCTGGTTTCTACCCGTGAGTTCTTGATGTAACAACGCCGCCATTGTGCGGCTTTTTTTGCGTTCGTTCCCCAACCCAATGTGGGTGAATGTTCCGCCAACTCAATGCCGATTCGCATGTCAGTGAGGGGCAAGTTCGCGCGGCGGATTTTCTACAAACGTTTTCAGCCGCGCCCGCCTGCGATAGCGCATAACCGTACACCGTGCCGATCACACCGGCGCCAAACATCAGGATCCGCATTTTGTTTCGTTGCCCTCTCTGCGATTTCGAATTGCCGCGCCCTCGCGGCTCCAACGTCCGCAGGGACGTTTCGCGCTCTTGTTGCCGCGATTTCTAATCGCCCGAACCTCTCAGCTAAACGCGCGCCGTCATCTTTACAGTTATACGGCAATGCCGTATAATAGCGCAATGGAGTTCATCGAAACCACCATCTTTACCAAACTCATTTATACATATCTGTCAGACGACGAATACGTTGCCCTGCAAGGTCATTTGCTCAAATATCCAGAGACCGGAAAAATCGTCCCCGGTTCGGGCGGCGTGCGAAAATTGCGTTGGACAATTTCTGGCAAAGGCAAGCGCGGCGGCGTGCGCGTGATTTACTATTTCAAGAAACAAGACGACGAAATTTGGCTGCTGACGATTTACAGCAAAAGTGAAACCGAAAATATCCCATCCCACATCCTGCGACAAATTGCGGAGGAAATCAAAAATGTCTGACCGTGACATCGGCATGGAAATCCTTGAAGGGCTTCGCGAAATCAAAGCTTACAAAGCGGGTCGGCGTGCGTTGCGCGTTCGCAAATTCAAAGCGCCCGCGCCGCCGCAGAAAATTCGCGCCAAGCTTCAATTATCGCAAACCGAACTCGCGGCGCTGATGGGTGTCAGCGTGCGAACCATTCAAGATTGGGAACAAGGACGCCGCGCGCCCAGCGGACCTGCCGCCGCGCTGCTGCGAATTGCTGAACAGCATCCGAAAATTTTCTTGCAATTGACATAGCGCTACCACCGCACCGGTTCCTGAAATTCCCCAAACGCCTCTTTCAACACGCCCGTAATCTCGCCCACCGTCGCGTATGCGCGCACTGCTTCCATCATCGCGGGCATGATATTCACGCCCGCTTGCGCGTCGGCGCGCACGCGCGTCAAGGCCGCGTGTACCGCGTTCGCGTCGCGCTCCGCTTTCACTTGCGCGAGGCGCGCTAATTGTTCTTGCGTCGCTTCGGGTTTGTATTCGTGCAGTTCGACCTCTTGCGAAACGCTTCCCTCTGCCGTGCGATATTTGTTGACGCCGACTTTGACCATTTCGCCGCTTTGAATTTTTTGTTCGTACGCCAACGCTTGTTTTGAAACTTCGGCTTGCACCATGCCGTTGCTCACCGCTTTTACGATGCCGCCCATCTCGTCGTCCACGCGTTTCATTTCGGCGACAATGTGCGTCTCCATTTCATTCGTCAGCCATTCGATATAGTACGAACCCGCGAGCGGGTCAACCGTGTCAGTGAGTCCCATTTCATCCGCGAGAATTTGCATCGTCCGCAAAGAAATCAGCGACGCCTTTTCGCTCGGAATCGTGTACGCTTCGTCGTAACAGCAGAGCGCCATCGTCTGCGCGCCGCTCAATGCCGAAATCAACGCGTAATACGCGCCGCGCACGATATTGTTTTCCGGTTCTTCAATCGTCAAACCGCCGCCGCCGCCGCCCGCAATCATTTTCATTTGCAGCGTATCGGGATTCTGCGCGCCAAATTCCTCGCGCAATAATTTTGCCCACAACCGCCGCGCCGCGCGAAATTTCGCCACCTGCTCCCACAAATTTCCAAAAATATCGAAATTAAAAGAGAGGCGCCCCGCGAATTCGTCCACGTTCAAGCCGCGCGCGACGACGCGTTGAATGTACGCGCGCGCGATGCAAAACGCGTACGCGATTTCTTGAACGGGATTCGCGCCCGATTCGCGGATGTGATAGCCGCACACGGAAACGGGATAGTATTTCGGCGCGTGTTTGGCGCAAAACTCCATCGTGTCCGCAATCATTCGTATCGCGGGTTCGACGGGAAAAATCCACGCGCCGCGTCCGATGTATTCTTTCAAAATATCGTTCTGCGTCGTCCCGCGCACTTCAGAGAGCGGCACACCTTGTTTTTCCGCGACCGCGAGATACATTGCAAGAATAATGGGCGTCACCGCATTAATCGTCAGCGACACGCTCACCTTGTCAATCGGAATGCCGTCGAACGCCACTTCCATATCGCGCAGCGAATCAATCGCCATGCCGACGCGCCCGATTTCGCCTTCGGCGCGCGGGTCGTCGGAATCCAAACCCATCTGTGTCGGAAGATCAAAGGCGACGTTGAGCGCGTTTTGGCCGTGTTCAATCAAAAATTTGAAACGCCCATTTGTGTCATGCGGCGTGCCAAAGCCCGCGTACTGCCGCATCGTCCACGGGCGCGCGCGATACATCAACGGATGAATGCCGCGCGTAAACGGAAATTCGCCCGGCGCGCCAATGTCGCGCGCGTAATCCATTTGCGCGATGTCTTCGGGCCCATAAATTGGTTTGACCGCGATGCCAGATTCTAAAATTACGTCACGTCCGTTTTTCGTTGCCATTTTTTTTCGCCGCCTCGACGACGCCAGTTGCGTAATGCTCGATATAATTCGTCGTCGTCAACCTGCATTTGCCAACAGTTCATCCAAACACTCGACAAAGCGCGTGAGGTCCTCTGCTTGTGCCGTGAGCGCGGGAGACAAGCGCAAGACATTGCCCGCGGGATAGTAACCGACGATATAGCCCTTGTCCAACAATGCGCGGTACGCGGCGCTGACGGAAAAATTTGCATGCGGATGCAGCTCGACGCCGAGCAACATGCCGCGCCCGCGCGCTTCTTTGACCAATGCGTGTTTCTCACCCAATTGCCGCAGTTGTTCGAGAAAGGTTCCGCCAACGCTGTTTCCGCGCTCAATCAAATTTTCTTCGCGCAACACCGTGACTACTTGATTGGCGACCGCGCAGCCGAGCGGGTCATTTTGATGCGATTGAGCATAATGAAATCCGCCCGCTTCCAAATTTTCTGCAAGGTCTTGCCGCAGCGCCACGGCGCTCACCGGATAACCATTGCCCAAACCTTTGCCGAGCGCAACAATGTCGGGCTGAATGTCGTAATGCTGAAAACCAAACCACCGCCCTGTGCGGCCCATGCCGGTTGTGATTTCATTCGTCATGAGCAATCCGCCCGCTTGTTTGACGCGTTCGACAATCGCTTGCACCAGCGGCTTGGGTGGAAATTTCACAAACGCCGAACCGCTTCCACCCGGTTCGAAAATAAACGCGCCGATTTTTTCAAAGGGAATGTTTTGCAGATATTCGTGCGCGTCTGTCGGCGCGCCCGCGCTCCATTCCAGCAGCAACCATTCATCGGCGCGCTTGCTTCCCGCCGAGCCGTACGCGGCAAGATAGGACTCGGCAAGTGTGAGCAACAGTGGTCTGCCCGTGACGCGTCGCGCAATCTGTACGCCGAACTCGACGGCTTCACTGCCCGAACTCAAAAAGACGCATTTGCCTTCATTGATTCCAACGAGGCGCAACACTTCCACTGCGGTCATTTCGGCGAGAGCATGAGGATAGCGCGTTCCCAAATGCATGATTTGTTCGAGCTGCGCGTGAATGACCTGATTGATGCGCGGGTGATTATGTCCCAGCGCGGCGCTCCAAATGCCGGATTCCAAATCTGTGTACCGTTTGCCTTGCGCGTCGTACAGATAACAATTCTCGCCGCGCACAAAATCGGTCTTGACAATTTCATGACATGCTAAAAGATGCTGCATTGTCCAAACATTATCCTCGGTCCGGCTTGAAACGCGGGCGCGGCCACCGTTCGCCAAATGATAAATCGGAATTGACCACGCCTAACTCATGCCGTCTCGTTCAAAAACGCTTTGACCAACGCATTAAACTTGGCCGGCTGCTCCCACTGCGTCGCGTGTCCCGCGCCCTCGACAATTTGGACTGCGCCGCGCCAAAGCGTCGGCATTTTCAAACTGTTAAGGTACGCCAGATTCACCAACTGTTCATTTTCGCCTTGCAGAACTGCGAGCGGACGCGTTAAATTTTCGACGACGACCACTTCGTCCGCGTAACCATTCGGCGCAATGCTGGCTGCCAAACCGGCGCGCGCGCGTCCGTCCGTGCGCCGCATATCGTCAAGAAAAAATTCGGGAATCGCCGTGCCGGGATTGAACATTGCGGCGGCAAAGGCGGCGATTT
Source organism: Anaerolineae bacterium (assembly GCA_022072245.1). GTDB lineage: Bacteria > Chloroflexota > Anaerolineae > UBA4142 > SHND01 > SHND01. The sequence goes on from JAJVIA010000010.1 coordinate 73,696, forward strand.
GTTCGGCGCTCAATTCTTCTTGGAACGCTGCCGCCATCGCGGGATGCGGCAAAAACGCTTCCGCCATCGCGGGCGGAAACGCGAGCGGCGGCGTGCCGAAAATCATCCAGCCCGCCGCGTTCGGCAGTCGCGTCGTCAATTCCAACGCGATATGTCCGCCTAAACTCCAACCGACAAAGACCGCGCGCGTCAAATCGAGTTGTTCCGCCACGTTTGCAATCACGCGCGCATAACCCGGCAGGGTATAAACCGCTTGCGGGTCAGACGCGTTCGCAGATTCGCCATGCCCCGGCAAATCAATCGCCACGAGGCGAAATTCGTCGCCCAACGCGCTGTCAAGCTGCGATTGAAATGAACGACTCGAACACGAGTTGCCGTGAATCAAGACTGCCGTCGCGCCTTTGCCCTTGCTTTTATACACCGCGATTTTTTCCGAGCCCGCGTGTACAATTTGTTTTTCCATGTTCTGCTCCACTGAAAATTGCCCCTCACCCCCAGCCCCTCTCCCAATGGGCGAGGGGAGATTTTGCCAATAATTTTTCTACATTGCCGCGCCGCCTGCCCTCTCCCAATGGGCGAGGGGAGATTTTGCCAATAATTTTTCTACATTTCCCAATGGGCGAGGGGAGATTTTGCCAATAATTTTTCTAGATTGCCGCGCCGCCGGCCCTCTCCCAATGGGCGAGGGGAGATTTTTCTGCGTATTCCTTGTAGATTCAAGCGCAAAACCGCGCGAATGACAATGAATCAAAAAAATTTTGCGCAACTTGTAACGCTTACGAGATGCGCGTTTTCTATGTCATATTCTTTTGCTGCGCCGCCGCGCGCACGCCGCGCGCAATGTCCTCAAAATCGGTACTCGTCGGAAAAACATCTGCGACGCCGAGCGCGCGCAGTGCGTCGTGGTCGCGCACAGGGATATTGCCGCCGACGACGACGGGAATGTTTGCGCCCGCCGCGCGCAATTGCGCCAAAATTTTTTCGCTCAACGGAATGTGCGCGCCGGACAAAATCGAAAGTCCGATGACATCCACGTCCTCTTGAATCGCCGCCTCGACAATTTGCTCGACGGTGCGATGCAGTCCCGTGTAAATTACTTCCATGCCCGCGTCGCGCAGCGCAAGCGCCACAACTTTTGCCCCGCGGTCATGTCCGTCGAGTCCGGGTTTCGCAATCAATACGCGTATTGGTCGGTCAATACTCATTCGTTTTAATGAAGGCAGACAGCTAAACAAGTCAATCGGAATATTTCCCTGCTCCTTGTCTATCTGTTTCCCCGCTACTTGCCTACCTTTACCACCCACGCCATCGCCGTATCGCCCGCCGCGCAGCCGGTGAACAAACCGTAACCGCCGCCCGACATGACGAGCTCTTCAATCAATTCAATAATCAAACGCATCCCCGTCGGTCCCTGCGGATGTCCGAAAATCAGCGACGAACCAAAATTATTCATCGCTTCGGGTTTCACTTTCATCTGTTCGCAAAAATAAATGTCGTTCACTGCGAACGGATTGTGCGATTTGATTGCGCGCACATCGTCGAGAGAAATTCCCGCGTTGCGCAACGCGCGCTGCGCGGCAGGCACGGGCGCTTGGCCCATGAAACCTTTTTTCGCGCGCGCGGTGCCGACGGCAATCAATTGTACGGCGACATTTTTATCGCGGCTCAATTCCTGTGCGCGTTCGCGCGTCGTCACAATCATGCCCGCGTTGCCGTCGGCGGGAAACGTTTGTCCGCCGTATGTCACCGTGCCGCCGTCCAAGACCGGTTTCAATTTTTGCAAACCCTCGCGCGTCGTCGGAAAAATTCCTTCGTCGTCGGCGATGGGAACGCTGCGGCGGGCATTCCCCAAATCAATCGGCGTCACCATGTATTTGCGATGAAACGCGGCGTCGTCTTTTAACGCGTCCTGATATTGCGCGTAACGCAGGAGCATCATTTCGTCCTGCTGCTCTTTGGAAATGTCATTTTCGCGCGCGACGTTTTCCGCCGTTTGAATCATGGCGAGATTCGCGTTCGGGTCGTTGTTGAAATTGTCCCACACCCAATCTTCGGTATCGCCTTTGCCGCCCGGTCCGAACGGATTCGGATAATAAATGTGCGGTCCATTCGACGTGCGGTCGAGCGTGAGATTGAGAATCGCGTCGTGATTGCCGATTTCGATTTCGGACGCGGCGGATGTAAGGACGCGCGCGCTCGTGGCGCACGCTTGCGCGAACGTCGGACCCGTAATCTCGGGCGCGCCAATCAACGCGGCGAGCCACGGCGCGCCATAGAACGCGCCCTTTTGCGGCACCGTCATGCCCAAAAACAACGCGTCAAAATTTTCAACGCCGATGCCGCGTTCCATCAACGCGCGCGTCGCAATTTCGCCCGCAAACTTTATCGGATGCAGCGACGCAAATTTCCCTTGCCATTTCACAAACGGCGTTGACCAATACCCCCCGTAGGGAATGAATACATTTTCAAATTTCATCTCACTTCTCGTCTCTCGCGTATTACGAATCGCAAATCAAAAATCGCAAATCAAAAATCAAAAATTCCTAATGTCCGACAGTGACTCCGCCATCCACGCCAATGCTCTGCCCGGTGATGTAACTCGAATCGTCGCTCACGAGAAAGAGATGCACGCGCGCGATTTCTTCGGGTTCGGCGAAACGATGCAGCGGGATGCGGTCAGTGAGCGCAGTCTGCAATTTTTCGGGAATCGCCGCCGTCATGCGCGTTCTCACCGCGCCCGGCGCGATGCAGTTGACGCGAATGTTGAAACGCGCCCATTCCAACGCGTGCGTTTTGGTCAAACCAATCACGCCCGCTTTCGACGCGGAATAATTTGCCTGCCCGATGTTGCCGTGCGCGCCGACGGACGCGGTGTTGACGATGCGGCCGTAATTTTGTTTTATCATCGGTACGGCGGCGAGCTGCGACATGAGCCACGTGCCTTTTAGATTCACATTCAGCACCGCGTCCCATTGTTCATCGCTCATCATTTTCACTTCGTCGTCTTTGAGGCGCAAGGTCAGCGCGTCGCGCGTAATGCCCGCGTTGTTGATGAGAATGTCGAGCCGCCCGAATTGTTGCAGCGCGGCGTCAATCATTTTTTGCGCGTCCACGCGGTCCGCTACGTTGCCGATTGCGGCAATACACTGCCCGCCATTCGCCGTAATCATTTGCGCCGTTTCCTGCGCGCCCGCCGCGTCCATATCGCACGCGACAATCCGCGCGCCCTCGTTTGCAAAACACACCGCCGTCGCGCGTCCAATGCCGCTGCCCGCGCCGGTAATTAGTGCAACCTTGTCTTGAAGTTTCATCTTGGTCCTTTTGGAAATTGGAGATTAGAGATTGGAGATTTGGTGAATAGGTGATTGGGTGATTGTGTATATTGCATTTTTCATTGCCGTTTCATCAACGTCGTCCACGTACCGTCAATCACAATTTTGTTTTCTTGATTCAACACGCGCGCGGAAAAAATCACGACGCCGCGGTCGGGTTTGGACGATTCTTTTTTTTCGGCGACGGTCAATTCCAAATGCACCGTATCGCCAAATTTCACCGCGCCTTTGTATTGCAAAACCTGTTCCATCAGCGCAATCGTCGTGCCTTCAAAGACGCCGAGCCAATTCGCCATGCCCGTTGAGATTGCGGCAATCAACATGCCGTGCGCGATGCGTTCGCCGAACGGCGTCGTCTTGCCAAATTCCGCGTCCGTGTGCAAGGGATTAAAGTCGCCCGAAATGCCCGCGAACGCGACGACATCCGCTTCCGTCACCGTCCGCGCCTGCGAGGCAAAGACATCTCCGACATTGAATTCGTCAAACGTCAAACCGCGTGTTTTGTTCGCCACAAGCGCCTCCGTGGTAATGCAAGTTCAAAGTTGAAAGTTCAAAGTTCAAAATTGGAAATTCAAAATCGAAAATTCGCAGCTCAGTTGGCGGAATCGAAAATCAAAAATTCGCAATCTGCAATCTGCAATTCCTACATTCCCATCTCTTTCGCAATGATGTTTCTTAAAAGTTCGCCCGTGCCGCCGCCGTATAGTAAAAAGCGCGAATCGCGGTACAAACGCTGCGGCGTCATTTCCATTGCCATGCCATAAGCGCC
>JAJVIA010000008.1:0-4539 GCA_022072245.1 Anaerolineae bacterium
ACAAAAGTTTGCGCGTGCGGAATTTTTTCTCGCGCCACATCCATTTGCGCGAGCGGCACCACGCGGTCCTGTTTGCCCCACACCAACAAAGTCGGCGCGCAAATCTGCGACGCGCGGTCGCGCACTTGCTGCAAAAGTTGCGTTTTGAGACCCCGCCAATCTACGCCGACTTTCAAAACGCGCCGATACGAGGCAAACAAATCCGGTTCCTCATTCAACGCCACCGTAGCGTCAATCAACGCGGGCGGTACATTATCGGGATTGTAAAATACCTGCCGCAAGGCGAGCCGCAACATTCGCGGCGAGGGCCTGGCGCGCGAACGCAAATCAATCAACGTCCGCAAACGCAGCCACCACGCCAATTCGCGCCCAAAACCCGCCGGGTCCACCAAAATTAAACGCTCGACGCGTTCGGACGCGTCAATCGCCGCGCTGGTCGCAATCGCGCCGCCCATCGAATTGCCGACGAGCGTCGCCCGCGTAATCCCCAACGCGTCCATGAACGCGGTCACGAACGCGACAAAGTCCGTCTGACTGGGCGGAGTTTTCGGTTTCGCGCTTTTGCCAAAATACAAAAGGTCCGGCGCAAACACGCGAAATAGTTTGCCCAACGGTTCGATATTCAAACTCCACGCGTCGAGCGACGAACCCAAACCGTGCAGCAATACCAGCGCGGGGCCCTCTGCGCCCGCGCGCGCATAGCGCGTGCGCCAGCCGTTCACATTCAGATAATTTTCATTCATGTATCAATATACGACGCGACCGCCTCAAGCGTTCCATCCTCCCGCTTTACGCCGCTAAAAATTCCTGCAATACGCGTTCGTGCGTTTGCAGCGCGCGCGCGTCATACAACACCATCCGCAGCAACGTCGGCGCGGCGTGCGTCTGCAAAAATTCGCGTATCGTCGCAAACGCCACGCGCGCGGCGGCAGCCATCGGATAACCGTACACGCCGGTCGAAATCGCGGGAAACGCGACGCTCGCCAATTGATGCGCGTGCGCGAGGTCCAGCGCCCGCCGATACGCGGACGCCAACAATTCCGCTTCGCCGCGCGTGCCGTCGTAATACACGGGCCCCACCGCGTGAATCACATATTTCGCTCGCAGCTTGTACCCGCGCGTAATTTTCGCGTCGCCGGTCACGCAGCCGCCGAGCGTGCGACATTCCGCGAGCAGCTGCGGGCCCGCCGCGCGATGAATCGCGCCATCCACGCCGCCGCCGCCAAGCAGCGACTCGTTCGCCGCGTTCACAATCGCATCAGTGTCTTGTTCCGTGATGTCGCCCTGCGCGAGTTCGATGACGGCGCGATTGATTTCAATTTGCATAATAAATCGAAAAGATGTAGATACACAGGTCTGTTGACCTGCCCGCCTACCTGCTACTTGTACAATACTTGGCTTCTATCTGCGTCACCTGCTCCACCGCCGCGACATCGCTTGGGTCGGTTCCCAACGGCGTATTGAACCACGCGTCGAGAATCTCTTGCGCGACGATTTCAGACGTGGCGCGCAAACTCAGGCATAACACATTCGCGCGATTCCACAGGCGCGCGCCGCGCGCCGTTTCCGCGTCGTGACACAATGCCGCGCGAATGCCCGGTATCTTGTTTGCCGCCAGCGTAACGCCGGTGCCGGTCCAACAAAACAAAATGCCTTCCTCCGCGCGTCCGGCGCTGACCGCTTCCGCCACCGCTTGCGCCGCCTGAACCCAATTCAGCGCGCGCGCCGCGTCCGCCGTCTCATTCAGCGGCCCAAACAATTCGAGCGCATGTCCGCGTTTCTGCAATTCTTGTAGCACGCGGTCGGTCAAAAAAGTTTTTTCGTCGGAACCCACAGCCAATTTCATTCGTCGCCTCACTCTCTTTATTATAGCATTACGCCCCAATTTTGACGCGCCCATTTTTGCATTTGCCTTTTTTGCATGATACACTTTTACCATGACGGATTTGGAACGCGCCATCGAAACCTATCACAGCGGCAGTTACGCGTTCGTGTTGGTCAAACACGGACACATCACTGCGACCGGCACGCGCGCAGGCATCGGAGAACTGTTGCAAGCGCTTGCGGAATCTCCCGACGCGATGCGCGGCGCGAGTTTGGCAGACAGAGTTGTGGGCAAAGCCGTCGCAATGGTCGCGGTTTTTGCAGAGATTTCAGAAGTATATACGCCGCTCGGCAGCGAGTCGGCAGTCAACGTTCTGGCAAAGCACAAAATTCCGTTTCAGGCGCAGCGCATCATTCCCTTTATCCAAAACAGACGCAATGACGGCCCCTGCCCGATGGAGCGCCTGACACTGCCCATTTCTGATCCCGAAGTCGCGGTTGCGGCGCTCAAAGCGTTTGTGGCACAGCGAGGCGAACTCGCGCACGTCATGTAAGGTTTGCCGCGTGCGACGCAACCAAACGATTACCGGATAACACGATGAAACGATTGTTGATTTTGATAATTTTGAGTCTGTCGGCGTTGGCGCTCGTGGCGCCGCAGCTGCCGTTCACAGCGGACGCGCGCGCGCAAACCGCGCCGACCGCTACCCCGCGCCCAACGCGCGTCCGACAACCAAAAGCCGTTGTCACGCCCGAACCCACCGCCACCGCCGAAACGGACAGCGCCGAACTCGCGCCGGTTGCGCCGGGCGCCATGACTTCGCAAATCGTCGTCTTTAATCCCGATACCACCGGCAGCGCCACAGTGCAGATTGAAATTTACGACAGCGCGGGCGCGGCAGTTTTTACGACGACGGAAAATATCAGCCCCAACGGCGCGAAAATTATCGCCGTGCCCAATACGCTCGGCGCGAATTTTCAAGGCAACGCCATCATTTCTTCCGACAAAAATGTACAAGCGTTAGCTCTGGCGGCGAACGGCAACAATAACGCGCGCGACGCATACGAAGGCGTCAGCGCGCCCGCGACGCAGCTCACGTTTCCTTTGGCGCGGCATCTCGCCGACGATACGCAAAACAATATCCTCGCCATTCAAAACGCCGCCGCCTCGAACGCGGACGTGACGATTACGTTTTATAACGCCGACGGAACTATGGCGCATCAACAGAACGAAACGCTCGCCGCGCGCGGTTCCTTTTATCTCAACACCAATACGCTTTTTTCGGGTTCGCCCTTTACTGGAACCATTGCCCTCGCTGCGACGCAAAACATTGTCGCCGCGCTGCAAACGCGTTATGTCCGCGATACGGCAGCCGTCCGCGCGCTCGCCGCAGACGAATACGATACCTTGATCTATCTCTATTCATTGGAACGCAAAATCAACGGCAAGGGCGCGGCGCAAAATTGGTCCGAAATTTTTGCGCGCAACAATGGCGCAAACGCCGCCGACATTACGATTGAATTTTTCAAGAACGACGGCAGCGCTGCCGGCGCGCAAACTGTCACCGGCGTTCCCGCGAACGGCTTGGCGCAATTTTTATTGAACGACGCCGCGTTCGCCGCGCTCGGCAATGCGTTCACCGGTTGGGCAAAAGTGACTTCGACCGAACCGCTGGGCGTCAGTACATTTAGCGCCATGAGCAAAGGCAAACGCTTTAACGGCGTGGACGGTTTGGCAAATTCGCAAGTGAACACGCGTTACGTCTGCGGCGCTACCGCGCGTTCCGCGACGGAAAATACACAGCTCACCCTTTTGAATACCGAAGCGCGCAACGCGAAAATTTTGGTGCGGCTATTCGACCCGAACACGGGCGCGAAATTGATGCAGACCACCATCAAGTTGACGCCGCACGCGGCGACCACCGTAAAATTTTCGGACAGTCTGTTTGCGGCGGCGGGTTCTAATTTTCGCGGCATGACGCTGGTTCAGGCAAAAGGCAAAACGCCGCCAAAAATTATCGCTGCCGTCAGCAATCCGTACGGCAGTAACAAATTGATTAGCGCCAACGGATATTTGTGCAGCGCGATTCCGTAATTTATTTTCACACAGTCCGTCAAAAAACAAAACGCTCAAGGGGAAAATTCCTTGAGCGTTTTCTATTGCGCGCGGAGGAAACGGTTTATTCTTTCGGTTGTCCAAGCGCGGCGATGAATGCGCCGCACAGAGAACGGCGTATAGAGAATCCGCCATCAAGGCGAGGCGAGACAAACGCCGGGCGGCGATGCGCCGTCGCGCCACCCGCAAAATTCAAGCGGCGAACCAAACGCCTGAAAGTAACCGCGAAATTGATTCACGTTGGTATTATAGATGACAAACGAGAAATTACCGTTCGTGGCGCCGGGAATCGTATAATTCCCCGACACTGAAATTCCGTTCCCCAAATTTTGGACTGTGCCTTGCAGAGAACCGGTTTGTGTATGCGAAAGACCTTTGCGGCAAAACGTCCCGCTGAGTGAATTCCCCAATACGGTAAAATCTGCCGTGCAGTCACCCGCGCCGCTATTACGAATATTCCAATGACCGGCGAAACTCGGCGCGCTCGCGCCTGTCACATTGACGGTCACGGTCTTGATGCGCGTATTGGTCCCGCAACGCGCTTCGAGCGTGTACGTGGTCGTGGTTTGCGGACTGACTTGACGGTCGCCCGGAGTCGC
>JAJVIA010000008.1:4639-12269 GCA_022072245.1 Anaerolineae bacterium
GTATGCGTTGCGGTGGCGGTTGCGGTGGCGGTGGCTGTCGCCGTTGCGGTGGCTGTCGCAGTCGGCATTTCTGTTGGCGGCGCTGCGGTGGTAGGCGCCGCAGTCGGTACATCGGTCGGCGGCACGGTTGCCAGCGACACAAGCGTCGGAAAGGGAATTGCCGAGACGGCAGTCGGCATTAGAGTTGCCGCCGGATTTACCATGACGCTCACGCCCGCTTCCGCCGTTGCGCCTTGCGTGTTGTGAGCGCGCACGGTGAGCGTGTGATTGCCCGGCGCGGTCGCCGTCCAATGCTGAATCAGCGCAAATTGGATTTGCCCTTGCGAGACCGGCGAAGGGTCTACGCGCACCGGCAAACCATCCACCAAGAGTTCGACTTTGATAATTCCGTTAGCATCCGCAGCCGAAGATTGCACTGCCACTTGTTCCCCCGTGCTGTAGATGCTTCCGCTGGGCGGAGACACAATGACGACTGTCGGTTTGGTCGGAGCGGAGGTCGCATTACATGCAATGATGCCAGTCAACGCGACAAGCAGCAGCGCCGCGCAAGCGTGGATAACTAGCTTGCGAGCATTCGATGTTACAGACATGGTTTCACCTCGTTTCATTGTGTGAATTCGCCTATAGAATACTCTGAACTAGGAAAAATTTCAATCAATTTTTATGCTACAATAGCGCGCGATGCGGTTCGATATTTTCACTCTGTTCCCCGGCATGTTTGCGGGCGTGTTTGACGACAGCATCTTGCAGCGCGCGCGCGCGGCGGGACGTCTCGAAATTGCGACGCACAATCTTCGCGCGTTTGCCTACGACAAGCATCATGTCTGCGACGATACGCCTTACGGCGGCGGCGGCGGCATGGTGATGAAGGTGGAACCAATCTTTGAAGCGGTCGAAAAAATTTTGGGCGCCGACCCCGCGCGGCGGCCGCCGTTGATTTTGACGACGCCGCAAGGACGCGTCTTTGATACCGCCATCGCGCGCGCGTACGCGCAGCAGCCGCATATCGCCATCCTCTGCGGCCATTACGAAGGCATGGATGAACGCGTGCGCGCATTGGTCAGCGATGAAATTTCGATTGGCGATTACGTGTTGACCGGCGGCGAAATTCCCGCGATGGCGCTGGTGGACGCTATCGCGCGTTTCATTCCCGGCATCGTCGGCGACCCCGCGGCGCCGCACCAAGATTCGCACGCGACGGGTTTGTTGGAATATCCGCAGTACACGCGTCCGCTCGAATTTCGCGGGATGCGCGTGCCGGATATTTTATTGTCGGGACATCACGCGCAGATTGAACAATGGCGGCGCCGCCAAGCGCTCAAGCGCACATGGGAGCAACGTCCCGATTTATTGGCGCGCGCGCCGCTGACGCCGATGGACAAAAACTTTTTACGCGAATTGGGTTGGTCGGGCGAGACATGATTTGTAATTTATGTTTTGTGCTTTACGCATTGGAATTTGCGAGCTGCGCGCAAGAAATCGGCAATTGAAATCTAAAGGAGACAACGATGGCAAAAACAAAAAAAACCGGCAAGGCAAAACCAAGTAAAGCGGTGAGCAAGCGCGAAAAGCTGGCGGCGGAAAAAGCGTACGCGGGCGCGGCGCAAATGTCGCGCGGCGAAGATACGCTCGTGGCGGCGAGTGAATGGAATCTCGTCTCGAAATCCACCGCCGCGTCCGGCGCGGCAAATGTCGCGACGGGCATGAGCGCGTTGGCGACATCCGACCACATGGCGCTCCTCAGCGATGTCGCCGCCAGTAACGCGCTGCGCGACGTATCGCAAGGCGCGGATATGCTTGCCGTTTCGGAAAGCATCAATTCGATGGGCGTCATTGTGCGCGCAATGAGCGTAGGCGATTTGGCGCGCGGCATGGAACTCGCGGGCATGGCGGGCCAAATCAGCGTCGTCGGCGAAGTCGTTCATGCGATGGAGATGCCGGCGCTCGCGCAATTCTTGAGCGATATGGGCATCCGCCTCAAAGCGTTTGCGGTGAACGACATTGGCCGCGCGCGCGGCGCCGTCGAGTTGGCGCGTTCTATCAATGCAAGCGGGCAGCGCGTCGCGGATTTTGGCGTCGGCGAAGTGCAAGACGGCATGAACGCGTTGGCTGCCGCCCAAGTCGCCGCCGCAATCAGCGAGGACCAAGCGGCGCACGGCCAAGAAAAAATCGCCGAAGGTTTGGCGGAACTCGCCGCCGCCGAAGCCGCGGGCGACATTGGGCGCGCGATGGCGCTCGACGGGCTGGAGGACATGGCGGCGGGCGCGGGCGAATTGGGCGAAGCGGAAGAAATGCAATTGGGCAGTTGAACGGCTTGGCTTGCCAATAAAAAAGCGGCGCCGGTTTTCACCGGCGCCGCTTTTTTTTATTCTTCGGTGTGATACACTCCAGCTGCTTTGGCGCCGTCCGCCAAAAGAGCTTCGCTGCGGATAAAGCCCAGCGATTGAATCAAACGCGCTACCAAGCCGGTCCAACCGGTCTGATGGCTCGCGCCCAACCCCGCGCCATTGTCGCCGTGAAAATATTCGTAAAACAAAATATAGTCGCGCCAATGCGGGTCCTTTTGAAATTTTTCCGAGCCGCCGTACACCGCGCGCTGGCCTTGCGCGTTGCGCGTAAAAATGTTCACCAGCCGATTCGCAATTTCCGCCGCCGCGCCGTACAACGTCACATAGACGCCCGAACCCGTCGGACACTCGACTTGGAATTCGTCGCCATAGTACGTATAGAGTTGGAGCAGCGCGCGAATCAAAAGCAAATTCACCGGCATCCAAATGGGCCCGCGCCAATTCGAATTGCCGCCAAACATGCCCGTGTCCGATTCGGCGGGCAAGTACCCCACACGATATTCTTCGCCGTGCACCTGTAATACGAACGGCTGCGCCTCATAAACTTTGGATAAGGCGCGAATGCCGTACGGACTGAGAAATTCATTTTCATCCAGGACGCGCGCAAGGATGCGGCGGAGTTTGTCTTGATTGACAATCGCGAGAATGTTGCGGTCGGTCAATTCACTGCGCTTGGGCGGCGCGATGTTTGCCAAGAGTTCGGGATGCTCCTGAACAAAATCAATCGCGCGTCTAAACATCTTGGGCATGGTCTGACGCGCTTGAGACGAAAACACCGTACTCGCGCACAAGGGCAGCAGCCCGACCATCGAGCGCACTTTCAAGCGCATCCCGTCGCCATTCGGCAAGCGCAGTAAATCGTAAAAGAATCCATCCTGTTCGTCCCACATTTCATCTTGATTGTCGCCCATGCGATCCATCGCGCCCGCAATCCAAAAGAAATGTTCGACAAATTTGGTCGCCATGTCTTCATACGTCGCATCGTATTTTGTCAGCTCGATCGCGATTTCGAGCATGTTTTGCGAAAAGAGCGCCATCCACGCAGTGCCGTCCGCCTGTTCCAAAAAACCGCCGGTGGGCAGCGGCGCGCTGCGGTCAAATATCCCGATATTGTCCAGCCCGAGAAAACCGCCTTCAAATACATTTTTGCCCGATGGGTCTTTGCGATTCACCCACCATGTAAAATTGAGCAGCAGTTTTTGGAACGACTGCTTGAGCCAGTTCACATCGCCTTGGCCGCGCTGTTCTTTTTCAATGTTGTACACAAACATTGTAGCCCAGGCGTGTACCGGCGGATTCACGTCGCCGAAATTCCATTCGTACGCGGGAATCTGACCGTTCGGATGCAGATACAATTCGCGCAGCAGCAAATCGAGTTGATGCTTGGCAAAGTCCACATCCACCAAACACAACGCGACGCAATGAAAGGCGAGGTCCCACGCGGCGAACCACGGATATTCCCATTTGTCCGGCATCGAAATCACATCGTCCGTCACCATGTGAAACCAGTTCTTGTTGCGTATGTCGCGCGCGCGCGGCGACAATAACGGATGCGCTTGATGTTCGGCGAGCCAATGGTCGAGGTCGAAATAATAATGCTGTTTGCTCCACAACATTCCCGCCAACGCCTGCCGCATCACATTCGCGCGGTCGGCGTCTATGTTGTCGGGCGTAATGCTCTCGTAAAACGCATCCGCCTCGGCGAGACGTTCATTAAACAGGCGCTCGAATTCGGCGCCGAACGCCTCGCCCATTTGCGCGGGCGCGCGATTGGACAGGCGCATATAAAATTGCACGCTGCCGCCCGCCGGAACGTTCGCGCGCCAGAGCGCGGCGCTTTTGGTGCCTGTTTGCGCGGGATTGACGCTCGCCGTTTCGCCGTTCACAATATAACGATGAAACGCGTCTTTGACATACGGCGTCAGATTCGGCGCGCCAAATAATTTTTCATTGTTGCTCTCGTTCTCGGTGAACAGCAATTCCGCCGCGCCGTCCGCGTAAAAATACATATCGCCCAATTCGACATGATGCGCCTGAATGGTACGGGCGTCCAGCGCGCGCAGCGTGGGGCGCGGCGCGCCGGCGCGCTGCCACCACGTATTGCGAAACCACAACTGCGGCAGGAGCGTAAGGGGCGCATCCGCCGGGCCGCGATTCGCCGCCGTAATGCGAATCAACGTATCGTCCGGCGCGGCTTTGGCGTACTCGACAAACACATCAAAATAACGGTCGTCGTCAAAAATGCCCGTGTCCAACAATTCATATTCCAAATCGCCGCGCGTGCGGCGGCGATTATTTTCAATCAAATCGGCGTACGGATACGCGCGCTGCGGATACTTGTACAGATATTTCATGTACGAATGGGTCGGCGTGGAATCGAGATAGAAATAATATTCTTTGACATCTTCGCCGTGATTGCCTTCGCTGTTGGTCAAACCGAACAAGCGCTCTTTGAGAATCGGGTCTTGGCCGTTCCACAGCGCCAAGGCAAAACACAAACGCGAGTGGTCGTCCGCATAACCCGCCAAACCATCCTCGCCCCATTTGTACGCGCGCGCGCGCGCCTGCTCGTGTGAAAAATAATTCCACGCGTCGCCGTTGGCAGAATAATCTTCGCGCACGGTACCCCATTGCCGTTCCGACAAATAGGGCCCCCATTTTTTCCACACTGCGTTCTCGCTCAGCCGTTGTTGTTCTACTTGGGTCATCGCTGCCTCCCGGAGCATGATTGCTTCGCTTTCAGTTTCGTCCCACTAAAATGCGCGGCTGGATTATGCAGCCGCTTGCAAAAATTATGTTTTAGGTTGCGCGCGCGCGTCGCCCTGCAAACGCCGCGTCAATTCTTCAAGCTGCGCGTCAAATGCGACCAGCGGCGGCGCGCCCGTCGTTTTGCGCCATGCCCAATCTTGAAACAGTTCGCGCGGACGCGTCAACACGGCGCTGGCAATTTGAATCAACAGCCAACCGCCCAAAGTGCAGACGATTGCAGGAACGACGCCAAATTGCAATTCGAGCGCGACCAATAAAACGGTCAACAGCCAACTGTACACGCTCAAGAGCCACCGCAAGCCCTGCCCCAAATACGGCAGAAAAATAAAGACGCCAAACACAAACGGCGCGCTGCCCAAACAGACCGCCAGAAAAATATCGCCGAGCGCGCGTTCGGTCGCATAGAGCGCGCGCGCGACCAACCAAATCGTGAACGCCCAAAAAAATAATTTCACCACAACCAACACGCCCTCCAGCGCGAGCGAAACGACCAAGCGCGTCGGGCGCACACGATTCACAAACCACACTACGCTGTCGCCCAACAATTCTGAAATGCCCGCGAGCAGCGCGATGGTCAAAATGACGGCGGTGTATGGATTCGTCTGGAGCGGCGCGGCGAGCGCGGCGCCGAGCTGCGCGGCGTCAAACGTCAACGCGCCAACCAACAATTGCCATACTTGCGCGATAAATGCTCCCATGCTTTATCCCTTGGCGTCCGATGCGACTTGCGCCTGCGTCTGCGCGTGCGCCACCAGTTCCGCTATCGTCGCAATCGTCTTGGCCGCGTGCGTTTGACCGTCCGGCAATTTTGCCGAGCGCGAAAAATAATCGCCCTTGAGCGTGTGCTTCATTGGGCCCATGTTGATAAACGAAACCAAGCCCTGTCGCCGCGCGCGATTCCACGCCGAATGTGGGAAAATCCGCCAATGCCCCGGGAAACAAATATCGCCCAAACGCCACGTATAATCGCGCGTGCCGGTCAATTGATACAGATGCTCGACAAACAAAATTCCTTTGTCGTCAGAATACACGCCGCCAATGCCAATCACCCACACGGGCCGCCGTAAAATTTGCGCCACATAGGGCGCGCTGCCCACCGCCACTTGGCCCCCGCCCGAATACCCCAAGAGAATCACCGGCGCGCGCGCGCCGAAAACGTAACCGTGATACTGCAACCGTTCCGCAATTCCTTTGGCGACGCCAAAACTAAAAATCGGACCATAACGCGAATCCGCGCTGACTAGAATCTGGGTCAAATTTCGCAAAATGACGAGACCCAAGCCCGCCCAATCGGTGATACGTTTGCCGCGTTTCACGGACAGCGCATTGATTCTCTGCCACATCCGTGACAGCGCGCGTTCGCCCGTCAACGAATTGTTGGTCGCCGAATACGCAAACACATCGCGCACCACAGTCGTATCCGACATTGCGGTTTCCAAACCGTCAAGAAACGCTTTTTCTTTTGGATGCATGCCGCTTGGGTCAATCGCCGCGACGCCGCTCAAGTACACGACATACGCGGACGCAAGGTCTGCGCGCGCGGATACCGTCGGCAATGGCGTATCGGGCGCGGGCTGCGACGACCATCCCGCCCACCATGTCAACGCTTCCAACGGCGCCAGCGCCGCCACAAGCACAAACACCGCGCCGCCAATGCACAGCGGCAGCCATAGTAAATTCCAAAATTCACTCATTGTTTTTTTCAGCCCGAATCGTCGCCCCGCGCTTTTGATGCTCTATGCTCAACGCCAAGAGATGCCGTTTCGATTGCAAGTTCAACGCGCAATTCCGGGTTGACGCAAAAAAGCGGTTTCTTTTCACACAACAGAGAAACCGCTTGTCTCACTCGCTCCAATGTCCAACGCGTATCGTATAGCTTGGTTCATTACCGCAGCCGCATTTCAGATTGCCTTACGCCCTTTGCATTTTTTTGATTTGGAACGCTGCCAAATAGCAATGACGCCTCCGCCGAACGCCAAAATCGCAGCGCCCAATGAATTGAAAATAAATTCCCGCCACGCGTTCACTGCGCCGCCAAATCAAGTATAACAAAAATCAAATCGCGTGTCTATGCGCTACAATTGGTAATTTCCCGCATCTTGCGCGTAGGGCTCATTCCCTAATGCGCCTCGGCAGGATTAGAGAACGCTTTCTACGCGTTGTGAGTAATCTACAACCAGCGCTCCATGCCCTTGGGCATCCGATAGAAACCCAACGCCTGCAAAAAATCTTCGCCCGCGCTGCCCAAGATCTTGGCGCCATTCCATTCCGTCACAATGGCATGACGCGGCGCGTGCGCGCGTTCAAAATAAATTTTCAATGCCGCGCGTAAAATTTCCACGTCCGCCTCGGGCGGCGCGGTCAGGCGTTCGCCATTTTCTTGGGCGATTAAAATCGGCTGCCCGCGCCACAACACAAGCTGCGTCGAAGGCACACGCGCAAATTTCCACGCGCTCCCTTCGCCGCCATACAGATTCGCGGGGTCGCACCCATTCAAAATGTAGGGAACGCTC
>JAJVIA010000008.1:12369-17275 GCA_022072245.1 Anaerolineae bacterium
GCCACGCCGTCGCTTGCTGCGCCAAGGCGCGCGCGATGCGCTCCTGCGTTCGCTTTTTCGCCTCTCGATAACGCGTCATTTTCAACGGACGCGGGCCCAAGCGCGCGTCCAATTCCGCTTCCAACGCGCTCAAAGGTTTGCGCGCGGACGCGTCCGCGCTCGCCGCGCCGCGCACGACGCCGCCATACGCAAGCAAATTACGCAGCGGCTCGATTTCGTCATTCGTGACGAGACCGCGCAATACAAGCTCGGTCAACGCGTGCGCCAACGCGTCGCTCGTCAACCGCGTCGCGTTTTGCAGATCCGTCGCAAACGACGCGCCTTCGCTCTGCAAAAATTCATACGCCTTGCGCGCGTCCGCGCTCAAACCGTCCGTATCCGCGTCCGTCACAAACAACGCGCCTTCGCCGCGTTCAAAAAATTGCGCGCGCATCCGTTTCGCGTCCGCGCCCGCGCCGACCCACACTTGCGCGCCATTTTCAAACAACGCGTCCAAATCCGCTTCCGCATATTCCGCCACGCGCGCGGGCAAAATGTCGCGCTCCCACACCGCGCCCGGCAGCGCCGCGCCGCGCAATTGTTTCAAGGCGGCGGCGACCGCGTCCGCGCCGCGCCGCTGCGTCGCCGGATGCGCGCGCTGCCAACGCGCGAGAAAATCCGCGTACGCATAAAGCGAAACCGGCTGCACCTCTTGACGCAAAACGTTCAGCGCGCGCCGATGAATTTGCTCCAACAGCGCCGCGTCAATAAATTCGTCCAACGCGGGCGCGGTAAAATGTCCGCGCCCCAGTTCGCCGCTTTGCGTCCACGCGGCGAGCGTTTGCTCCAGCCACGTTGCATCGAACGCGTAACGCGCCAAAATTTGCGCGTGCGTGACGGGCCCGCTGAACGCCAAGAACCGTTTCAAGACATTCGCATTTTGCGCGAGCGCGTCGTACGCGCGCGCGTTTTCCACGCTCACCCACCGTTTTTCCTTGCCAGCGCGCGTGGGAATTTCAATTTCCACGATGCGTTTTTCCGCCGCGAGACGTTCAAGCCACGCGTCCGCGTCGCCCGCGCTGCGCGTCCGCATTTCCGCGCGCGTCAAGTCGCCCGCCTCGCGCAAATAAAACGCCAGCTCTTCCGCCGTGCGCGCTTGATACCCCTGCGCCGTATGCTGCGCCCGACCCAACACTTGGGCAAGCGCCTCGGGCTTTAACAATTCGCTCCAATCAATGCCCTGCATAACCTCTTGGAGCGTTTGACGCGGCACGGACAACAATTGCAAACTGCGTTCCGCTTTGGGCGCATCCCATTCGTACAAATAGGTACTGACAAAGTTAAATAACAAGCCCGACGCGACCGGCGACGGCACAACCGATTCGTGCGTCACAATTTGGATTTCGCCCGTCGCAATGCGCGTCAACACAAGTTCCAAATGCGGCAAATCAAAAACGTCGCTCAGGACATCGCGATAGGTTTCAACCAAAATCGGAAAGTCGGGCGTGCGCCGCACAAACGCGAGCAAATCTTTGGCGCGAAGCCGCTGCAACCAAAACGGCGTGCGTTTGCCCGCGTGCGGTTTCGTGAGCAGCAGCGCCGTCGCGGCATTCTTGCGAAACTGCGCGCCAAAGACCGCCGACTCGGGCAATTCGCGCAAAATGCGTTCGCGCGCTTCGTGCGCCGATAACTGCGTAACAAGTTCAAACGGAACGTTCGGGTCGTCGGCGTTGAAACGAAAAATAATGCCGTCGTCATTCGTCATCACTTCGGGCGTAATGCCGACGCGTTCGCGCATCACGCTCGTCAACGCCACAGCCCATGCGCCATTCACGCGGCCGCCGAACGGCGAATGAATGACCATGTAGGGATCGCCCACCGTGTTTTGAAATGTCTCGACGATAATAGTTCGGTCGGACGCAAGCGCGCCGATGGAATGAATTTGCGCCTGCACGTACGCGACCAAATTGCGCGCGGATTTTTCATCCAACGCGTATTCGTTCCGCAACACCGCGAGCGTCTCGGAAATTTGCACGGCGCTGGGTTCCGTCGCGCCCACAGCGCCGACGGGTTGGAGCTGCGCGGCAATGTCGCGCCGAAATTTTCCGATGCGTTCGCCCAACGTGAATGGACGCCACGCGGCATCGCCGCGCCAGAACGGCATGCGCGGCGTCGCGCCCGGCGCTTTTTCCACCAACACGCGGTCATCCTTGATTTCCAGCGCGCGCCACACTTGCGAACCAAACAAAAACGTATCGCCGGGGCGCGTCTCGAAAACAAATTCTTCGTCCAATTCGCCGAGCCGCGTTTTATTGTCGTCCAAATAAATTTTGTATTGCCCCGTATCGGGAAGCGTGCCGACATTAGAGAGCGCGAGCAAACGCGAACCGGGCAGCGCGCGCAAACGATTGTTCACCGTATCCCACGCGATTTTGGGACGCAGCGCCGCGGCGGCGCGCACGCCGGGCGTTTCGAGAAAATACTTGCCCGCGAGCATCTCCAAAACGGACGCGTACGTCTCGGGCAAAAGTTTGTGATACGGATACGCGCCGCGCACGAGCGCAAACA
Source organism: Anaerolineae bacterium (assembly GCA_022072245.1). Classification (GTDB taxonomy): domain Bacteria; phylum Chloroflexota; class Anaerolineae; order UBA4142; family SHND01; genus SHND01. The sequence goes on from JAJVIA010000008.1 coordinate 14,917, forward strand.
ATTCGTCCGCGTCCCATTCTTGCAGCGCCACGCACGCGACGATTTGCTGCGCCAAAACATCCAGCGCGTTTTGCGGCGTATGCGTCGGTTCGACATCGCCTTCCAACATGCCGCGCGCAAGCGCCGCCGCTTCCGCCAAATCTTCGCGGAACGTCGCGTAAATTTTGCCGTGACTCGTTTGACCGACGAGATGCCCCGAACGTCCGACGCGCTGCAAACCTTGCGCCACGCTTTTGGGCGATTGCAATTGCACGACCAAATCCACCGCGCCAATGTCAATGCCCAATTCGAGCGAACTCGTGCCGACGAGCGCGGGCAGTTTGCCCGCTTTCAAATCTTCTTCCAACGCGCGCCGCGTCTCTTTGGACATGCTGCCGTGATGCGCGCGAATGGGACCTTCGGCGCCGATGGCAAAAATACCGCGTCCGCGCATGACGCCGCCGGGCGCGAGCGCGGCGGGACTGCCCGGTTCAACCTCTTCGGCTTGTTCCGCTTCCAATTGCGCGTTCAGACGGTCGGCGGTGCGTTCCGCGAGACGGCGGCTGTTGGAAAAAATCAGCGTCGTATGGTGACGCCGAATATCATTCAACACATTGGGAATGATGTGGGGCCAAATCGAATCCGCGCCGCCGAGCTGTCGAAAATCGTCCACGACCGTAACGATTTCGAGCTCAAGTTTTTTCTCATAGCGCGCATCAACCACCGTAACCGGCCGCGGCGCAAGAATGGCTTGCGACGTCAGCTCTTGGCCGCCCAAAAAACGCGCGACCTCTGTCAGCGGTTTTATCGTCGCCGAAAGTCCGATGCGTTGAACGCGCGCCGCCGCAACATGCTGTAAGCGTTCGAGCGAAAGCGCGAGGTGTACGCCGCGTTTATTGCCGGCGAGCGTATGGATTTCATCCACGATAACGGTGCGCGTCGTCCGAAACAATTCGCGCGCGCGCGGACTCGTCAACATCAGATACAGCGATTCGGGCGTGGTGATGAGAATATGCGGCGGATGTTTCAACATGCGCGCGCGCGCGCTGGCGGGCGTATCGCCGGTGCGGACCGCCACGCGCAGCGGCGGCAAATGTATTTGCGCGCGCGCGGCAAACGCGCGAATGCCTTCGAGCGGCGCGCGCAGATTGCGTTCTATATCGTTGTTCAGCGCTTTGAGCGGCGAGATATAGAGCAGTTGAATGCCGTCCGTTGCGTCGCGCGGCGGCAGAGAGCATTCAGCCAAAAGATTTTGCCACAACGCATCAATGCCCCACAAAAACGCGGCGAGCGTTTTGCCCGAACCGGTGGGCGCGAGGATGAGCGTATGTTCGCCGCGTTGAATGGGCAGCCACCCTTGCGCTTGCGGCGGCGTGGGCTCGCCGTAGGCGTGGCGAAACCACGCGCGGGTGAGAGGCGAAAAGAGCGCGAGCGCGTCACTCATGGCAGACAGCTTACAAGAGCAGCGCGCGCCTGTCAAACCGCGCGCAACCTGTACGCGATTTTGACCGCGTTCAGACTCGCATGTGGTTTTATCAAAAGCAGCGACCTGAATTTTGAAAGGAGGCAGTTAGCAATGCTTTCGATTGAACAATTGCGCGGCCTGCCGTTTTTCGCGGGTTTGAATGAGCGCCAGCTCCAAGCCGCCGCCGAGTTGACAGAGCTAGCGCAATTTGAGCCAAACGCTATATTGTTTCACGAGGGCGCCGCGGCGGATACATTGTATTTGCCCTTGCGCGGCAGCGTAGATTTGTATTTCAATATGAACGGACGGCCCAACCAACGTGTGTTGGCGGGCGAAATCGAAGCGAATATTCCCGTCGGCATTTCGGCGTTAATCGAGCCGCATCGTTACATGATGACCGCGCGCGCCGCCACCGCCTGCCGCATGTTGAAAATGAACGGCGCGGCGTTGCGCGCGCTTTTCGAGACCGACCCGGCTATGGGATACGCGTTTCTGCGCGAAATCGCCAAAGCGGCGTTGGAACGCTTGCATCTGGCGCGGGTGCAATTGGCGCGCGAAGCGGAACCTGACTTGGTTATCTGAACCGCGCGACCGGGCTAAATAAAAAATGCGGCGACAAGTAAATTTGTCGCCGCATTTTTTCTGTCTCTAATCGTCGTCGGTGTGATATTTGAACGAGAGGCGCACGCGCGCGCGATACGCGACGATTTTGCCATCCTCAATTTGCATATCCAATTTATCTACTTCGGCGATACGCAAATCATGCAAACTTTTTTGCGCCGTTTCAATCGCGTTGGTCGCGGCTTTTTCCCACGATTCGGCGCTGGTGCCGACCAATTCGATGATTTTATATACACTGTCTGCCATAATGCTCCTTTCGTCTTTGAAAGATTTGATGTGCCGTGCAACCGACGC
>JAJVIA010000008.1:17375-22770 GCA_022072245.1 Anaerolineae bacterium
ATTGCAGCGCGTCTTTGTGTTCTCGGCGCTGCGAATTCTATTGCCCGAACGCTCAAAAATCGGACGACGCACGCGATGATATAGGGCTGGCAAAGTCGAGCGCGGGACCAAGACTCGGCGTTTTGTGGCAAGCATAGCTATCGAGGCGCGCGACGCGACGAAAACACTTGAGGTCTTGCGGAAAATGCGCCAGCCCTGCGCGGCGATATTTTCGAGGTTGAAAATTTGTGTTAGACTAGCCCCGCTTGATAATTCAACGGAGGAATCGCGCCCATGATTATTCCCAGCATGTTGTTGAAAAAATTGTATACGTTAGGGAGTTTGAAAAATGCCCCCGACGGCGTACAGTTCGCGGTCAAAAATCGTTTGAGCGATGTGGATTTGGTCGGCGTCCGCAAAGTCGCCATTGACGGCCACGAAGCGCCGCTTCACACCGTCAAACTCATTCTTTCCGACGGACGCACGTTGGAACCGTCGCAAATTTCCAGCGCCGCGCCGCTGCCCTTTCCATTGCGGATGCCGTTGATTGTGCAAACCCAATTGCCCGCGCTGCCAAAAGGCAAACACGAAATCGAAATCGGTTTCGAGGCAAAAAACTTTGGCAAACTCCAATTCAAAGTGGACGACGCCATCAGCGACGCGACGCCGCAGGGCGTCAGAATTCCGCGCGATGAAAATGACGATTACACGCCCGCAATCATTCAGCAGCGACAACAATTGCTGGAACAATTCAGCGGCGTAAAACTTCAACACATCAATCAATACTCGTTCGACCCGCACATTCTCAAAGGCAACATCGAGCATTTCATCGGCGTCGCGCAAATTCCCATCGGGCTGGCGGGACCGCTCAAAATCAACGGCGAGCAAGCCATCGGCGAATTTTTAATTCCGCTCGCCACCACCGAAGGCACGCTCGTCGCGTCGTACAATCGCGGCATCAAAATTTTGAATCTGTCCGGCGGCGTCACGACGACCGTGTTGGACGATGCGATGCAGCGCGCGCCCGTTTTCGTTTTTAGCAATGCGCGCGAGGCGCGCGATTTTGTGAAATGGGTGCGCGAAAATTTCCAAGCCATCAAAGATCAAGCCGAAGCCACTTCGTCCATCGCCAAACTCCAAAACATTGACCCGTACCTCGCCAACAAATTCGCGTTCCTCCGTTTCAATTATTCCACCGGCGACGCGGCGGGGCAAAACATGGTGGGCCGCGCGACCTTTGCCGCGTGCAGTTGGGTCATTGACAATTACGCCGGCATCACCAATTTTTATCTCGAATCCAATTTTGCGACGGACAAAAAAGCGTCGTGGATCAATATCGCGCGCACGCGCGGCAAACGCGTCGTCGCCGAAGCGGTGGTCAAACGCGATGTCTTGATTGAAAACATGCGCGTCGAACCCGAAAAACTTTTTTATCATTACAACGTCGCCAACGTCGGCGGTTTCATGTCGGGCGTCAACAACAACGGCGCTCATTCCGCCAACGGCATTACGGCAATGTTTATTGCGACGGGCCAAGACGTGGCGAATGTGTCCGAATCGTCGGCGGGCGTCATTTATTGCGAAATGACGCCGGACAAAGATTTGTATATTTCGATTACGATTCCGTCGCTGATTGTCGCCACGCATGGCGGCGGCGTAAAATTGGCGACGCAAAACGAAAGTCTCGCCATTCTCGGCTGCACGGGCAAAGGCAAAGTGAACAAACTCGCGGAAATTATCGCGGGCGTCGTCCTCGCCGGAGAAATTTCGCTCGCCAGCGCGATTTCGTCGAGCGATTGGGTGAGCAGTCACGAAAAGTACGGACGGAATCGTTAAGCCGTTGCCTTACCGCGCGGCAAACATTCGGCAATCCAAAAATCGAGCGGCGCATCGTGTCATGCGCCGCTCGATGTATTGTACGCATCGCGCGTTACGTTTGGCGCGGCGGCGGTCAATGTCGAAAATGGCGCACGCCCGTCACGACCATCGCAATCTCGTTCGCGTCCGCGACGGCGAGCGCGTCCGCATCGCGGATGCTGCCGCCCGGCTGAACAATCGCGGTAACGCCGGCGCGCGCCGCGAGCTCAACCGCATCGGGAAATGGAAAAAACGCGTCGCTCGCCATTACCGCGCCGCGCGCGGTTTCGCCCGCGCGTTCGACCGCCAGCCGCACGCAATCCACGCGGTTCGGTTGGCCGCCGCCAATGCCGACAGTGGCGACATCGTTTTCAAAATTACGCGCCAACACAATCGCGTTCGATTTCACATGCTGGCACGCGCGCCACGCAAATTTCAACGCGCGCATTTCGGCGGCGTCCGGCGCGCGTTGCGAAACGATTTTCCATTCCGTCGCGGGCGGGTCGCCGAAATCCAACTCTTGTTTCAAAATGCCGCGCGTAAGCGTTCGCAATTCATAACGCGGTTCGATTTCCAAAGCGGGGATTTCCACGAGCCGCAAATTTTTGCGGCGCGCTAAAATGGCGCGCGCCTCTGCCGTGAACGCGGGCGCGGCGATACATTCCACAAACAATTCGCCCAACGCCTGCGCGGTCGCGCCATCGAACGCGCGATTCGCCGCTAGCACGCCGCCAAACGCAGACACGGGGTCCGCCGCGCGCGCATATTCAAATGCGGCGCGCAAAGTTTGCGCGGACGCGATGCCGCACGGCGACAAATGTTTCACAATGACGACGCTCGTTTCGGCAAAAGACACAACGCCGCGCCACGCCGCATCGAGGTCGAGCAAATTGTTGTACGACAATTCTTTGCCCTGCAACACGCGTCCGCCCAACGCGCCGCCATCGGGTTCAAACGAATACAACTGCGCGCGTTGATGCGGATTTTCGCCATAGCGCAATGTCTGAATCGGATACGCCGTAATTTGCAGCGGCGGCGCTTTGTGATTATCCCCTTCTTGCTTTGCCAAATAATCAAAAATCGCGGCGTCGTAACGACTCGTCAAAGCGAACCCTTTTAACGCCAAATTTTTGCGCGTCGCGTCCGTCACCCCGCCCGCGCGCAATTCATCCAACACCGCGTCGTAATCGTGCGGGTCGCAGACAAGCGTGACGCGTTGAAAATTTTTCGCCGCCGCGCGGAGCAGCGCCACGCCGCCAATGTCAATCTCTTCCAGCGCGGCGTCGAGCGTGACATCAGCTTGCGCGACAGTTTCTTCAAACGGATATAAATTCACCGCCGCCAAATCAATGTAATCCCAATGCAGGCGCCGCAATTCCATCAAGTCGTTTTCGGTGCGGCGCGCGAGCAGCCCGCCATGAATCGCGGGATGCAAAGTTTTGACGCGCCCGCCGAGAATTTCGGGCGACTGTGTATAGTCCGCCACTTGCGTGACCGGCAAAGCGTGTTCGCGCAGCGCGCGCGCGGTGCCGCCGCTGGCAATGAGCGTCCAGCCCAACGCGTGCAAACCGCGCGCAAAGGGAATGAGGTTTTTTTTGTCGTGAACGGATAAAATAGCTTGGGGCATTGGCGTAATCCGACGAGAGAATAGAGCCGCGCGTGCGCGCTCTATCTTTCCGTCTCGATTGTATGCGCGTCAAGCGCAAGAAAAGCAAGCGACCAGGTCCGCAGCTTTTAGACTGCCGACAAACCCGCCGCGTCTTGTGATAAAATTAGCGCGTCATTTACAGGCCCACTCATTTGAAACGACTTGAGCCCAAAGAACTGTCGCGCGGCTTTTTGACCGCCGTCCAGTTCTCTGCGCTCTTTATATATCATGACCGATTATTTCGACAAACATGCGGAACGTTTGCAGCAAGCCCTCGACACAATTCAATCGCGCGCGGCGTGGAGTCCGTTCACGGATTCGCCTTCGCGCAAAATTCACGGCGACGCGGTGGACAAAGGATTGGCGGCATTTCAAGCGCGTCTGCATCAACCGTTTGAGCTCGACCAACCCGGCACGATTGGCTACACCGGTTTTGAAGTTTCGCCGTACACGCAAGAACCGCTCGGCATCGTCTATCCGAAAACAGATTTGGATGTATTGTACAAAGCGATTCACAACGCGCTGCCCGCGTGGCGCGCGACGAGTCCCCGCGCGCGCGTCGGCGTGTGCATGGAAATTGTGGAACGGTGGAATCAGAATAGTTTTGAAAGCGCGCACGCGGTCATGCACACGACCGGTCAAAGTTTTCCGATGGCGTTTGCGGGCGGCGGACCCAACGCCCAAGAGCGCGGCTTGGAAGCGCTCGCGCACGCGTGGCGCGAAATGTCGCATGTCCTGCCAAGCGCGACATGGGAACGCGCATTCGGTTCAACCCAAGTAAAGTTGCAAAAACATTATCGCCTCATGCCGCGCGGCATCGCGGTCGTCATTGCGTGCGCGACTTTTCCCACATGGAACGCGTATCCGGCGCTGATGGCAAATTTGGCGACGGGCAACGCCGTCGTCGTGAAACCGCATCCTGCGACAATTTTGCCGATGGCGTTGGCGGTGGCGCACGCGCGCGCCGTATTGCGCGAAGCGGGCTTGGACCCGAATCTCGTCACGCTCGTCGCGGACACGGCGGCGGAACCGCTGGCAAAAGATTTGATTGCGCGTCCCGATACCGCGATTATAGATTTTACGGGCAGCGCGCAATTTGGCGCGTGGATTGAACAAAACGCGCACGGCAAATTGACGTTCACCGAAACCGCCGGCGTCAATGCCGTCGTTCTCGAATCCACCGATAACCTTAAAGGATTGGCGCAAACGCTGGGCAGCGCGCTCTGTCTGTTTTCCAAACAAATGTGCACCAGTCCGCAAAACGTCTATATCCCGCGTCAAGGTTTGCGCGTTGGCGACGCCGCGTTATCGTTCGACGAAACGGCAAACGCGTTGGTCGAAAGCATTAACGGCTTGCTGGCGGAACCGGCGCGCGCGGCGGGCATTCTCGGCGCGATTCAGAGCGAAAACATTTTGAACGTGGTGGAACGCGCGCGCGAAATCGGCCAGACGCGCGGAAAAATTTTGCGCGACGCCGCGCCCTACGCGCATCCCGAATTTCCCAACGCGCGCACGCGCACGCCGCTCATTCTGGGGCTCGACATTTCGGACGATGATCTGTACGCGCGCGAATGGTTTGGGCCCGTCATCCATTTCATCGCCGCCGACACGCCGGACCAGGCGCTGGCGCAAGCCGCGCGCGACGCCAAACAATGCGGCGCGATCAACTCGTACGCCTATTCCACCGACGCGGCTTTTGTTGAACGCGCGCAGGACGCGTTCGCCGACGCGGGCGCGAATCTTTCCGTCAATTTGATTGGGCCCATGCCGCTCACCTACGCCGCCGCGTTCAGCGATTATCACGTCAGCGGCATGAATCCAGCCGGCAACGCCACTCTCACCGACGCGTCGTTTGTGAACGGACGTTTTCGGATTGTCCAGAGCCGCACACAACAATAAACTACCGCGCGG
>JAJVIA010000008.1:22870-76655 GCA_022072245.1 Anaerolineae bacterium
TCGGCTTCGGTCACAAATTCTACAAAGCCGAATCCTTTGGAGCGACGCGTTTCGCGTTCCACAATCAACATCACGTCTTGCAATTCACCCGCCTGACTAAACAAATCGCGCAGGTCTTGCTCCGTGGTTTGATACGAGAGATTGCCGACGTACAACTTGTTATTCACTTGATTCCTCCGCAGCGTCTTGCGCTGCCGCACGGAACACCTGCTGCGCGCTTGGGTCGCGCACTGGCGCCGTAGTAAAAATTTGGCGCATCCCGACGAACTGTATGCGCGCCCACTTTACTTGAGATTGCGTTTCAGGTCAAACCGCGTCACGCGCGACACGGCATCGGCGCTAGCGCGCGGCGTACCAATTCAACACGCCAAACGCCAAGCCGCCGCACACGGCAATCCCTATGCCCAAGTACGCCGAATCTTGGATGAACGCAATCGCCAGCAGCGAGAAAAAAGCCCACACAACCAAGCCGTGCCAACGTTTAATTTTCATGCGGCGCGCTCGCTTGGTTCATCGCTATATTTCCGGCTGCCAGCAAACCCACAAAAACCCAATTCCACCCCAACCAAAAAACGTTCGTCACCATGTGACACACCAATAAAGCGCCGCCCGCGATGGCAAGCGCCAATTGAAATGGGCGCAGCGAATTTGAAACGCGCAACGCGCGCCGCGTCGCGACGCCGAGCCACACCAGCCACGCGCCCAATAAAATGGTTCCCACGATGCCCGAATCGTGCAGCGTCAGCAAAACGAGATTGCTTATCCAATCGCGCGTACCTGCCTCTGTGGTGTATTTTTGCGCAAAAGTATTCGCGCCATTGCCGAACAAGGGATTTAGCAAAAAATCGCGCCACGCGCGCGCGAACGCATCGAGCCGAAAAAAAATAGATTTGCTCGTCAATAAACGCGTCACGCTAAAATCCGCCAGCGCGCCCCCTCCGCCCGCCAACGCGCTGCTCACCGCCAACGCGCCGATTACGAGCGCCGCCGCCGCGCCGCCAAAAATTAACGCCCACCGTCGCCGTGGACTGGTCACAAAAATTAAAAATAGCCCCGCGCCCAAACCAAGCCACGCCGTGCGCGTCAAGCTCAATGCCACCGCCAACAGCGTGATGATGATGCCCGCGCCCAACGCGACGCGCCACCGCGCAAATTGCGCGTCGAGAATCAAGACGATTTGCAATAACGCCGTCGCCATCGCAAACATGCCCAGCGTGTTGGAATCAAATAATGTGCCGTACGCCGAAAACGTTTCAAACGTCGTCAACGCATAGGTTTGCACGCCGAGATTGACGCCGAACGGAAACACGAGCCACGCCAAAACGCCAAACGCCGCCGCGGCGACGCCCGCCCCAATCAACGTCCACACGGCGCGCGTGAACGCTTGCGCGCGCGCGCCCGCCGCGCGGATAAAAATATACAATAACATGCCGAAACCCATCAAGCCCAAAAAATTTAAACTCGCGCGCAGCGACGGCGCGCGCCACACCGACGACGCGAGCGTCACGCCCCAAAATGCCGCGAGCAATAAATCGGCGCGCGCCAGCTGCAATTGTTTCCAGCCGGGGCGCGTTCGTACAAGCCACGCCAAGCCCACGCCCAAAAATACAAAATGTTCTACGCGCAAGCCCATGCCTGCAATGTCAAAGCGGTAACGGTCCAACGCCGTCGCCACAATCAACAGCGGCAGCGCCCATTCGACGCGCCGCCACGCGACGCCGAACGCGCCCAACGCGAAAAACGCCGGAACGTACCACGGCGTTTGTACAGTCTGCTCCAATTGCCAAGCCATGACGCGCTGCATCAAACGCGTCCAACCGTTATAAAAATTCATGGCGCGCGCGGCGGCGTCAGCACCGCGCCCAAGGTCTTGAACAAAATGAGCGCGTCCAACGACGCCGATTGATGTTTGATGTAATACAAATCGTACTGCAATTTTACGAGCGCGTCATGGACCGAACGCCCGTATGGAAAACGGATCGCCGCCCAACCCGTCAAGCCGGGCCGCACAACATGGCGCAAACGATAAAACGGAATTGCGCGCTGCAAATTTTCGACAATCTCGGGTCGTTCGGGGCGCGGGCCCACCAGCGCCATTTCGCCGCGCAGCACATTCCAAAATTGCGGCGTTTCATCCAATTTGAAGCGGCGCAAAAATTTTCCGACGCGCGTCACGCGCGGGTCGTCGTGTTCCGCCCACTGCGGCACGCCCGGACTTTCCGCCTCCGCGATCATCGAACGAAATTTATACAATACAAATACGCGCCCGTTCTGTCCGACGCGCGTTTGGCGCAGTAAAATCGCGCCGCGCGAATCGAGCCGCACCGCCAGCGCGAGCAGCGGCAAAAACGGCGCGAGAAGGAGCAAAGCTAACGCGGAAAAAATTATGTCGCACGCGCGTTTCACCAAACCGTTCAAGCCGCGCGTCGCATCCTGTTCCCATGGCAGCAGCACGCTCCATGTTTTGCCCACATACTCGACCGGCACGCGCCCGGTCAATTCTTCAAACACCGCCGCCAGATTGACGATTTGAACGCCCTGCTCGCGCCACGCCGCCAATAGCGCGAGCCATTCGTCATCCCAGTCCGCCGCCGCGCTCACCAGCGCTTCGTCCAATTGCGCCGCGTCAATTTGACGCGCGGCTTCGGGCGCGCCGAGCGAATCAAATTGCGCGACGATGCGATAATAATTCGGCGCATGTTCGCGCAGCGCATCCGCCAACGCCCGCGCGCTGTCTCCGCCGCCAACAATCGCAACGCGCCGCGCCAACGGACCCGCGCCGACCGCGAGCGCAAAGCCGCCGCGCCACAGCGTTAGAACGAACGCCGCAGGCAGCGCGAAAAACACAATCAAATGACGCGGCAGCGTTTGCGGCGCGGCAATAAAATAAAGCAGCAGATAGACGGCAAAGACGCCGAAAACGGCGAGCAGCGCGGCGCGCACAGCGCGGCGCGGCAGAGCCGCAATGCGTAAATCGTACAAATCCAAAATTTGCGCCATCACAAACCACAACGCCGATAAAAAAATAAACCACACCAAAAAAATATCCCACGAGGCGACCGCCAACCACCACACGGAACGCTGCACGCCCAACCACAAAGCGCCGAACGCGACAAGATTCACCAGCGCCAGGTCGCCGAGAATCAGCAACCACCGCACTTGCGAACGCTGCCACGAACGCCGCGCCGCGCGCGCACTAGAGAGCGCGTGATACTCTTTATGCAAATGATTTTGCGACTGCATAAGTTTTAGCCGCGCGCCACAAACGCGCTTTCGGAATCCAATTGTTCGGCTGCGGGTTGAAGGCGCGGACGCGTAAACAGATATTTGTGTTTCCAAAAAAACCGCGCCAAATCGCGCGCGTGCCGCAGCGCCAATCTCGAAAACAAGCGCCGTTGCGTCACGCGCTGCTCAATGTGCGTGACAATGGCTTGCGGCGCATACATCACGCGCCAACCGCCTTGCCACATTCGCATACAATAATCCACATCTTCGGGTCCGTAAAAAAAACGCGCGTCCAAGACGCCCACCATTTCGTACGCCGCGCGGCGGATGATTTGACACGCGCCAATGACGTAATCCACATCACGCGGCACGCGATGGTCATACGCTTCCAGCATTTCATCCGCCAATGCTGCCCGCGCCCAACGCGTCGGAATGCGGCGCAGGATTTTGCTCCAGACCGTCGGCAGCTGGCGGCACGTCAATTGCAAATTGCCTTGCGCGTCCTGCAAACGCGGCCCCGCCAGACCCACGCGCGGATTCGCGTCCATGAAATGCGTCAGCTGCGTCAATGTGTCTTGGGTAACTATTGTATCCACGTCCAACAACATCAAGTAACGACCGCGCGCGGCAGCCAAGCCCTGATTGCGCGCCGGCGCGACGCCGCGATTTTTGGCATTATGGATATTGCGAATGGGAATCGGGTTTGCGAATTGCGGCAGCGCGTATTCCGCTTCATCGAGCGCAATTCCGTTTTCGACCAAAACAATTTCCAACGCGAGGTCTTGCTGCGCGCGCGCGATGGCTTCAAGGCACGCGGGCAAATACGCGCGGTCTTGCCAAACCAACAAGATAATGGAAAGGTCCAGTTCCATTTCAATGTTGCGCCGCTTGCGCGTTCAATGTGTCCAACACAATTTGCGCGCTCGCCTGCCACGAAAATTCCTGCGCGCGCTGCAAACCTTTGGCGCGCAATTGCGCCGCCAGCGCGTCGTCGGTCAATACGCGCGTCATGGCGCGAGTCAACGCGTCTTGGTCGCGCGGCGCCACCGTAATTCCAGCGCGCTGCCCTTGCCACAAAGCGCCCAACACTTCGGGCAGCGCGGACACATTCGACACAATCACCGGCGCGCCGCACGCCATCGCTTCCAGCGGCGGCATCCCGAATCCTTCATACAGCGACGGATACACAAATAAATCTGCGAGCGAATACAGCGCGGCGACATCCGACTCGTCCACAAAACCAATCAAATGAAAACCGGTCGCGTCGCTGCGTTGGATTTCATCCTCGATAGCGCGCACGCCCCAACCCTGCGCGCCCGCCAAAACCAAATGCTGCGGCAATTCAGGACGCGCGCGTTTCATTGCGCTATAGGCGCGAATCAAATGCGGCAGATTTTTGCCGGGTTCAAGCGTGCCGAGATACAAAATAAATCGTTCGGGCAATTGGTACGCGTCGCGCACGCGCTGCAATTCCAACGCGTCGGTCACCCGCGCAAGCGTCGGCGCTGCGGCGGGATAGGCGAGCTGGATTTTTGCGCGCGGCACGCGCGCATATTGCGCGATTTCGCGGCGCGAATTTTCGGAAATCGTAATAACGGCGTCCGCGCGCCGCGCGGCGTACCGCGACATCCACCGCACATATAGATTGCGCGCGCGCGGATATTTTGTCACGTCCGCATGTTCCGCAATCATATCATAGATGATTGTGACCTGTTTGCCGCGCCATGCGAGGGGGACTGCCACCGACGGCGTGAACAAGAGCTCGGCGGCGCGCCGTCGCAATTGAATTGGCAGCGCGCATTGTTCATACGCAAGCCGCGCCGCGCGCGCGTCCAAGTTGACCGCTACGCGCGTCACGTTCGCCGCGTCAAAGGCAAAATGCGCGTCCGCCTGCGGCGTTACGAAAAAAATATATTCATTGCGCGCGTCCGCGCGCGTCACGGCGCGCAGCAGATTTTGCGTATAATGCCCCGCGCCCGCGAGCTGCGCGCGAAACGGCAAGAGATTTACGGCGATACGCATACGCAGATTTTACATCGGGTTAAAGATTTGGCGTGCGCTGTGCGCGCGCCTTGTGCGTATATCCTACAACACGCATATCGTCTTGACCGCGCGATCAAAATGGGTGTACACTCTTGGAGAGGGAGAGTCCATTATGAAAACATAGAATGGAGTTGCAATGAATCCTTTATTACGTCACATTGGGCTTGGGCTTGTTCTCGGCGCGGCGTTGCTCTTTTGGAATGGTTGGAATTCCGCCCCGCTCGCGCACGCCGACGCCGACGCCTGTCAACTCGTCTGGAATCATGTCCACGCGCCCCAAGTCAGCGCGCAAGATATTTTGTATAGCGTTCACGCGCTGAACGCGAATGACGTTTGGGCAGTCGGCAGCGCGGACGGCGCGACCTTGACCGCGCATTGGGACGGGAGCGCGTGGAACATCGTCGCGAGTCCGAACGCCGCATCCGGCGCGAATGAATTGCGCGCGGTGTACGGCAGCGCCGCGAATGATGTTTGGGCGGTCGGACACAATCGCATTTCGGACACTGAAACGCGCGCGCTGCTTTTGCATTGGGACGGCAGCGCATGGAATATGCTTCCCGCGCCGCTTGGCAACGTCAATCACGCGCTTGCCGCCATTGACGGTTTGAACGCCAATAACGTCTGGGCGGTCGGCTGGTATCAAGACGGCAGCGCCACAAAAAATCTCGTCCTGCATTGGGACGGCAATACGTGGACTCAAGTTGCCGCCGATACGCCGCCGCAAACGCTTGGCGGTTTGGACGCCATTGATGTTTTTGCGCCAAATGATATTTGGGCGGCTGGCGCGGGCATTTATCATTGGAACGGCAGCGCGTGGCAAAGACAATCCGACGTTACGGTTCAGGGTCTCGCGGCGTTCGCGCCCAACGATGTTTGGTTTGTCGAGCAAAACATGAACGGATTTTTGCATTGGAACGGCAAACATTGGAAAGTTTTTCCGCCGGGCGCATCACCCTATCTCAACGGATTTGTCGCCATTGACGGCGCGGCAGCCAATAATTTGTACGCCATCGGCAGCGCGTACGCGCACGGTTCGCTGGGCGTGATTCAACACTTTAACGGCAAAGCGTGGCAAGAGATTCCTTCGCCGGCAGAGGCGCGGAATACGTATCTCAACGATTTGAGCGTGGTCTCGGCCGCCGAGCTGTGGGTCGTCGGTTCGTTTAATAGTTTCTTGCCGCCGCCCAATGCGGGCAGCGAAATTTTGCACGGCGTCATGAATTGCGACGCGCCGCCCGCCAAAGCGCCGACCTTGCTTACGCCGTCCAATTCGAGTACGGTCACGCAGCGGCGTCCCGTTTTGATGTGGCGCGCGCTGAAAAATGCGACGTCCTATCGCGTCCAAATCCGCGAGACAGTCGGCGATTGGAAAACGCAAGCGGATGTCAACGACACACAATACAAGACGCCCCGACTCAAATTCAACACGCAATATAGCTGGCGCGTCCGCGCGTGCAATCCGGCGGGCTGCGGCGCGTGGAGCGATTATTTTACGTTCACGCTGAAATAGCGCGCGCCCGTTCCAAAACGATTTGCATCTGACGCGCCTGCTGCGCGCGCGTAAAGCGCTGCTGCGCGCGCGCGCGGGCGCGTTCGCCCAACGCGTCGCGCGCAGTTTTGTCGCGCAGCAATTCTTGGAGCGCGTCCGTCAACGCCGCGACATTGCGCGGCGGCACAAGACGGCCGCACGCGCCATCCGCCAACGCTTCGCGCGCGCCGCCCACATCCGTCGCCACAATCGCGCGCCCCGCCGCCATCGCTTCCACAAGCGCCACCGAAAAACCTTCCGTGTTTGACGCTAAAACAAAGACATCGCAAATTTGCAGCAGGCGCGGCACATCCGCGCGCTGCCCGACAAACGCGATGTTGGCGTCTTGAAATTGCGCTTGCAATGACGCGCGTTCGGGACCATCGCCGACGACCAGAAATTTTACATCGGGCAGAGTCCGCGCGAGCGCTTGCGCGGCGGTCAAAAAGAGCGCGACATTTTTTTCCGGCGCCAAGCGGCTCACCGTGCCGACCACGCGCGCGGACTCGGTCCATCCGAAAGATTCGCGTATCGCGCGCGCCGCGTCCGCGCGAAAATGTTCCGTGTCCACGCCGTTATAAATCACATGAATTTTGTCCGCCGCGCGCGGATGCGTTTTTACAAATTGCGCGCGAATCATTTCGGTCACGACAATAATTTCGCGCGCGGCGCGAATCAATTGCGCCAACGCCCTGCCGTCCGGCAACGTCGTATTTTGTTCGTACCACACCGCCGGCACGCGCGCGAGGTTTGCCGCGAGCGCGCTGGCGAGAAACGAATACGCGCCATTGGCTAACAGCACGTCGGGCTGAAACGCGCGCATGGTTTGCCATAACGCGCGCGTGGGCGCGACGCGCTGCCTGAGATTCCACGCGATGCCGCGCGTTTTTTCAATCGCGCCCAAATCCATTTCCGCGCACGGAATTTGCAGCGCGCGCGCGTGCGGCGCAATCGCCGCGCCTTTGGAACACACAACGAACGGCGTAATTTCGGCGCGCTGCGTTTGCCATTCCGCCAACGCGTTCAACAGCGCGACTTGGCCGCCGCCGAAAACCGTTTTGTGTTCAACGCACAACAAACGCATCCAGCGCCTCTTGATACAACGCTTCGTACTGCGCGACAGAATTTTTCCAACTGTGACGTAACGCCCACGCGCGCGCCTTGCGCGCCAACGCGCCGCGCAGAGTTTCATCGCGCAGCGCTCTAACGCACGCGGCGGCGAATGATTCGGCGTCGTCCGCCAACAAGAATTCCGCGCCGTCGCGCGCGGCGATGCCTTCCATCGCCGCCGAGGTCGCCACCAACGCCTTGCCCATTGCCAGCGTTTCCAATACTTTGAATTTCATGCCGCCCGCTTCCAAAATCGGCGCGACCAAAACGTTTTGACTCGCCACATAGGGGCGCACATCGTCCACCGTGCTGGTGACGCAAATACGCGGCGTTTGCGCCAGCGCGCGAATTTCGGCGGACGGATTGCGCCCAATCAGCGTAACGGTCGCTTGCGGCAGTTGACGCGCAATGCGCGGGAAAATCGTTTTGACAAAATACAGCGCCGCGTGTTGATTCGGCGCGTAATCCAGCGCGCCCAAAAAACCGATGCGGTCCGCCCCAACGGGTTCCGCTTGCGGCGCAAAATACTCTGTATCCACGCCATTGGGAATCACGCGCGCGTTCAAATTGGGCGCGAGCGTTTGCAGCGCGGCGCGTTCGCGTTCCGTCACCACGCAAAGACGCGTCGCGAGCGGATAATATCGCGTTTCAAAGCGGCGCATCTTGCGCGCCTGCACGCGCATCGCGCCGCGCATCCGCCAATCCGCCGCGTGCCGCGCGCGGTCTTGCAATTGCGTCGTCAAAACATCGTGCGGCGCCAGAACCGTCGGCGTATTTTTCAAAGCATCGGCATACGGCGCCAACACGCCCGTATCCAGATGCGCGACGTGAATCGCGGCGCGCGCCGCAATTTCGGGCAGCGCCGCGCGCAGTTCCGCCGATTCGTGTACGCGCGCCCACAATGGGAGCGCGTCAAAAAAACTGTACGTCCATTTGCGCCAACGCGGCGCGACGCGCTGCGAAAAAAAATACGCGTTTTGAAAATACGGCTGCGGCGCGTGGGCGTCCGACGCCGCGCTCAACGTTGCGAGCGTCAACGTGTGTCGCGCCGCCAAACCGCGCGCGAGGTTGGCTATCATCACCTGCGCGCCATCGCGCGGCGGAAAGGGCGGCGCGGGCGTAACAAACAAAATGTTCATGCGGCGGCAAGCAATTGCGCGTACAAGGTTTGTAGCTGTTTCACGCGTTCAGCCAACGTAAAATACTCGAGTACGCGCGCGCGTCCGTTCGCGCCCAGCCGTTGACGCAAGGCGGCGTCCGCGAGCAAAGCGTTGACGCGCGCCGCAAGCGCGGCGGGATCGCGCGGCGGAATCAAAAAACCGGTTTCGCCATCAACCATCGTTTCCAAAGGTCCGCCGACGTTCGTACTCACGACCGGAATGCCGCACGCCATCGCTTCGATATTCGCCACGCCGAACGATTCAAAATCGGACGGACAGACGAGAACGGCGCTCGCGTTCAAAATGTCGGCAATGTCGCGGCGAAAACCGGCGAATATCACGGCGCGCCGCAAACGTTCGTCCGCGTTTACACGCGCATAAATTTCGGCGCGCGTCGCGCGCGCGTCGGGGGTGTTGAATTCCGCGTCGCCGACGAGCAGAAAACGCGTTTGAGGAAAGGCGTCGAGAATGCGCGGCGCGGCATCGAGCAAGACGGCGTGACCCTTGACGGACTGGAAACGCGCGAGCATCGTCACGAGCGGCGCGTCCGACGCGATTTGAAATTCCGCGCGCGCACGTTCCGCGTGCGGCTGCGGCGCAAACGCTAACGTGTCCACGCCGAACGGCAGAACCGTTACGCGCGCGCGCAAACGCGCGTTGGCGTCCGTGAGGCGCTGCTGAATAGATTGCGTCGGCGCGAGGATGCGCGCGACAAATTTTTCGACAAACGTCATTTTCCAACCGCGTTCCACGCTCCACCAACCATGACAGGTCCACACCAACGGCGCGCGCAGCCAACGCGCAACGGGCGCGGCATAATACACAGTCTCTAAATCGTTGCAGTGAATCAAAGCGATCCGTTGGCGACGCGCATACGCATAGAGGCGGCGAAAAAAGGACGGCGTAAGCACAGGCAAAAAACCATATTTGAAATACGGCAGCGCGAACGGAAAAATCTCTACGGGTACGGCGCTTGCGCGCAGCGCGTCCACAAACGCGCCCGGTTCCGCGCAAATAACATGCGGCGAAAATTGCGCGCGGTCGAGCGCGGTAATATCGGCGCGCAGCGCGCTTTCGCCGCCGCCCAAACCGCCAAGCGTCGAGAGATACAAGATATTTTGCGGCGTCATCAAAACCAAATCATCCGCGTCCGCACATTTCGCCACTGTGCGCGCACCGCAGCGACGTTCAAGACCATGCTCGCGCCGACAAAGCTCAAGCCCCCCGCCGCCGCGCCCAAACTCACCTGAAGCAACGCCAAAATGATTTCATTGGCAGAGCTATTTGCGGCGAGCCATTGCGCGCAGCCAAACGCGACGATGCCGCCAAGCGCCGCCGCGCACAACAGCTTGAAAAATTCCAGTATCGTCGCGCGCGCGTCTGTCGCGCGCAAACGCCGCCAAAACTCGGTCGCGCCGACGCCGACAAAGAGAATGTCGCCAAGCGATGCCGCCAACGCGACGCCGAATACGCCCCACACGCCGAGCAGCGCGAACGCCAACAGGATACTCGCGCCGGACGAGAGCGCGCTCAAGATCAAGGGCAAGCGCCGCGTCTTGAACGCGGGCATCCCGCGCACAAGCAAGCCGCCCACGCCGCGCCACGGCAAACCGAACGCGAGTCCCGCCAACGCCAGCGCGCTATAGCGCGTTGCCGTCGCGTCGAATGCGCCGCGCTGAAACAATAATGCGATGAACGGCGCGCCGAGCGCAATCAAAAACGCGGCGATGGGCGCAAGCCACAGCGTCACGCGCAGCGCGGTACGATTCCATTGCGCGCTCGCCGCGGCGGTTTTTCCTTCCGCCACTTGGTCGGCAAATTCGGGCAGGTACGTTGTCCCAATCGCGCCGCCCAAAACCGCGAGCGGGATTTCGGCGAGACGCTGACCGTAACCCCAAGCGGCGACGCTGCCCGCGCCCAGCGTTGAAACCAGCGCGCGATTCACGAGCAATTCGAGTTGACCGCTCAACGCGCCAAACATGTAGGGCGGCAAATACGTCAAGAGCTGCCACACGCGCGGCTGGCGCAGTTGAATTTTTGCCGCCACGCGTTTCCAACGCAAGGTGCGCGCGAGTAAAAAAATTTCCAGCGTTATCAAAATCAATAAACGGCCCACCATCAAGCCGCGCACGCCCTGCTGCAACCATTCTACAAAAATAAAAAACGCCAAGAGGTTCAACAGCGCGACCAAAAAGGTATTTAACGCCGCCGTCGCAAAATCGCGATAGGCATAACAAATTCCCAACAGCAAGCCCGCCGTCGCGTAATAGATCAAGCCCGGCAAAATCAAGCGCGTCAATTCCACCGCGAGCGCGCGCGTGGCGGGCGCGAAACCGGGCGCGAGCCATTCCATCAACCACGGCAGCGCCCACGCCAAAAGCGGCAGCGCCAGCGCCACCGCGCCCGCGACGAGTAACAGCAGCGACAATGCCATGCTCCACGCGTCCGCTTCGCCGCGCTCTGCGCGCGCTTGGATAAACATTGGCGTAAAGACGACGCTCAACGTGGCAAGCATCAGCACATATTGCAAAGATTCGGGAATCGAAACGGCGAGCGTGTACGCGTCCATTTGCGCGGTCGCGCCGAACGCGCGCGCGATGAGGATGGTCGTGAAAAATTGCAAGACCAGCGCGCTAGCGTTGGCTAATGCCAACAACGGCGTCGCGCGGCGAAAAAAATGCAACACAGACATTCATTCAAAAACACGCGCGGGCTATTTTATGTTTCAAACGATGCGCCGCCATGCGCGTTTCAAATAAACCGCGCACCAGCCAGTACGCCGGCGCGCCGAAATGTTTGCGATAGTAATACAAAAAACTGTCCCAATAAATCCGGTGAAATTTTTCTGGCGCGCGCGCCGCCGTACTCGAGCCGCCGTAATGAATCAATTGCGCGTCGGCGACGTAAAACGTTTTCCAGCCGCGCTGCCGCAAACGCAAACACCAATCCACCTCTTCGTGATAGATAAAAAATTGCGGGTCGAGCAAACCGACTTGGGAAATCGCGGCGGCGCGCACGAGCAGCGCCGCGCCGGAAACCGCATCCACTTGGCGCGTTGTCGCGCGGTCCCATTCGGCATACGTATTCTGTCGCCAAACCGGATTGTTGGGAAACAAACGATTGAGCGCCAGCGCTTCACAGACGCCAAACGCCAGCGTAGGAAAACGATTGGCAGTGCGCTGAAGCGAACCGTCGCCATTCCACAAACGCGGACCGCACGCGCCCGCGTCGGGATGCGCGTCCATGAACGCAATCAGAGTATCCAAACAGCGGGGCAAAAGTTTGGTGTCCTCGTTGAGGATCAAGAGATAACGGCCCGCGCCACATTCCAACGCGCGATTGTGACTTGCGGCGAAACCGGCGCGCGTTTCATTTTCCAAAAGCGTGACTTGGGGAAATTCGCGCTGCACCCGCGCGGCGCTGCCGTCGGTGGAGGCATTGTCCACCACAATCACTTGCATTTGGGCGCGCGTCGTTTCAAACAGCGAATACAGACAAGTTTGGAGAAGGTCGCGATTGTTGGTATTGACAATCGAGATTGTCACATCGGGCGGCGCGGCGCGCTCAGGGGTTGACGACGACATATTGCGGCGAACCATCCAACGCAAGACGAATGCGTCCCGGGCGCGGATTCAAATCGCCGGCGTGATTGTCGCGGATAATTTTGGCGTTGCCGTACAGGTCGGTCACGCTCAAACGTTTCGCGCGAAAATTCATGCGGGCTTTTTTACGCGGATACGCGCACGGCGATTTTCCGTCGGATTGCGCGCGATTGGACCATGCCACCCATTTCTTTTTGCCGCCCAGCGTAAAGAGATACGCTTCGACGGATTTATTTTTTTCCCACCGTTTACTATACGTCCAGCCGTTCATTTGCTGAAACAGGGTTTGATACGCGGTATAAGAGGGCTTCAAATTTTGATTCACGTCCACCAAACCGTAATACCAAGTCTTGACGGGATTGTCCACAAAGGTCCACCAAGTCATCAATTGCAATCCGCTCGCCATGCCGCGCACATGCGAAATGGCTAAACAACGGCTCTGCCCGTCCGCGCCAATCCATCCCGCTTGCGAATCATCGCCCGTTTCGACCACCAAAAGCGGCATGGCAATACCCGCATCCTGCATCCGTTTTCGAATCGCGGCGGCTTTGGCTTGGATGCCGTGCGAACCCGCGCCGCTGGATTGTCTTTCCCAATACGGGCCGTAAATGTCGTAATAGGTAAACGCGAGCGCGTCGGCATAGGGCGCGCCACCGGGGCGGGGATGCGCCGCCATATATTGAAAAAGGTTCGGCAAAAAATGATAATCAAAGTGAGAAGGCGGGAGACACGTGTAACCGGGGGGACACGTCGGAATATCAAAATCGTCAAAGGCGACCGTGATAAAGAGTTGAGCGTCGGGATTGGCTTGATGCACTGCGTCGCGCGCAATGCCCGCCATCTCGGCGTATTCGGCATAATCGGGAACGCCATTGGCGTTCAAGTCGCCGTTCACCGTATCGCCAAAACAGCCGCCGGTGTGCAAATCCACGCGGCTGCCGTCGGATTCATTGTACAAGCCCCAGCGTTTGATTTGCGGATAACGCGCCGCGAGCGCGCCCACAAATTCCGCAAATTCGGCGCGCAGGGTTTCGTTTGTCGTATCAATGGGACCACACGCGGTATTTGCCGCCCATGACGGATTTTCGGCAACGTACGCCAGCGGAATAATGTCCGCGCTAAATGCGCGATTAAAATAAGAGTCAAGCAGCGACCAATTGTAATTGGCGGGCGTCGTATTGGTTGGTTCCACCGCGCTCCAATAAACCGCCGTCCGCAAATAGGGCGCGCCCGTCGCGCGAGCCAACGCCGTGAACGCGGGATTCGCCAAAGTTACGCCGCCGTCGTCCATTGAAAAAAAATCGGGCGTGATGGGCCCATCGGCGAACGCGGCGCGCGGCAGCGTCATCAAACTCAAGCCCAGCGCGCCCAAAAGCAACCAGCGCCAAATCGTCCAGCCGCGCAATGAATTATTGAACTGTTTGAACATAGGTTGGATTTTGATTCAATTGCAAGGCGATGCGCCCCGAATCCGGATTATGGTCTTCGGGCGAACCATCGGACACGGCGCGCACTGCGCCGTACATATCGGTCACATTCAACACATTGCCCACGAACGAAACAGAAATCGGCTCTGCGGACGACGACCAAAGGACTGCGACCCCCGCGCCGTCTTTGTTGAATAGATATCCTTCGCCGCCCCGAACGTTCAACGGTTGAACAAATTGCGCGTCGCCAAGCAGTTTGGCGACGGTTTGAAACGCGCTGTACGAAGGTTTCGGTTTGGCGTTTTGGTCAATCAAACCGTACTTCCACGTATTGGACGGAGGAGGAGCGGTATCGGGAAAATCTTGGAACGTCCACCAAATCATGTGCGCGATATTACTCCCCATGCCGCGCACAAACGTCTTGGCGAGAAAAGCGCTTTGCGCGTCATCGCCAATCGTCCCCGAATCGTCGCCGGTTTCGCTCACCAGCAGCGGCGCAGCCAAGCCGTACTGCTGCATCAACTTGGTCAACGCGTTCGCTTTGGCGCTGACGCCCTTGCCCTCGGAACGTCCTTCCCAATACGGGCCATAGATGTTGTAATAATTAAAACCCAACAGGTCGAAATATTTTTCGCCGGGCGGCGGCGGATTCGCTTGCATATACGCAAACAGGTTGTCGAGAAACTTGGCATTGAAAATGCCGCCGTTCCCGCCGCCGGGATAACCGGGCGGCGCGGTGGCTTGGTCAAAATTGTCAAACGCAATCGCGCCAACAACCAACTTGGCATCGGGGTTGCCGGCATGAAGCGCGCGCCATGCCACTTGAAGTTGAGCGGCATAATCCGCGTAATCGGGTTTGCCATTGCCGTCCACATCGTCGCCGCCAAAACAGCCGCCCGTAGAAGCCGCCTCGCCGTACGCATTATCGGGTTCGTTATACAACGCCCAGTATGTTACATTCGGATACCGCGCGGCGAGTTGGCGCAAAAATTGGTCGTATGCCAACAAATCGGAAACGGGTCCGCATTTTGTGGACGCGCCCCACTCGGTATTGTCCATAATTAATACCAGCGGTTCCAGATTGTTGTCAGTCAAAGCGTGAAACGCGCTGTCGGCATAGCGCCAATCGTATTTGCCCTGCGTCGGTTCGACTTGGCGCCACGCGATGCTGGTTCGCACCATCTGCGCGCCGCTCAAAATTGCCAGCGCGCGAACCTCATCATTGGCGGCGACTTCGCCATTTGAACTGACGCCAAAGTAATGGGTCAGCGGCGGCGCGACGGGGACAGCGGTGGGCGGAGGGGTCGCGGTGGCGGGCGCGGTAGTGGGCGAAGGAAGCGCGGTGGCGCGTTCTGTCGGCGGCGCTTGCGTGGGCAAAGAGGGCGCGGCGGTGGGCGAAGAAAGCGCAGTGGGTGTGTCCGGGAGCGCGGTGGGCGAAGAAAGCGCGGTGGGCGATTCAGACGCTTGCGGCGGCGCCAGGACAACAGGCGTGGAGGGCGCAGCGCACGCGACCACAATGCTCAAACACGCGATACATGCTGTGAATAAAAGAGTACGAACCAAAAGACTTGCTTCCTCTCTCGAAATATGATGACGCGATGTTATCAGGGATTGACTTGGACAATCTGTGGGTTGGCGTTCACATTGATAGTGATTTTACCAACGGCAGGGTCTTTGTCCTTTTTACTATTGTCCTGAATCGTTTTCACTTTGCCCAAATAGCTTACGACGCGCAGCGAAGTGGCTTGGAATGAAGCGGTCGCCGCGTTGCGGGGCCAAGCACATTCGGGTCGCACCCACGGGTCGGGCGGATTCGGTTTGCTAAAAGTCCACACGACATATTTTTTCAAGCCGCCGCCGGCAAAGTAATATGCCTCCACGCCTTTGAACCCGTTCTTGTTGCTCCTGTTTTTGGCAAAATCCAAACCGTTCAATTCGGCGGCAAGGGTCTGAAGCGCCGTATAAGATGGTTTCGGTTGGAGATTTTGGTCCACAATGCCGTACTTCCATGTATTTCTCGGATAGGTCGCGTTATCGGGAAAATCGCGAAAGGTCCACCAAACGATGCCGGATAATTTTGCCGCCGCGCCGCGCACCATTGTCATGTTCAAACAACGCGCTTGGGTTTTGGCGTTGATCCAACCCGCATTGGAAGATTCGCCCGTCTCGCTCACAAAGAGCGGAATCGTTGCGATACCGGCGTTGCTCATCAATTTACGCAAAACTTTGGTCTTGGCTTGAATCCCATAGCCCGACGCTTTCTTTTGCCAATACGGTCCATAGAGGTTGTAGTAATTGAACAACAACATGTCCATATACTTTTCGTCGTTAGGCAATGGATTGGCTTTCATGTACTTGAATAAATCGGCGGCGAAATTGGAATTGAACAAGCCGCCTTGCCCATGCCCGGGATAGTCGGACGGAGCCGTGCCAACATTAAAATTGTCGTACGCCACTGCGCCGCTCGCCAGCCGCGCATCGGGATTCGCCGCGTGTACCGCGAGCCATGCCGCCCGCAGCATTTCCGCGTACTCGATATAATCGCGGACGTCGTTATTGTTGACGCCGCCTTTGCTGCGCGCGCCAA
The DNA here is from genome assembly GCA_022072245.1 of Anaerolineae bacterium. Classification (GTDB taxonomy): domain Bacteria; phylum Chloroflexota; class Anaerolineae; order UBA4142; family SHND01; genus SHND01. The sequence continues at coordinate 39,553 of JAJVIA010000008.1, forward strand.
AACAGCCGCCGGTGTGTTGATTCAGATCGGTATAATCAAAATCTACTTCGTTGTACGTCGCCCAAACTTGGACCTTCGGATAACGCGCTGCCAGCGCGCCCAGCATATCGGCAAACGCTTGGACGTCGTTGACGGGGCCACAGGTCGTATTGGAAGCCCAACTCGGATTTTGTTCCAAATACACAATCGGCGAGAGGTCCGCCGCCAATAACGGTGGGATAACGGCATCCGCCGAAGCAAAATTGTAATTGCCCGGCGTCGGTTCGAGACTACTCCAATAGACCGAAATGCGTTCCCAATTTACGCCGGTGGCGGCGGCGAGCGCGCGCGCGGCGTCAGAATTCGCCAACACGCCGCCGTCGTCAATGCCAAACAAACTCGCGGCACCGGTGGTCGCAGCCGCTGGCCGCGCGGGCGCGCTTGCCAGCACGGGCGCGGGCGTATTCATGGCAACCGCCAAAAAAATCAGCCCCGCCAACCCCAATCCGCGCGCGAACCATTTCTGAAACATTTGTTTTGTCATGTCTAGCGCTCCTTTATTACAATTTTACGCCATCGGCGGCGTGACCGGGCGCGGCGTTTCGCTCCACACCCCCATCAAAACGAGAATTACAACGCTCGGTATAAAAATTCGCAATTCGCTCACGATACCAAACAAAAATGAAATCAAGATTAAAAACAACGCCGCATACACGAGCCGACGCTGCAACCAAATCGTCGTCCGCCAATTGACCGCCAACCACAACAGCGGCGGAATGAAAAGCGCTATCGCCAACGTGAGCCAGTTGAATGGCGTGAAATAATCGGTCAGAATTTTGATGTCATTTTGCAGACTCGTCAACGCCGTCACCATTTGCGTACTGGAGCCCACCGCGCGCGCGCCGCCGAACGCATAACGCAGCGCTAGCGCCGCCGCATAGGGCGCGACAATCAAAATAACGGCGCGGCTGATTTCGCCAAACTGCACGCGCCGTTTTTCATCCAGCGCGTAACAAAACGCCCACAACACGCTCGCAAACGCGGCTGATTCACGATTGAGCGCCGCCACGAGCGCAATTCCCAACAAGAGCAGCAGACGTTTTTGAACCGTCGCCAGCGTCATTAACGCGACAAAGAAAACATCCAGCAGGTCGGTGGGATGTTCCCATGCAAATTGAAAGGTGAAAATCAAACTAAAAGCCAAAAGCAGCGCGCCGCCCGCCGCCAGTTTGGGCGAACAATTGGAAATACCGCGCGCTGCCCACCACATGGTCGCCAGCGCCAAGAACGCGGTCAGCAAACGCAACAAGAGAAACGCATCGTTCGCATCCAACAACTTGCTCTGGGTCACGGCATAGAGCGCCAAAGGGAACAGCACGCGATTTTGAAACGCGGGCAGGTACATCGGGCGACCATTCAATACGTAATCCTTGCCTTGCAGTAAATCAAATTGCATCTGGATAATTTCGCCGCGAAATTTTTGGCGGTCGCCCAAATAACTGGACACAAAAACAACGCCAAGCGCAAGGCACGCCACAAAGACCAAGCTGACGATGATTTCTCGAGTGCAACTCATAGTGCGCGACCTCACGCGCGATAAAACGGCATAATGACCAGCGCCAAGACGATTACATTGTAAAGCGCTAGCGCAATGGTCAACGCGCCGAACCATACCAGATAGCGCACGCGCGGAACAAATCCGCGCAAGCCCAACAAAAAGAGGGTGGCAAGCGGAATCAACACCGGAAATAAATAGCGCCCTTGCGGGTCGCCGCCCCAGCCCAAATCCCAATAGCGCACTTCGAGCGCAATAATCGCGCCGAGCGCGACGAGAATACTCGCGCCAAATACAAACAGGACGGCGCGCCGCCACGCTTCCCATTGCGGCAATGTCTTGAACGCAAACCACGCCAAACCCGCAAAGGCAAATACGGTGAGCGCGGCGAACGCCCAATACGCTTGGACGCCGAGCGTGATATTCATCCAGCCGAAATGCCCCCACGTACTGATAAACAGATATTTGAAATAACTCGCGTACAGCGGCAGCGCGGCGGGCGACAAAACGCGCGCATACGATTCAAAGGGAAATTGTTCCGTCGGCAAAAACAAAAAAAGGCGCACGATATAATCGTGGAATTGCGGTTGATTGACGCTCACCCAATTCCACGCAAACAGCAGACCCATCGCGCCGAGCGCAAGCATAATGACGGTCAGCGCGAGCCGAATGCTTTTTTGCGCCGTCGAGAGCCGCGCGCCGCCCCAATGCGTGAACGCGTACGTCAAAAAAGCCACGCCGAGAATGGGCAATGCGTACAAACCGCTGCGTTTTGCGCCCAACCCAATTGCCACGCACAACAGCAAGCCCACGCTGCGCGGCAGCGACAAACCCAAGCGGAACACGCGGACAAGAATGACAAACATCCATGCCAGCGCGGCTTCGACCAGATGGTCGTTCATTATCGTGCTGTGCAAAAATAAATGCTGCGGCAAGAGCATGACAAACACCGGCAGCGCGAGCGCCATCGTCGGGTCGTTGCGAAACAGTTCACGCCCCGCCACGTACGCCGCCAAAACCACCGCCACATTCAGCAAAATTGAAAGCAAGCGCATCGCATACAACTGCGCCGTAATGCTGCTCGCGCGCGTCAATTCCAGCGGAATCAAGTACGCCAAGTACGCAAGCGGCGGTTGATGCAGTTGATGCGCGTTTTGCGGATAAATTTTTGCAAAATCATCCGGCAGCGGCGATTGACCGTCCGGTTTCCATTCCGAAACGCCCCACTTCCAATATCCCACCGCATCCATCGAACGCACAATTTCCGCCATGATTTTTTTATCGGCGTCGCTCCAACTCACCAACCGCCCTTTATCGTACAAGAGGCGCGCGTATTCATAATGACGCGGCTCGTCCGGTCCGCCCCACGGCGGAATAACCGCCAAATAAATCAATCCCAGCGCGAGGGTGATAATGGCAAGTAGCGCGGGCGCCGCGCGCAGATTGAACAGCGCTTGTTCGCGCGCGTCCAGCGCGGGGGCGTCAACCGCCGACATTTCATTCGATGAATTCATAACCATTCGAGTATAACCGACTCAATACGTACCGCAAACTATCAGCCCCCAATCTTCCACTCAATACGCCCCTCTCCCGCTCAACACCGTCGGCACCGTTTTTGCCAAAATCGTCAGGTCGCGCCAGATGGAATAATTTTCAATATAATCCAACTCTAATTTCATCCATTCATCAAACGAAAGGTCGCCGCGGCCGTTCACTTGCATCGCGCCCGTGATGCCCGGTTTCACCAGCAAACGCTGCCGCTGCAACGGCGAATACTGCGACGCCAAACGCATCATTTCGGGACGCGGACCGACGAGCGACATGTTACCCCACAGCACGTTGAAAAATTGCGGCAGCTCGTCCAGCGAAGTGCGCCGCAGCCATTTGCCGGCTCGCGTCACGCGCGGGTCTTGGCGCAATTTGAAATGCGGCTCGGTCAATTCATCCAGCTTGACCACCTGGTCGAGCAGCGCTTCGGCATTTGCCACCATCGTGCGAAATTTATAAATGCGAAACGGTTTGCCGTACTGTCCCGCGCGTTCTTGGGTGAACAAAATGGGTCCCGGCGAATCGAGCCGAATCCACACCGCCAACGCCAGCATCACGGGCCCAAAAATAATCAAACAGAACGCCGCGCCGACCACATCCAACGCGCGTTTCATCACGCCATTGATGCCCGTAATCGCAGGTTCGCGCAGCGTAATCATTGGCACGCCGCGCAGCGTTTCGATGCCGGTTCGCACCGTCACCACTTCGAGCAAATCGGGCATGAGCCGCACGCGCACATGCCGCTCGCGCAGCGCCAAAATCAATTCCGCCAATTCCGCGCGGCCGCGCGCGTTCTGCGTCAAAAATACGTCGTCAATCTCCCAGCGCGCGACCAGCCGCATCGTGTCCGCCAATGTTCCCAACACGGGAGCGTCGAGCGCCAACGCTTTAGCCGGCTCGGCGCGGTCGCTCACAAAACCGACCAGCGTATAACCCTCCCACATCTGCACATGCGCCGCCAATTCCTGCGCCGCCGCGTCCACGCCAATCACCAGCGCGCGACGTGAATCTATTGCCCCCGCGCCGCGCCGCGTGCGCCACGCGCGCAAACCGGCGCGCCACGCCAACGTCAACGCCACGTCCAAAACAAAAAAATAGGCAAACAGCGCGCGCGAAAACAATTCGACTTTGAAAAAATAAAACGACGCCGCGAGCGCGCACACGGCAAACACGCACGCCAACAAAATCGCGCGCGCTTCATCGCGCCATTCTTCGCGGTTGCGGCGTTCGTACGCGCCGAGAAAATAAAAGACGAGACCCCACACGAACGCGACGAGCGCCAACACGCCCGGCGTCACGTACGCGCGGTCAGGCGTCACGCCAAACGGCAGCAGGACGCGCACGCCTGCCGCGAGCGCCATCGCCAGGACCGCGCACAGCACATCGCCCGTCCATAAAAGCAAGCCGCGCCACCGGCCGCGCGACGGCGCGCGTTCAATCCAATTCATCGCGCATCCTCATACTTGCAAATCATTTCGTGCAACCGCGTCTTGAAATTTGGAATCGAAAACTGCTGCGCGTGCGCGTTCAAAAATTTTTCGTCGAATGAAATGGCGGCGGCGCGCGTCAGCGCATCCGCAATCGCATCGGCATTTTGGGCGTGAAACAAAACGCCGGTTTCGCCATCGCGCACCGTTTCCATCGCGCCGCCCGCCGCATACGCCACCACCGGACAGCCCATCGCTTGCGCTTCGACCAGCGTAATGCCAAAATCTTCGACGCCGGGAAACAATAACGCGCGCGCGCCCGCCAATTGTTCCCGAATTACCGCGTGCGATTGCAAACCCAAAAATTCCGTGCGCGGGCCCGCCAATTTTTCCAACGCCGCGCGTTCCGTGCCGTCGCCAATGACGCGCAGCGGCGCATCCAATTTTTTGCACGCTTCGACGGCTAGATCAAAACGCTTGTAACGCACCAAGCGCCCCACAATCACATAATACTCACGCCTGCGAGTTTCGAGCGGCGCGAATAAATCCAAATCGGCGGGCGGATGCAGCGCCTCAGCCGTGCGCCGATACAATTGTTCGATGCGTCGCGCGACAAAATGCGAATTGGCAATAAAGCGGTCCACCCGCTGCGCGGCGGCGACATCCCACAAGCGCAAATGGTGCATGTACATTTCCGCGAACGGGCGCAAAAAAAAGGGCAGCGTGCGAATATAGGCGTAGGATAAATCCCACGCGACTCGCTGCCGCGATTGCGTGTAGGAAATATGCAGCGCGTCCGGCGGCGGAATCAAACCTTTGGCAATCAAACTCGACGACGACAAAATCAAATCGTAACCGGAAAAATCAAAATGTTCAATCGCGTACGGCAAAAGCGGCAAAAACATTTCGTGCGTGCGGCCCGCGAACGGCAGCCGCTGTACGAACGAAGTCCGCAGAGCCATCCCCTTCATCCACGCATGGCCGCGATTGCGGTCATAGATTTGCAGCGTGTACACGGGCGCGTCGGGAAACATTTCATGCAGGACGCGCGCCACCAATTCCGCGCCGCCCATGTTGCAAAAATATTCATGCACCAACGCCACACGTTTCATTTTGCCGTTTCCCGCAGTCGTTGCGCAATGAGTTCGTTCAACGCCTCAAAACGCGCGTCCCATGTATTTGCGTGTGCCTGCGCGCGTCGCGCCGCAATGTTCGCAGCATTGCGCGCCGCGTCGTTTTTTTCGTTCAACGCGCGCTGCATCACATTCGCAAAATCATCGGCATTCGACGCCAAATACATCACCTCGCGATATTCTTGAAACACGGGCAGCCCCAGCGCCGCAATCGGTTTGCCCGTTGCCAAACACTCGTAGATTTTCGCGGGCTGAATATATTGCGAAAAAATTGTGCGCACGTACGGCAAGAGTAAAACGTCGGCATGATGCAAATACGCGGGCAGTTTGTCGTGCGCGATGTGTCCGAGAAAATGCGCGTTGGGCAATCTTTGCAGCGCCGCGACATCGGTTCGCACAATCCCCAAAAATACAAACTGCCACGCCGGATGCGCTTGCGCCGCCTGCGTCAATAGTTCCAAATCCACCCGTTCGTCAATGCCGCCAAAAAAAACGAGGCGCGGGGTCGGAATCTTTTGCAGCGCGGGCGGTTCCGCCCACGCCCCATCCGCGAATTTTTCAAAATCCACGCCGGGCGGCACGTAATAGGTATGCGAATTCGCGGGGCGATGCTGCGCCAATAAGCGCGGCGAAGTCGTTAGCACCATGTCCGCCGCGCGCACCAACGCGCGCTCTGATTCGGCATAAAACGAAAAGACGCCTTTCGGGTTTTCGCTGTACGCATCCACACAATCATAAATCACCAAGCGCGGATGCAAGCGCGCCGCCGTCGCGCGCGCCAACGGCGTCGGCGCATACAACCATGCCAGCGGCTCGGCGCCGCCCACTTGCGCGAGCGCGTTTTGCAGCTGCGTCGTCAAAGCCGACACGTTGCGGCGATGCGCGAAACCAATTTGCTGAAACGGATTCACCAACGGGTCCAGCGCCCACACATTTTCCATCACGCCGCGCAAACTTTGGCCGCGCGCGCGCGAACGATTTTTCAAGCGCGCGACGATGCGATGACGGTCTTGCCAGCTTGGCATCCGAATCCCAATCGGTTCAACAAATAATACACGATTGTCCGCGCGCGCAAAACGCGACATGAATTCTTGATGGCGCTGCCACAAATAATCCCAACTGATGGTCGAGAAACAAACCAAGACCTGATTTCGAATCATGAACGACGCCATTGCGCGCTCACCAACGCGGTCAAGCGCGCGCTTAACGGCAGCGCGCACGCCGCGCCAAGAAACGCGGGCAAGATAAAGACGACGAGATGCAGCAAAATCGCGTACGCCAGCGCATCGCTTTCCGGGATACGATACACGCCGAGCGCCAAAATCACGAGATAATGAAATACGCCCAAATTTGCGGGCAGCGCCGGCACGCGCGTGCCAATTTGCAAAACGACCAAAATAAATATCGCCGCGCTCCAAGGCAAAACCAAACCCAGCGCCAAAAATAAAACGTAATTGACCGCGATGCCGAGCGTCCAAATCATGGCGGTCCACAGCAAAACCGAAAACGCTTCGCGCCGTCCGCGCAAGTTTGCCAAACTTTCCAACATGCCGCGCGCAAAAGCGGTGAGACGCTGTGAACGCGCGCCAAATAATTTGACTTCCCCGCGCGCCAAGACGCTCAACAATGGTTCGCGCACGCGGCTGACGCTTGCCAACACAACAACGCCGAGTAAAACGACCAAGACGCTCGCGCCCAACGCATCGCGCGCCCATTCCGGCAGCGGCGCGAACGGCGCGAGGACGAGAAACAAAACTAGCATCACAAGTGTATCCAAAACTTTTTCCAGCGCCACCGAGCCAAACACAAAACCGACGTTCAATTTTTCCTCTTCAGCCGCCAAGAGGACGCGCGCCACCGTGCCAAGTTTCGCGGGCAACAAGGTATTTAACAGATGCGCCACAAATAAAATTTGCGTCAAGCTCCAAAAATGCGTCGGATACGGCTGCAATAAAATTTGCCAGCGGCGCACCGACGACAAGGTCGCGCCGATTTGTAAAATAAACGCCAGTAAAACCCAACTCAATTGGCTTGACGCGAGCGCGGCAAGCGTCGCATCCAAATTCACGCTGCGCGCAATCAACCAGAACGCGAGCGCGCTCAAGAACGCGCCGAGACCCAACGAAAGCCACGCGCGTCGCGGCTTGGCTTGCTTGCCCGCGTCATCCATACGATTCATCGCGCAAGACGCTGCGATACAACACGCCCAAGAACGCAACCAGCATCCACACGACCACGCTCACTTTGGCGCTGACCGCCACCGCATCGAGCATGCCATGTACGAGAAATACAAGATAGCCGCCGACGAGACCCGCGGCGAGTAATTCGTTCGGCGTACCGCGCGTGCGCCGCAAGACGGCGATGCAGAGCGCGAACATTGTCGCCACAATTCCAATAAACGCAACGAATCCACCCATGCCATAATCCACCGCCATTTGCAAATACATGTTGTGCGCGTGCGGCAGCGGCGCGTCGGGACTATTGATAAAAAGCGGATACATCACGGGAACGACTTGGGAAAATGTACCCAAGCCGATGCCGGTAAAGGGAAAATCTTGGGCAATATAGAGCGCGCGCTGCCACAATTCAAATCGTCCCGCCGCCGTAACGGTGGAATTATCGAGCAGCGACGAATCCACAAGGCGATTTGTTTCCGCGACTCCAAAGAGCGCCGCGGCGCCAATGAGCAAAACGACGACAATCCATCCGACGCGCGGCTTGAGCCAAAGCGCGCCGAACGCGAAACTCACGCCGAGCCCAATGATTGCGCCGCGCGATTGCGTCAGCGCGACAACGAGCGATAAAAACAATGCAATGCCAAATAACGCGCGCCGCCGCCAGCGCGATTGACGCCAACCCCAAAACCAACATAGCGGAATGACCGGCGCAATAGCGCCCGCGACCAGATTCGGCGTGAAACCGCGCGGATTGAAAATGGAAAAATCGAGTTTGGGCAGATACGGATAAAGTTGCGCAGGCAAAAATTTTTCAGAAAAACGCAAACCCAATGCGCCGACCAAACCCATGACCAAAGCAAGCGCAATTAAAATCCAGAGCGCGCTTGTGAAACGTTTCGAGATGGGACGCTGCCCGCTTTTTTTAATTTCGGTTTCGCTCAAACCATTGAGGAGGCCAAAATACAACGCCACGCCGCCAAAAAGTTCGGCATACAATCTCGCACTGAGCAATGGGTCAATCGAAACCGCCACGCCGACCAAACCCAAAAGCAACAGCAACGCGAGCGGCACATCCAGCGGCGCGGCAACGGACCAGCTACCGCGCGCGCTGCGCCGCGCGAGCCAAAAAAACGGCACGGCGCACAACGCGCCAGCCAAAAGCCACAGCGGCAGATTGCTTGAAAGCAAAAGCGGCGCGCCATAGACCCATAACAGCCAAAATTCATTATCGGCAATCAGGGTCGCGACGCGCCGCAAAAACGAGGTGCGAGCCACTCTCTCAACCCGCACGCGGTCCGACCAAAGCAAACAACCGCGTTCGCAAACTCGTCCACAGCGTTTGCGCAGGCATTGCGTCGGACTGGGCCGCATCGGACGCGGCGCCGCGTCCAACGCGATTCAACAAAACGCCCAAGATTGGCGTACCCGAAGCAGCCAACGCGGATTGAGCTTGAACGGCTGCCGCGCGCGCGGTATGCGCGCCGTCAATCACCAACAACGCGCCATCCGCCGCGCGCGCGATTTCCACGGCGTCAATCATGCCGTTGACCGGCGGCGCGTCAATGATGACGGCGTCGAAATTTTCACGAACTTGGCGCAGCCAGAGCGCGACTGCTTTGCGCTGCAACAGCGCCGCCGGGTCGGCGACGGACGCTCCGGCGGTGAGAACGGTGAGATTTGGATTGACGCTGTGCGCGTACACATTTAGGTTTATCTCGGTAGCGTCGAGCATTTCCGCCAAACCGGGCGCGCGTTCCAGCTGATAGCGCGTATGTACCATCGGTTGACGCAAATTGGCGTCTATGAGCAAAACCTTCATGCCGCCTTGCGCGCTGATTGTCGCCAAATTGGTCGCGCTGGTTGTCACGCCTTCGCCCGCCAATGCGCTTGTGAACAGCACAACGCGCGCCGTTTGGCGTTCGAACAATTGATAGCGCAAGCCGCGCAGCGCCTCCAACATCGTTTGCGGCAAATCCGCTTGGTCAGGCGCGCGCGTAAATACGGGAAGCGTGGCGAGCGTCGCAAGCCCGAGCGCGTTTTGTACGTGCGCCGCGTCGGACAAGCCGGTCGCAAAAAATTCGAGCAGGAACGCCAAAACGACGCCAACCAGCAAGCCCAAGAACAAGCCCAATGCGACACGGGTCAGCCCCCCGCCGGTTGGTTGCGTTGGCGGAACTGCCGCCGTAGCGAGCCGCACAATGCTTGCGCCGGCGTCCGCCGTCACTTGCGACTCGGCAAGTTTGCTGGCGAGCGCGGCGTATGTATCCCAAGCCAAATCGCGGGCGCGCGTCAAATCGCGTTTCTTTGCCTCTTCCACTTCAATTTGCGCGTCGAGCGCGTTAATCTCTTTTTGCAGTTTGTCTATTGCGGCGACGACGGCGGCATCCGATGTTTCGAACGACGCAATATCTTCCAAGCCCTGTAGATTCAAAAGCGCTTGCGCGCGCTGCTGAATCGCGGCGCTGAGCGGCGATGCGGCATCAAACGTATTCTCGCCCAAATAGGCGTACCCCGAATCGCCGAGCAATTCTTGGGAGGCATCGTCAATTTGAGTTTGCAGGGCGGCGCGTTGTTTTTCGATTTCGGCAATCAAACTATCGAGCGTTTGCCGCTGTTCCGCAACCGTGTTTCCATTCTCTAACGCGCTCAAGGGAACTTGCAGACTGACCGGTAAATCCGCCCACGTCGTGAACGCGCTCGCCTCGAGCAGCGTCAAAGCCAAGTTGTCGCCCGCTTGAGCTTGGGGTAAAGATTGCGCCAACCGCGCGCGCAGGGCTTGGGCATTGCTCGTCAAGCGTTCGAGTTTGAGGCGGAGCGCGTACAAGTCTCTGAGTTTTTGCACGCGCGCCTGCGCTTGCTGCGTAAAGACGGCGGAACGCGTGTCGCCCACCGCGTTCAAATAGTCGCGCAGCAGGCGAATCTGCGTCTGTTGCGTTTCGGTAATTACAGCTTGGACTGCAATCGTTTTGCCTTCCGCCAGCGTATTGAGAATTTCCACTTTTTCATCGCGCTGGCGCTGCAAGCTGGACGCTTGCCCATCGCGGACAAAGGCGACCAACGCGCGCTCTTGGGCGTCATAATCGCCGCGCGCCGCTTGCAATTGTCCCGCTAACGTATCGAGTGAAATTGGGCTCTCGCCGTAAATGGCATTGGCGCGCGTGATAAATTCTTGCGCCCACGCATTGGCAATCAGAGCCGCTTGCGCCGACGATGGAGAACGAACGGCGATTTGAAACGTATCGCCGTCATTGGTAATTTGAACCAAAGAATGCAAGGCGGACGGGTCCATGATATTGGAAGCCAATTGCGTCCGCAGCGCGCCAAAGACCGACTGCGCGAGGTCTTCGCTGTCCGCCAGCAAAGTCAAGGTTTTGCGTAAGGATGCCAAGTCCACCGTCTGACCGGAGGTCGGGTCCGTATTCGATACGCTGCGAATTTTGGAATCGAGATTGACCACCGTCCCCGTACGCATCAGCACTACGTACGAGTTGGCTTGGTACGATTTGGCGCTCAAAAGACCAACAAGCAACGCAGCCAACCCGCCTAAAATAGCGCACAGGACGATAAGGCGCCACCAGCGGCCAAGCGCGGCGAGATAGCGCCCAATGTCAATTTCATCATTCAACGTTGCTTGCAAAGTTTCCGTATCGTTCATTCCATTTTCCTGATGGATAAATCCTGAAGCAAATTTTCAAGACGCGTTTCGGCGAACGCGCTCAATGCTGCGAAGGGAAAATCGAGACGTACCAATCCGGACGCGCCGGTTCTTGCGGCGACACATCGCTGGCGCGGGCAACGCGTTCGCGTCTCAAAATTCGCACGAACGTCTGAAACAAGATTTGCAGATCGAGCCAGATGGAATAATTGCGCGCGTAATACAATTCGAGACGCATCTCTTGCTCCAAGGTCAGGACGCTCTGCGAACTCGAAGCGCGCGCGCCCGTCATGCCCGGCTTGAGCGAAAGCAAATTCGGCAGCCATTCCTGATACATTGACGCATCGCGCGGGTCCACCGGGCGAGGGCCCACCAGGGAGGTTGTGCCGCGCACTACATTCCACAACTGCGGTAATTTTTCCAAACCGGAATCGTACAAAAATTTACCGAACGCGCGGCCGCGCGGCCACGGTTCTGATTGCGGACGTTCCGCTTGAAAACGGCGCGAGGTGTAGGGAACGCCATTCTTACCCAAAACCGCCAAGTCTTGGATAATCGGACGCCGACCAATGAGATAGAGTCCAGCCGCGATAAAAAGCATCAGGGGCAATGAAAGCGCCAGCGCCAGGCAGCCGACGCTATAATCGAGCGCGCCTTTGAGCAGCGCGTCAATGCCCGTAATCGGCGCGCGTTCAATCTCCAAAAGCGGCACGCGATTTTTATAGCTCACGCGCACGCCCGTCGTCAACGTCTCGTACATGCCCGGCGAAACTTTGATGGCGTAGGTGTCTTGTTTGGAAAGCGTAATGCCGCGCAGCAATTGGTCAAGACTTTCCCATGTCATTGCGCCGGAAACCAAAATCACTTGGTCAATGGCGAGTTCGCGCGTAATGACATGTAAATTCGAGGTGGACGCGACGACGCGCCAATGCTCCACCGGCGTTTGCACCGGCAGATATTCGTCCACAAACCCGACAACTTCCACTCCGGTTTTAGGCGCGGGACTCAGCTGGCGCGCAATCGCGCGGGCGTCGTCATTGGCGCCGACAATCAAGGCGCGCTGGATGAACCAACCATTTTGACGCAGCGAATAAAAAACGCGGCGAGCGAGAAAACGCGCGACGCCGACAAATGCCGTCGTCAAGACCAAGCCAAGCAGCAGCCATCCACGCGCAAAGTCCGCCGGACGCATCAAAATCGAAACGCCGACCATCACCGCAAAGCTAATCAAGCAGCCCTTGACGACATTGCCGTACTCTTGCGGGCCCCCCAACAATTCTTCGCGGTCGTACAAACGACATAAACCAAAAATAATAATCCACAGCGGCAGCGCGTACAAAACTATATTGCGATATTGTTTCGGGTCCGCAGTGGGATGGTACGGTAAAATCTCGCCCGTGATGCGCAAATGATACGCTATCGCCCAGGCGGCAATAATCATCGTCACGTCCAGCAATACAAGCGTTCCAATCAGAACAACTTTTTGCTTTCGCATAGCTTGCTTTGGTTCACCTGCCACGTCGCGCATCATTTTTCCAAGAGTATCGGATTGCTCTCTAGCCGCAGTCCCGCATTCATCAAAACTTTGGCGCCGCCGGCTTCGAAATGAAAAGCCATCCGTTTGAGCCCCGTCTGTTCCAAACCGCGCGTCACAGCGTCTTGGTACTCGGGCGCGCAAAACAACATCAAGAAACCGCCGCCGCCGGCGCCCGCAATTTTTCCGCCGCGCGCGCCGAGCCGCCGCGCCAGCGCATACAGCTCGTCAATGCGCGCGTTCGAGACATTCTTGGCAAACTTTTTCTTGCGCTCCCACGATTCATGCAAAATATCGCCGAGCGCCGCCACGTCGCCGCGCTCGAGCGCAGCTTGCACCGCCGTCGTCAATTCCTTGACCGCGTGCAGAGCATTCATCACATTTGGGTCTTGATTTTCGGACGCTTTTTTCTGCTGAATCAAAATATCGGATGCCGCGCGCGTGCTGCCGGTGAAAAAAAGCATAACGTTTTGTTCCAGCGCGGCGCGCGTTTTGACCGTCAATTTGAGCGGCAGCACGCGCGTGTCCTCGCGCGTAAATTCAATCCGATTCAATCCGCCAAATGCGGCGGCATATTGGTCTTGCTTGCCAATCGGCATCCCCATTTTCTGAATTTCGATGTAGGAAGCCAGTTCGGCGATTTGGTAGGGCGTCGGTTTGAGCCCTTTAGCCGTCGAAATTGCTTTGACGATGGCGACCGTGACGGTGGACGACGAGCCGAGCCCGGTGCCCGGCGGAATCTCGGAAGCGAGGAACATCGAAACGCCGCGCGTTACACCAAAGTGATGCAGCACCGCGCGCGGCAGCGCCAAAGCGCCTTCCCAGAAAAGCGACGCCTCGGGGTCCGCGTCTTGACGAAAAAAGGTCTGAAAATCTGAAGAGGTAATTTGCAGAGTCGGGTCAGGACTGGACTGCAAAATCACATAAAAATATTTATCAATCGAAGCGTTAATGACACAGCCGCCAAATTGTTCATAATACGCGGGAAGGTCGGTGCCACCTCCCGCAAATGAAATTCGGACTGGAGCGCGTGCGATCAACATCGTTACCTAGAACAGCTTCCAATTTGACGCAGAGCGACCCTATCTTGTACCAGAGGTTAGCCCTGAAATCAAATCGGAATTCGCGCAAGAATACGTCTTTTTTCAAAAAAGAGCAATAAAAAGGCGCCCCAAATTTTCTCGAAAAAATAAGGCGTGGGACCCGCCATAACGGCGCACGCGGTTCAACTTGCCGCGCGCAAAGCGCCGCGCGCCAACATACCTTCTTCTGCCGCCGCGTAATAGTCGCGCAAATCGGGCTGCGTCACCGCCCACGCGATATATTCGTCCGCAATTTCGTCCACCCGTTTCGTCGGCGCCCAGCCCAGCGCCTTTAATTTTGACACATCCGAGACAATGTGCCGCGTATCGCCAAACCGATACAGCCCCGGCACTTGGGGCGCGATGTTGGCGTTGATTTTGCGCGCGAGCAATGCGGCATATTCCAAAACCGTTACCGAACGCTCGCCGCCGACGTTATACGCTTGATAGTTGGCGCGCGCATCTTGGAGCGCCAACAGATTCGCGCGCGCCACATCGCCGACGTACACATAATCGCGCACTTGCAAACCATCTTCATAACACACGGGCGCATTGCCTGCAAGCAAACGTTGCGTGAAATTGCGGAGGATGCCCGAATACGCGTTGCGAAACGATTGGCGTTTGCCCTGCACAATCGAATAACGCAGGCAGGTTGTCGGAATCTGATAGCGCGCGCCAAAATTCAGCGCGACCATTTCTTGGGTGTACTTGGACATGGCGTATTGATTGTGGGGATTCACTTGCGCTTCATCGGTGGGAATCCACTGCATCACTACGCCGCACACGGGACAGCGCACATCCCAGTCGCGCTGTTTGAGCTGCATCTCGGGACGCAAGGGCGGATAAAAAACCTCCGCATGGGACTCGTGGCTGCCGTTGCGCCGGTCCGGATGTTGGCGACAAACATATTTACCTTCGCCATACGCAGCTTGCGAACTCGCGACGACAATTTTTTGAATCGGCAGTTTGCGCTCGACGATGGTTTCATACAACAGCGCGGTGCCGACGGTGTTGACGTGAAAAAATTTGGAAAAGTCGGTGAGGTAATCTTGATAGGCGGCGAGATGAATCACCGCGTCCACATCTTGCAGCGCGCGCTGCCATGCTTCGGCATCGCGCACATCGCCGCGCACAAATTCCGCCGCGCGTGGCAGATATGCGGGAATGACGCCATCCTCATGTACTGGCGCGGTAAGCGAATCCAACACGCGCACCGCGTACCCCTTTTGCAAAAGCAAATCTACCGTATGCGAACCAATAAAACCGGCGCCGCCGGTAACGAGAATTTTCATTGTCTCAACTCGCCAAGAAATTTTGCGCGCGTGATGCGCGCCTTGATCACAATTCGACGCGCGCCGAATGATTTTCGATGGACGCGCACGCCGCCTCTAAAATTTGAACGACGGCAATGCCTTCGTCCGCGCTCGCACGGGGTTTGGCGCCCGTGCGAATACATTCCAAAAAATGCGCGCACTCGGCGCGCAGCGGTTCGTCGGCGGGCAAAGCAACGACCTTGATTTCGCCCGGCTTGTAATACAGTTCTTTGCTCTCGGTATCGCTCAAACCGATGCGGCTGTCTTGACCCTGGTCAATGTGGCGCAGTTTTGCTTGCGGCTGCATATCGTCAAAATGCAGCGAACCCTGACTCCCCGCGACAAAAAAACGGCGCACTTTGTCCGGCGAAAGCCAACTCACGTGATGCTGCGCCATACTGCCATCCGCAAAGTGAATGTGCAGGAACGCCGCATCAATCAAATGCGGATGCAAATAGCGATTGCCGAACGCGGTCACCGCAACCGGTTTTTGACGCCATACGTCGAGCAGAATCGCAATGTCATGCACCGCCAAATCCCAAATCACATTCACTTCGGACGCGGGCGGGCCCAAATTGACGCGTGAGGATTCAGCATAGCACAATTTTCCAATCGCGCCAGAATGGACGAGCTCGCCCATTCGCACAATCGCGGGGTTGTACACAAAAATATGTCCGACGGCGACAACGCGCTTGGCGGCGCGCCCCGCGTCGGCAATTTCTTGCGCGCGCTGCGTTGTATCCGCCAATGGTTTTTCGACAAAGACGTGTTTGCCCGCTTCGAGCGCGCGCAAGGCAAGGTCGCGGTGGGTGGAAACGGGCGTCGCCAAGACGAGCGCGTGAACGCGCGGGTCCGCGAGAACTGTATCGAAATTATCGGTCAGCGGCAGGTGGGGAAAACGTTCGTGGATGAATTGCAAACGTCCGGGTTTTTTATCGCACACCCAATATACAAAACAATCGTCCAGCGCATTGAAATTGCGAATGAGATTGGGGCCCCAATAGCCCGCGCCGACCAGCGCAATCCCAAGCGGTTCACCTTGAGCCATGCTAAATTATTTGCCGCCTTCCCCGCGCAGCATCACGCGCAGCGTTTCCCACATCAATTTAAAATCGCCGCCGAACGAACGCGCATAGTTATAATACACATCCATCGCCAATCCTTCTTGCAACGAAACGCGTGCGCGGCCCGCCACTTGCCACACGCCCGTCAAACCCGGGCGCACATCAAAACGCCGCGCCGCCCACGCAGGAAACATTTCCGCTTCGTACGGCAAACAGGGACGCGGCCCAACCAGCGCCATGTCGCCCTTGAATACATTCCACAGCTGCGGCAGTTCGTCGAGCGAATACTTGCGGAGGAACGCGCCGATGGGCGTCACGCGCGACGCATCAATCACTTTGCCTTGATGCTGCCCCTCTGCAAACGCGCGAAATTGTTCGCGGCGCGCGGTTTCATCTTGCGCTTGGGACAGCGCGCGCATCGAGCGAAATTTGCGCCACACAAAATGGCGTCGTCCTGCGCCCACCACCGTCGTCGCGTAAAAAACGGGGCCCGGCGACGAACGTTTTACCAAAAGCGCGAGCAAGAGAAAAAATGGCGCAAGTACAAGCGAGGCGGCGCCGGATACAAGCGCATCGCGCGCGCGATACAACCATTCGGCTTGTTTGGGGCGCGGCGCGAGCAAGAGCCATTTTTGCCCATCGCGTTCCACGCCCAATCGTTGGGTTAAATTCGCAAACAGCGCGCCGCGCAGCCAAACGCAATGCCCCGCCGCAAGTTCGGTTTGGACGCGCGCCCAAACCGCTTCCGGGTCAATCCCGTCCGCGTCGAGAAAAATTTCCGTCGCCATTGCGCGCGCGGCAGGCGCTGACTCTAACATGTTTCAAATTCCAAACGCGCGTCGGTGAGTTTGTACGCGCGTTGACACTGTGGACACGTCACGGCGTCCGCTTGAATTGTCGGCAAGGGATTTCCGCACATACACGCCCAACCATGCTGCCGCGCGGGATTGCCGTACACGAGCGCGAACGCCGGCACATCGCGCGTCACCACCGAACCCGCGCCAATCAACGCATAGCGCCCAATCGTGATGCCGCACAAGAGCGTCGCGTTCGCGCCAATGCTCGCGCCTTCGCCGAGCCAAGTGTGTTCGTATTCGGCGCGATAAATTTTTGCGCGCGGAAAAATATCGTTGGTGAAGGCGACGTTCGGTCCGATAAACACACGGTCTTGGAGCGTAATGCCTTGCCACAACGCAACGCCGTTTTTCACCACCACATCATTGCCAATGACGACGCCGCTTTCGACGAAACAGTGGTCGCCGATATTACAACCCGCGCCAATCACCGCGCCCTTTAGGATATGTGCGAACGCCCAAATGCGCGTGCCGTCGCCGATGTTGTCGGTTTCGACAAGCGCGGTGGGATGGTCAAAGCGATTCGCCAAGCTGCACCTGCCCGCGCGCCAAAATCAATTTTGCCGAGAGTTGTTCATACGCGTCGGCAACGCGATCCCACGAGAAATACTCGATGATACGCTGGCGCGCTTTATGTTTATAGAGTTGTACTTGGTCGGGCTGGGCAAGCATACGCGCCATCTCGGCGCGCAACGCGTTCGCGTCGCCGACGGGGAAACGCGGACCCGCGTCGGCGAGCGTGCCATCTATTTCGGGCAAGTCGCTGCCGATGATACAACAACCATACGCCATCGCTTGCAAGAGCGCGGGCGATGTTCCATCAATTAACAATGGATGAATATACAAATAACTGTTTGCCAGCAATTCGCGGTACGCTGCGCCATATACATAGCCGAGAAATCGAATGCGCGGGTCTCGGGTGCTTGTGACACGCGCTTTGTATTCCGACAGATATGGCGTATCGCCGACAATCACAAGCGGCAGATCGGTCTCTAGTTTTTCGTACGCTTCGACTAGCGTATGTACGCCTTTGTCCGGCACAAGCGCCGCGACTTGCAAAATGTATTTGTTCGGCTCTAGTCCATATTGCGCCAGCGTCGCGCGCGATAAAGGCAAAACGAGGTCGGCGCCATATCCGACGAGCGCCGTTTCGCGATGATATGCCGACCGAAATAATTCTTGCACCTGTACATTGTCGGAAATGATTTCATCGGCAAAGCGCGCGGCGGCGGGAAACGAGGCGCGGAAGGCAAGCCGCGCGGCTTTGCCCCATTTCGGACGCTGCCAATCGGGTCCATCCACAATCAATAATGATTTTGCGCCGCGCCCGGTCACTTTGAACATGGGAAACAAGAGCGCATTGCCGACGCCGTGAAAATGTACGACATCGAATTGCCGACGCAACATATCCAAAAGCGCTAAAAAAGAGTGACTCAGTAAATCTAGATTGAGCGTATTGAGCGATGGCAGAATAATTCGCTCCATCCCTTTGTAACGCGCTTGGCCGCGCAATGAATCGCGATGCCTGCGACAGTACACTGTAACGTGATGGCCGCGTTCCGCCAACCGCGCGCCAATTTCTTCGACGGCCGTTTCCGAGCCGCCAAAATTCGCGGGAATTCCGCGAATTCCCAACATACCGATCCGCATTATTTTGCTCCATACCAAGAATATGCTGGATATTCTCGGACATTGGTTATAAAAAGAATGGTCTTGCAGCTTGCGCGCTATGCCGCCAAAACATGTTCATAGACCGCCAACGCTTGGCGCGCCGAGCGCGTCCACGAAAACATTTGCGCGCGGGCGAGTCCTGCGGCAGCCGCTTGCGTACGCGCCGTTTCCGAATCAAGCATGCGCTTCAAGGTACGCGCCAATGCGTCAACGTCCCCCGGCTCGAACATCAATTCCGTATCGCCCATCACTTCGGGGAGCGCGCTCGCGTTCGTGGTGATTACGGGCGTTCCGCACGCCATCGCTTCGAGCGCCGGCAAGCCAAATCCCTCAAAGATGGAGGGATACACCACGCACGTTGCGGCAGAGATGACGCCCGCTAAATCTTGGTCGGGAACGATGCCGATGAAACGGACGCGCGCGCCAAGTCCGCCGTTCTGGACAAGCGCGCGCAATGCCGCGTCCGCGCTGCCGGCGCGTCCGGCAATAATGAGTTCTGAATTGATTGCGCCTTGCGCCAACAGTTTTTGATACGCTTGAATCAATACATCGGCGCCTTTGCGCGGGTCGGTCCGCCCATAAAATAAAATAAAAGATTGCGGCAAAGCGTACCGCGCGCGTATTGCGTCGAGAATTGCGGCATCTTGAATGGGCTTGAAATGCGGTTCGATGCCCGGCGCGACGACATGAATTTTAGCCGCGTCCACGCGATAACGCTGCGCGATATCTTGTTTTGAAAATTCAGAAAGAGTCAAAATCTCATCCGCCCGCCGCGCGGCGGCGCGGACGAGCCGCGGCAAAAGCGCTCTTTCTGACAAGCGAAAAAATTCAGGATAATGTTCAAAGCAAAGGTCGTGGATAGAAACGACGGTTTTACAATTCAAGCCAAGCGGCAAAAAAAACTGTCCATGATACAGATCCAGACCGTCCAGGCGTTGGGCAAGCGGAACGCTAAATACATTCCGCGCCAAAGCGGAATGTAAATACAGGTTCCGAACAGAAAAATTTTTTGCCGCGCGATTGATTACGTCAAGCGGCGCGCGGGCAGCATCATAAAGCAGATATTTATTTTTCGGGTCAACTTGCGCCAGCCCCTCGATCAAGCCGCGAAGATAAGAATGATTGCCGGTCCCCACCGCCGCCAGCGCATGCGCGTCGAGGCCAATTTTGTAAATGCGCTTGGACAAAGAGCTTTCTCCGACTAGATTTCATCTGGAACGACCATAAAAGCAAGCGAGCTGCCGGGAACGCAATAGACTGGATGCGTCCGCGCAAATTCGAGAATCCATTTGGATACGCCGTTAACGCCAACCCGGCCAAAGTCATGCCACACTATTACACTGCCCGGATGACAGCAAGCAAGCGCGTTAAGCGTATCAGAGCGAACATATTCAAAAGAATGTGCGCCATCAATGAAAAACAAATCCACTTGATTATGAAATGGCGAAAAATCAAATGCAGCGCTGTCCCCAAATAAACACGTGATATTTTTTGCTTCCGCAGTGTCCTGAAACGCATAGCGCTTTTGCTCCAAATGCGATTCGATATGCGTTCCATCCACCATTGTAGTTTTCAACTGGGGCGCGAGCTTGCCGTTCATGGGCAAATCTAATGTATAAATCTTGGCATCCGCCGGACTATTCAAGGCAAAATGAAATGCAGTATATCCCGTCAACGTCCCAATCTCAAAAACAACTCGGGGCTGAACAAGACGGCATAAAAGGCAAAGATTGACAATATCCGAAGCAAAAGCTGAAAAGGACCAGAACCAGGTACCGCCCGTTTGCAAACTGCCGAGTCGAATCTCTTCGACGTTATGCGCCGTTAAAACGTCAAAAACATTTTTTTGCGGAATCCCGCGCCGCGCATTAAACGTTTTATACAAGAACAACGTTTCCGAAACATAATGCAGCATCCTTTTTGGATTTTTCGCCAAAGCCAACGAAACCACATTACCGCCTAAAAGCAGGTTTCTCAGCGCTACCCCGGCAATCTCAATCGCTTGAAGCGTCCGCATTTCGCATTATTCCTTTCGCGTCAAGCCGCTCAATTCCAACGCTTCACGAATATAACCCCAATGCTTGGTAAGCATACAGCGATAAAAAAATTTTTGAGCGGGGCGACCCGTTGCCAAAATTTGCCCAGCTGCCGCCAACGGAATCGCGCCTACAAAACGAGCCGCAGCGCGCAACAAAATCGAATTGCCCCACGCTTGGTCAGTCCGCGCAATCGAACGCCCATTCCAATTCATACGCTCGCGAATATAGGGTTTCGTCAGGCGTTCCTTTGGGACCCAATGGCTTATCGCCATACGTGGATTATATACGATGGATTCGCCGTGCGCGCGCAGCCGATTACAAAATTCTACCTCTTCAGCCGCCAACAAGGACAAGCCCGTTCGACCCAAGTTGGTCAAAAAATTGCCTCGCCGTTCAAAAACTTGGCGGCGGAACGCCATATTACAACCCAGCACGCTCTCGTGGCGTTCCATCAAACGCAGCGTTTCGCCAAATTCGCCGACGGAAATCGCGCACAAAAGGTCCGTGGCGAGCCAATCCGGCCGCGCGCTTTCGTATTCGCCTTTGACCGCGCCGCCCATACCAGCCGCTTGCGGGAAAAGCTGAAAGCCGTTTTGAATTTCTTGGACCCACGACGGCTCAGCCACCGCATCATCGTCAATAAATGCGATAATGCTTCCGCGCGCGGCTTGAATTCCGACATTGCGCGCCAGAGATAAACCCATCTCTTTGAGAAAGATATATTGAAAGGGCAGCGCGGTCTCTCGACGCGCCTCCGCCACAACTTGTGCCGTATCGTCGGTTGAGTTGTTGTCAACTACCACAATCTCGAACGGCGGAAAGTTTTCTTGATTCAACAAGCTAGCCAAACACTTGCGTAAAAAAACAGCGCGATTGAATGTGCAGACCACAACGCTGACCAAAGGCGGCTCGCTCATTTTCGCTCTAGCCCTCGGTGGACTCGGTCAAAAGACCCGTGTTTTTGAGACGCGTACGCACGAGTCCCGTCCTTGCCGCGCGCGCCCATCGTCCACAACGCCGCCGCGCAAGTCCAAAAAATATATGCCGTTACTTCGGTTTCCCAAATCGGTAAATAATAAATGCCCAGCACAAATAAAACCGTAATGCCGCCAAAACTCCACGCGACGCCGCGCCAAAAATCATCGAACGCGCCCCGTTTGAATCGAGAACGCACCGCGCGATACACCGCCAAGATCGCAAACAGATAAGTTAGCAAACCCGCCAAGCCCCATTCGAGCAGCGTCCGACTCAATTGATGAAATCCCAAAAAGATTCCCAAATCGTGGGTTTGGCGCAATTCGCCCGTGACGCCCAAAAAAGTCGTTTCGACCGATTGCGCGGGACCAAAGCCAAACAACAAATGGAATGGATTGGCGGCGACCAACTGCCAGGCGAATTGCAAATCGCCCAAGCGTGACATTGGCGCCCCCTCCGTTTTCTCAAGGGGTCGGTCGTATTCGGTAATGATGCGTTCGGGCGATTGCAAAAATTGAACCAATTGGGAGCGCGGGTTAATGGTCGGCATCAATTGAACGCCAATGAAAAAAATGCCTACAAACAAAATGATCAAGAGCCACGTCCGCACGCGAGTCAGATAACGGAACACGTTGCCGGAAAAGAGATAGAGCAGCATCAACGGCGCCATGAAAAAACCCGCTTTGGCTTCGCCCAGAATAATTGGAATAAACAAACTGGCGCCAAGCGCTCCGTAAAACACGACGCCGCGACCTTTTTTGGATTGGGCGACGGCTTGGCCATACAATAGCGCCATGATGCTTAGCGCCACAATGGTAACGGGCCCTGTTGCAAAGTAACCCAACGTGCCGGTGACAAAATCGCCGCCGCCGCCGTACAAGCGCACTTGGACGAGCATGACCGGAATTTGGAACAATCCTAGCGCAATTAAAAAATAAATCAACCGTTTTAGCGTCTGCGAATTCAAATCCAGATAAACCAAAATATAAAAAAGCAGAATGGGTTTAAAGAGGGTCCGAAAACCCGCCAACGTCAACAACCAGGGGTCGTTATTGCCGAGCGCAGAAATGATGCCGATGACGACCAAGCCAAGCAATGGCGCATCAAGCGGCGTCCGTCGCAGGCGCTTGGCACCACTCAGTAACCTCAAAAGCGCCGCCACGAGCAATAGCGCCAAGACGCCATCTGTGAGATAACGGCTCGCGCTGGGAATAACTTGGAGCACGCGCGCAAACCAATCGAGAAAAAATACGCCGAGAAATAAAAGATATAAACCTACAACCGGAAACCGAATAATGATAAAACCGGCGCAGAGCCCTATTGGCACAAGCGCAAACGCCGGGTTGAGCGCCGCCAACGCGCCCACGAGCAGACTGAGCGCCAAGCCGCCAAGCAAAAGCTGCGGCTCGTTAAAGCGCGGTCTAACGCCCGTCTTCATTTTGCCCCCAACCGTTCAAGCGCTTTTTGCGCCGCGCTCAGATTGGGATTGAGACGCAATGCCTTTTGATAGTTTGCCAACGCTTGCGGCAGCTGGCGCTTTTGCTCCTGAAGTTGCGCCAGCGCCATGTAAAGCCATGGGTCATCTGGATTGTACTGCACCGCCTGCGTATAACTGTCGAGCGCCCGGTCGAGTTCGCCCATTGCAACATACCAGTTGGCTAACTTGGCATAAACAATCGCGCGCTGCGCTTGATCCGCCGCCAAATCAAGTGCGTCGGTATAAGCTTGATGCGCGTCCGCCCAAGCGCCCTGGGCGAATAAAACATCGCCCTTGCCGACCAATGCGGCATAGGTGGGCCAACCGGGTTTTTGAAATGTGTCGAGCGCGCGTTGATAATACGCCGCGCTCGGCGTCCATTTTTTTTCGCCGCGATAAATCTCGGCGATGTAAAAAAATAAAATTTGCCTTTGCCAATCCGACAGGACGCGCGCCGAGTCATCCGCTTGCTCGGCGCGTTGAAACGCGGCGAACGCTTGGTCCATCTGGCGCAATTGAAAATAGAGCGTTCCCAAACGCAAATAGCCCTCCGCCGCTTTGGCGGGTTGAGCGCGGATTCCGTCGTTAAATGATGCCGCCGCTTTGTCCGATATTTTATTTTCGACAAAAAAATCGCCGCGCAGATACCAAAAGGTCGCATCATACGGCGCGATTTTTACGGCAAGGTCATAGGCAGCGCGCGCTATCTCAAAAGGCGGTTTGGTTTGAGCCACACGGATAAGGCGCGCCCCCCAAAAGCGGGAGCGTTCGTACTGCGCGTGCGCAGCCAAAAAATTTTCGACGGCATCCGCTACGGGTTCCAGTTCGCCTGCCGCGAGTTGGTCCATCACGCGCAGTTCGACGGCAGCCGACGAGGAACCGCAAGCCCAATCCTTTGTTTCCAAGACTGCATTGGGCTTTTCGGTTAAAAATTTCAAGACGCGTTGCGCGCGCATATTTTGACATGCCGCGTTTGCCAGCGCGGGCGTTGCAAAAACGCCAAACCCAAGCGCGAAAAGAACGCACAGCGCCAAGATTATTTTTTTCACAATCGTTCAGTCTGACTTGCCGGGTCAGGGAAAAACAACGCGCGCCTCAAGCGTCCCTTGACCAGGCATGTTTCCAGTATATCTGCGCCAGAGCGCGCGCCATGTCGCTTAGATTATAGTCGTCAATAATTTTTTTGCGCGCGGCAAAGCCCATGCTGCGCCGCTTGGCCTCGTCGCCGAAAAGTTCAAGCGCGCGTTCGGCAATCGCTTGGCTCGTTTGCGGCGTCCGAAAGCCGGCGACGCCATCGTCCACAATTTTCTCGCCATCTTGGACATCCGAAATAATTGCCGGCACCCCGCGCTCCATGGCTTCGAGCAAACTAAAATTGCAGAAAACCAAATCCGACGGAAATAAAAAAACCCATGCCTGCTCATAATATTGCATTGGGTCATCGGTAAAATCGAAAAACTTTACCTGCGAACCGACGCCCAACGCTTCCGCTTGCGCCTGCAATTCGGCTCTGTCAAAATAACTCCACACCGAATCGCGATGTTTATCCGTCGCCAGCTCGCTGTTTGGAATGTCTCCGACCAGCCAGAATTCTGCATCCGGGATTTGTTGACAGACCCACGCGGCGGCTTGGACACACAAATCGGGTCTCTTCCAACGCCTAAAATTATTGAGATACAGCGCTATCGGTTTGCCGGAACGTTCGACCGATGGCTCGGCTCGCACTTGGACGCGATTATGCACCAGCGCGAGTTTGTTCGCCTCAAGCCCATACGCTTTAATAAAAAGCGCCTTCATATACAACTCTTTGTAAATGACGCAGCGCGCGTCATGATAGAGTCGCGCCAACCACAATTTCTTTTGCGGGCTCTGTTCGTCATATCCAAAAGCGCCGCCGCGATTGAGGATAACCAGCTTAACTCGCAATCGCCGCAAGAGTTCGATGCAGGCGGACCAAAAACGGCCCGCAATCTCCGGGTCATAGACTTCGACATGGCGCGGTCTAAACCAGCACAATAAAAAAATTAAAAAAGGAATTCCAACGAGCCAACGCGACACGACGCCCAAAAATTCAGGCACAAAAAATACGCGCACGCCCAATTTGGCGCGCATTTTGCGCGTCAGACCAAATTGGTCCAGAGAATAGATAACCGTATGAATATTTTCGGCCTCTAACGCAGCATACCAATTTGCCACCTTGGGGAGTACATGTTCCAACCCAATGACGAGGATATCAATCTTGTGCGACATTTTGACGAATTCTCGACTTGGCTTGCGCTGAAACGCCAATCACAATGCTGTGCGCTAAAAAATTCTCGTCATAAATCCAAGCGTCCCATGATGCGCGCTAACGCGCAAGCTCGATTCATTTTTGCCGTTCATATCTCGCAGAAAACATTGTTTGCATAAAAGACTGTCGAAATATCCAAAGATAATAGAGCGCGCCCAAGCCCAAGC
Source organism: Anaerolineae bacterium (assembly GCA_022072245.1). Classification (GTDB taxonomy): domain Bacteria; phylum Chloroflexota; class Anaerolineae; order UBA4142; family SHND01; genus SHND01. Next base: position 65,493 of record JAJVIA010000008.1, read on the forward strand.
TAGCCAAGAGTACAAAAACGGGGTACGCGTCGCCAAAAAATTTAACGAGCGCAATCGCCGCGGCAAAAAGTAGCGCCATAGGACCACGCCGCGCCAATATATCCAAGACCGCGCGAGAAGGAACGCCCGCCAACCGCATCACCCAAATCAACATTCCGCCATACACAACCAAGCCCGAAATCGTAAAGAGCAGTAACGCCAGTACGACATTCTGATTCAAACCGCCCAGAATGAGCGACGCGACGCGGGAAACGAGTATTATGATGTTCACCAAGAGCGCGCGTCCTTGATATTCCAATGTCAAAAATAGAACGGTAAAGGGCGATGCGATGAACCAAATCAAAGTCCACAAGCCAAGAATTTGAACATAAAAACCCGCTTCCTCCCATGCTGGTCCCAGAACCACCAGAAATAGCTCGCGTCCAACCAGCGTAAGCAAAAGCGCCGGGATGAGCATCATTGTCACCAATCTGTCAAAGGTTGACACGATAACCGCAACCAGCGCGGCGGAATCCGCGCGCACTGCCGAAGCGCGTTGATAAAACACTTGGCTGATAGAAGCGCCAATCAACGCCATAGGCAGCTGAATCACCCGATTCGCCATCGCGTAATAGCCGACGACGCTCTGCGTGAAAAAGATGGACAACAAAAGCGCGGGCAACTGCCACGCCAAATTATTGAGCAGCGCGCCCCAAGCATCCACCAATGGGAATTTGCGAAAGCGTTTGGCATTTTCCCACATGCGGCGCGGACGGATGACGCGGCGAAATAAACTATTTTGGTCGCGCCAGATTAGAATTCCCAGAGCGCTCGTCGCCATCGTCGTCCCCGCCGTCGCGCCCACAATCAAACCGCCGGCGGTTGTTTGTCCCGCGATGCCGGCGCCGAGCTGCAGCGCGCTCGATGTGGCGGACGCGGCGACCAACACCACCGACACGCGCCCAAACCGCTTGCGCCGGGTATTCCAATAATTCAACGCCTGAAACATACCGGCAAGCGCCAGCGCAATCGGCAGCAGCCAGAGATAATCTAAAAGCGCCGGCGCATTCAAAAACGCGACGAGTCTAGCGCCAGCCACCGCCAACCCTATCGCGCTTGCTCCGGCAAAGACCAATGGCAAGCTCAACGCAATGCCAAAAACGTTCGCGGCTTGCTCATCACTCTCTGGCAACATGATTGCAAATTCGTATCGCAAACATGAAACCACCGCGCCGATGGCGACGAGCGAGGTAAAAAGACCCGCAGCGCCAAACGCGTCCGGCGGAAAAAGCCGCGCGAGAAGAGGCAAAGACAATACCGTAATGGCTTGCGCGCCGGTCGTCCCGCCCGCTAGCTTGAGGACATCGAGTCCAAAGCCGCCGCGCTTGCCGCCCAACCAATTACGCGCACGCCGTAAAAACATCCAAAACCTACATTCGCTGCAGATTGGCTTCCAAGAGCGCTACACAGCGCGCCGCCGCGTGACCATCGCCAAACACGGCTGGCGGCTGTCCCACCGGAGCAAATTGTTTTACCGCCCGCCAAATTTCTTGGGCGACAGGTTGTACCAGAACATTCCACCCCGCTTGAAGCGTTTCTACCCATTCTGTCTCGGGGCGAATTGTCACGCAAGGCGTCGCAAAGAAAAATGCTTCTTTTTGAATACCGCCCGAATCAGTCAAAATCAAGCGCGCGTTTTGTTCCAGCGCCAACATATCCAAATATCCTACCGGTTCGATCATCAACACATTAGCGCTTGGAACGCGCGCGCCGAAATGTAATTCTTGGATTTTTTTCCGGGTCCGTGGATGAACCGGAAAAACAACCCTCTCATCCAATTTTTCCAGCGCAGTCAAGATATTTTCAAGATTGGTTGGCATATCCGTATTGTACGGGCGATGAATGGTTGTCAACACAAAATTTTTAGGTTTCAAATCGAGTTCATGCAGAATCGTCGAACGCTGACGGGCGACCTCTGAAAATTGTCGAACGGCATCGTACATCGTATCGCCGACCAGATGCACGCCGCGCGTGATTCCCTCTTTCGCCAAAAGGTCCACCGCATTTTGAGTGGGACAAAACAGCAAATCGGAACAATGATCCGTCAAGACGCGGTTGCGTTCTTCGGGCATTTGTCTATTGAACGAACGCAAACCCGCTTCGACATGCGCGAGCGGAACTTGGGCGATGCGCGCCGCCAATGCGCCGGCTAGAGTAGAGTTGGTATCGCCATAAACGAGAACCCAATCGGGCTTGGCGTTTTGGATTACCGTCTCAAGCCGCGTCAACATTTCTCCAATTTGCCAACCGGGTTGTCCCGACCCGACGCCCAAGTTCATATCTGGTTCGGGCAGCCCCATTTCACTAAAAAAAATTTGCGACATTCGCAAATCGTAATGTTGACCGGTATGCGCCAAAATTTCAGTATGCTTTTGCCGTAACGCCCAACTCACGGGCGCCGCTTTGATAAATTGCGGACGCGCGCCAACGATGGAAACGACTTTCAAGTCTCGCTATCCTCTAACGCGCCTGATAAAAGTCGCCAATGCTTTGTGCAATTTCTTGTTGCTGCGACGCCGTCAATTCGGGATACATGGGCAAGGACAGCGCTTCCGCGCTTGCGCGCTCGCTGACCGGAAAACTTTTTTCTGGATAGCTGAGCGAAGCATACAATTCTTGGAGATGAATCGGTATGGGGTAATAAATCATCGAACCGATACCGCGCTTTTTCAGGTGCGCGACCAGCGCGTCGCGCTGGGGCGCGCGAATGGTGTACTGATGATACACATGCACGCACTCGGGCGCTTCAAAAGGTGTAACAACGCCCACATCCTTCAAAAGGCCGTTGTATTGCTGCGCCAATGTACGCCGCTTTTCATTCCAGCCCTCTAAATAATCCAACTTGACATTCAAAATTGCCGCTTGAAGCGAGTCGAGGCGGCTATTAAAGCCCAATATTTGAGCATGATACTTTTGCTTGCCGCCTTGACGGCGCAAAATATCCACTTTTTCTGCCAGCGCGCTGTCGTTTGTCACAACCATGCCGCCGTCGCCATACGCGCCTAAATTTTTGGTGGGATAAAAACTCAAACAACCAATGTGACCGAAACTCCCAACGCGTCTGCCGTGATAGCGCGCGCCAATGGCTTGGGCGCAATCCTCAATCACATAAAGCCCATGCGCGGCGGCAATTTCCAAAAGCGCGTCCATCGCGGCAGGATGACCGTACAGATGAACCGGCACAATCGCCTTGGTGCGCGGCGTGATAGCGGATGCAATCTGTTCCGGTTGGAGATTAAAAGTTTGCGGATCAATATCTACAAACACAGGCGTCGCGCCGCAATGCGAAATTGTATTGGCGGTTGCGATAAAGGTGAACGGCGTCGTAATGACTTGGTCTCCGGGTCCCACGCCAACCGCGGCGAGAGCGAGCCGCAGCGCATCCGTCCCCGAAGCCACGCCCACGCCAAATTTACATTCGCAAAATTCCGCAATTCTCTGTTCGAGCCGCCGAACTTCGGGCCCAAGAACAAATTCCGTACTATGCAAAACGTGTTTAATAGCCGCGTCAATATCCGCTTCTAACGTTTGATACTGCGCTTTCAAGTCGAGAACCGGTATCACAAGTCTTTACCATTCTGCAAAGGCAAGGCGCGATCCTCGTCAAAATCCAAGCATCGCAACAACCCATCCTCCCCTTGCGTGTAACGCCATCCACTTTCAGGACAAATCATTACGCCCTCTTTGTCCGGATTCGGCAAACGATGACCGTGACGGCTCATCCATCCGACTTGGCGCGCGGGAACGCCCAAAACCAACGCATAGTCGGGGACATTCCGCGTAACGACGGCGCCCGCGCCGATAAAAGCATAACGTCCAATCGTCACGCCGCAAACGATGGTTGCGTTTGCGCCAATCGTCGCGCCGCGCCGCACGCGCGTCGGTTCATAGAGCGAGTGTCGCACAATCTGCGAACGTGGATTTGAGACGTTTGTAAAAACGCACGAAGGTCCGCAGAATACATCATCTTCTAATTCGACTCCGGCGTACACCGACACATTATTTTGGATTTTTACGTTATTGCCAATCCGCACATCATTTGCGATAAAAACGTTTTGACCTAAATTACATCCTTCGCCAATGTGCGCGCCGCGCATGATATGACAAAAATGCCAAATCTTGGCGTCTCGACCAATCACGCACGGCTCGTCAACAATCGCGGTAGGATGTACAAAATATTCTCGAGCTGCCATGTTATGCCTCAAGCGGTAAATTGACAGCCATTCCATTTGTGCCTAGCGAACGCTGCGCCGCTTCCAGCACTTTGAGCACGCGCAGCGCGCTGACGCCATCCGTCAATGGCGCGCGGCGCGTCGCAATGGCGGCGAGGAACGCTTCACATTCGATACGCAAGGGTTCGTCGGCGTCAAAAGGCACCTGCTCGCCCGCGCCTTTGATTGGAATCGGCTGCCCTTGATGAATTTCCACGTGTTGGTCAAAGAGCGTGAGCTGTTTTGCCACGTCGTCAAAACTTGCCATTCTCTCGGAGCCAATGACCACCAGCCGTTGCTCTTTGAAGGGATGCAGCCATGAAACGTAAAGATGGGCGCGCACTCCATTGTCAAAAAGCAAATTGGTCACCGTCACATCCGCGATATTGGGTTGGATATAACTTCCGCCGCAAGCAATCACTTGAAATGGCAAAGCTCCCATCAGGCGCAAAATCACCGCCACATCATGCGGCGCAAAGCTCCACAATATATTTTCTTCGCGTCGAATTTTGCCGAGACTCAGGCGATTGGAATAAAGATATTGTATCTTGCCAAGTTGCCCCTGTTCCATCAACGTCCGCAATTTGCGGATGGCAGGATGATATTCAAGCACATGCCCAACCATGAGAATTCGAGAATTGGCTTGGGCGCGTTCGACGAGGCGAGAACCTTGAGCGTAGGTCAATGCCAATGGTTTTTCGACCATAACATCCTTGCCCGCTTCGAGCGCGCGACAAGTGATTTCATAATGCGTTTCAGCCGGCGTCGCTATGACCACGCCCGCCACATCGCTTGCGAGAACCTGATCCAAATCCGCGACAATTTGAGCTTGCGGCGCGAGGGTTTGGGCTAGCGCGCGAATGTTCGGGTCGGCATCGCAAACCATGCTCAAAGAGCCAAGCGCCTCAAAGTTACGCACAAGGTTCTTGCCCCAATAGCCGCTCCCAATGACTGCAATGCGAATGTTTTTGGTTTGGTCCATCTTGGTCTGCCTCTTTTAGCTAACGGCGCAATGCGCGCAACTAGATTTTTTCCAGCTGCTCCAACCACAACGCCGCGCTCGCGTCGCTTGGCATCCGCCAATCGCCGCGCGGCGAAAGCGCGACCGAACCGATTTTCGGGCCGTCGGGCATCGCGGAACGCTTGAATTGCTGCGAAAAAAAGCGTTTGTAAAATACGCGCAGCCATTTCAAAATGGTTGACGCGTCGTACTCAGCGCCGAACGCTTGCTGCGCGAGGAAAAAAATCTTGCGCGGCGCGAATTGATGGCGTACCATATAATACAAAAAGAAATCGTGTAAAACGTACGGCCCAATTGTTTCTTCGGTATTTTGCGCTTGCGCGCCTTGGACATCGAGCGGCAAAAGTTCGGGCGTAATGGGCGTCGTCGCAATGTCGCGTAAAATTTTTGCAACATCACCGGAAAATTCCGCGTCCGCCGCCCATTCCACCAAATAACGCACTAGCGTTTTTGGCACGCCCGCGTTCACATCATACATGGACATGTGGTCGCCATTGTACGTTGCCCAGCCCAGCGCAAGTTCCGACAAATCACCCGTGCCAATCACAATCCCATTGACTTGATTTGCAAGGTCCATCAAAATTTGCGTGCGTTCGCGCGCCTGCGCGTTTTCGTACGTCACATCGTGCAAATTTTCGTCGTGTCCAATATCGCGGAAATGCTGCCGCACGGCGTCGGTAATGGGAATCGTATGAAATGCGATGCCCAAATTTTGCGCCAGTTGCTCCGCGTTCGATTTCGTGCGCGCGGTGGTGCCAAAACCGGGCATTGAAATCGCATGAATTCCATTGTGGTCCAAACCCAAAACATCGAACGCCTTGAGCGTGACCAACAACGCGAGCGTGGAATCCAAGCCGCCAGAAACGCCAAGCGTCACATTTTGGATGCCAATATGTTTCAACCGTTTTGCCAAACCCGTCGCTTGCAACGCGAAAATTTCGCGGCAGTGCAGCGCGCGGCGTTCGGGGTCGCTCGGCACAAAAGGCATTTGCAAAAGCGCGCGCTGTAAAACGTATGGCTGTGTTTCGCGCGGCGGCGGCAACTCGAATTCAATCGTCCGATATGTATGATGCGGCGCTTGCGTAGCGAAACTCGTATTCTTGGCGCGCTCGTTGGCAAGGCGTTCGACATCCATGTCCGCAAGCGCCATTTGCGTTTCAAACTGAAAACGCTTTGTGATTGCCAAAAGCGTTCCATTTTCCGCAATCAAAGAATGACCCGCAAACACAACATCGGTTGTGGATTCGTTGGGACTCGCGCCCGCATACAAGTACGCGGCGAGACAACGCCCCGACTGATGCGTCACCAAATCAGTCCGATATTCCGATTTACCGAGCGTATCATCGCTCGCCGATGGATTCAGCAAAATCGTCGCGCCCGCCAATGCCTTGTCGCTGCTCGGCGCGTTGATTGCCCACAAATCCTCGCAGATTTCGATGCCCAACGTCAAACCCGCGACATTTGTCGCGCGAAACAATAAATCCGCGCCGAACGGCACGCGCGCGCCGTGGATTGTCACCGCGTCAAATCGCGCATAGCGCGCCGAGGCGAACCAACGCGCTTCGTAATACTCTTGCGTATTGGGCAAATAGGTTTTTGGCACAATGCCGACGACCGCGCCCCGATTCAAAAACGCCGCGCAATTATAAATTCTGCCATCCTGCAATAACGGCAACCCGACCACGCCGGCGGTGCCCAGCTCTGCCGTTGCGCGCGCCAGAGTATCCAACGCCGCGCGCGCGCGTTCCAAAAGCAGCGTTTGATAAAATAAATCGCCGCACGAATAACCGGTCACGCTCAATTCGGGAAACAGCGCGAGCGCCGCGCCCGCGTCCGCCGCCTGCCGCAGCGCTACAATGATTTCGTTGACATTAAAAGTCACGTCCGCGACGCGCAAGTTCGGACTCACCGCCGCCGCGCGCACAAACCCAAATTCAAAGGGCTGCATCACATTTCGCTCCGCAAAATAAAAAATGACGGGCGCAAAATCCGGCAAGCGTTAGCGCCCGTCATCTTTGGACCGCTGTTGTATGTCCAAAACCCGCGCTGCGTTCACGGACGCGCGTTTTTTTTCCGCACCAGCTGCGCGTCCAATTCTAATGGAATCAAACGCTCGACGCGTTTGCGTTCCAACCGATGTTCTTCCAGATAACGCAAAAAGACGCGCACCCGTTCATTGGGCGACAACGTACGGTCAAACACCGCATCCACGCCCTGAAATGATTCGTCCAAAATTTCAACCGCGTCGCCCGCCCGAAGCGGTTTGCCCGCTTTATCCCATTGCTGCAACTGCGTCAATTGGTCGCGGATGCGCGCCACATCTTGGTCCGGCACAATCGCCGCTTCGCCGCCAAACCTCACAATACTTTGCAAACCCGGCGTATATACGATGCGTCCAATGCCCCACGCCTGCAAGTCATAATGCACAAAAACATAACCGGGGAAAAAAGGTTTCTCGGTTGGACGGTCGCGACGCGGCTGCGCCACCGAAATCAGGGGCAGATACGTTTCATAGCCCAAATGGGCGAGATTCGTCGCCAACTGTCGTTCGGCGTGAACTTTGGTGTACAGCAAATACCATTGCAGCATTTTATCCCCCCGCGCGCGTCGGACGGCGCGCGAAATTCGGCAAACGATTATAACATACAGAAAAAAGTTGCCAAACCGCACGGACTAGCATTAACCGCCATAAAAAAAGCGCTCTGCGTTTGCAGAGCGCTCAAGTTAAACCGCGCGTTGCAAAAGTTGTTTGGCGCGCGCCGCGACATGCTCGGCCGTGAAACCAAATTTTTCAAACAACACTTGGTACGGCGCCGACGCGCCATACCGTTCGATGCCCAATATCGCGCCTTGCGCGCCGACGTATTTGTGCCATCCTTGCGGCACGCCCGCTTCCACCGCGAGCCGCGCGTGAACGGACGGCGGCAGAACGCTGTCGCGGTACGCTTGCGGCTGCGCCTCAAACAAATCCCAACTCGGCATGGAAACGACGCGCGCGTGGATGTTTTCCGCCGCCAATTTTTCGCGCGCCTGGACGAGCAAACTCACTTCCGAGCCGCTGGCAATTAAAATCAGGTCGGGCTGTCCGTTGGGCGCATCGGCAAGAATGTATGCGCCGCGCCGCAATTCGGACGCGGGCGCAAATTGCGTGCGGTCGAGCGTCGGCAGATTTTGACGCGTCAAGACGAGCGCCGTCGGTTGATGCGTTTGTTGTATGGCGACGCGCCACGCTTCCGCCGTTTCATTCGCGTCGCACGGACGAATCAACGACAAATGCGGCAGCGCGCGCAGCGCGGCGAGCTGCTCAATCGGTTGATGCGTGGGCCCATCTTCGCCCAACGCGATGCTGTCGTGGGTGAAAACAAAAATGACGTGCAGCCCCATCAACGCCGCGAGCCGAATCGCGGGCCGCATGTAATCCGAAAAAATAAAAAAGGTGGCGGTGAAAGGAATCAAACCGCCATGCGCGGCTATTCCATTCGCGGCGGAACCCATCGCATGTTCGCGTACGCCGAAATGAATGTTGCGTCCCGCAAAACTCCAACCACCGCCGACGGAACCCTGCGTATCGCCATGCTCAAGCGCCGCCGCTTGAAAATCGCCCATGCCTTTTAACGCGGTCATGGTCGAAGGGTCGAGGTCGGCGGAACCGCCGATGAGATTTGGGATATTTTTCGCGATGGCGTCAAGAACTTGGCCGCCCGCGACGCGCGTCGAAATTCCTTTCGCGTCGGGTTTGAAAGTCGGAATGTCCGCATCCCACTTGTCCGGTATTGCGCCGCGCATAATCAATTCAAATTCGCGCGCGAGTTCGGGATACGCCGCCGCGTACGCGGAAAATTTTACATTCCATTCATTTTCCGCAAGCTGTCCTTGCTCCAACGCGGCGCGAAAATTTTCCAACGCCGCGCCCGGAATGAAAAACGCGGGCTCTTCGGGAAAACCCAAATTCTTTTTTGTCGCCTTGACTTCTTCCACGCCAAGCGGCGAACCGTGCGCTTCAAAAGTGTCCTGCTTGTGCGGCGAACCAAAACCGATATGCGTGCGGACGATAATCAGCGAGGGGCGCGTGGTTTCGGCTTGGGCGTTTTCGAGCGCGGCTTGCAGCGCGGGAAGGTCATTGCCGTCGGCGACGCGCTGCACATGCCAATCGTACGCTTCAAAGCGTTCGCCAATGTCTTCGGTAAAGGTGAGATTGGTGGTCCCCGCGAGCGAAATTTTATTGTCGTCGTACAGATAAATCAGTTTGCCGAGTTTGAGATGCCCGGCGAGCGACGCGGCTTCGGACGCGACGCCTTCCATCAAATCGCCGTCGGTGACAAGCGCGTAGGTAAAATGATTGACGATTTCGTGCGCGGGACGATTGTAACGCGCGGCGAGATACGCTTCCGCAATCGCCATGCCGACGCCATTCGCAAAACCCTGTCCGAGCGGGCCGGTGGTCACTTCGACGCCGGCGGTAAGCCCGCGTTCAGGATGGCCCGGCGTGAGCGAATCCCATTGACGAAATTGTTTCAGGTCGTCGAGCGTCAAGGGATACCCGGTGAGATGCAACAAGGCGTACAACAACATCGAACCGTGTCCGCCGGACAAAATGAAACGGTCGCGGTCGCACCATTGCGGATTCGCGGGATTGTGTTTTAACAATCGCGTCCATAATACATACGCCATCGGCGCCGCGCCGAGCGGCAAACCGGGATGTCCGCTATTGGCGTTTTGAATGCCGTCAATCGCGAGCGCGCGCAGCGTATTGATCGAGAGCTGGTCGAGTTCAGAAAAGTTTGACATGGGAAAATCCTTTACGCAACTGAATTGAAAAATCGAGTCGGGTGCGATGCAGCTTTTATTATAACGCAAGTTACGCAATCCAATTCGAGTTGGTGATTTCCCATCTCGCGCGCGTAGAACACATTCTCTAATGCGCCCCGTTACCGTCGCCCCTGTTGCCGCGATTTCTAATCGCTCGAACGCGCCTTTGCCACAGAGAGCGCGGCTTGTTATAATCTCGCGCACATTTCACATGTCCACTGACCATTCTTTCATCCTCCAACGCGTGCCCACATTTCGCGGACGCAACGACATTCACACGACTTTTCTCTCTGGCGGCATCACGAATCAAAATTATCGCGTGGACGTGGGCATTGGAGAACATGCCTACGAAAGTTTTGTGCTGCGAATCGGCGGCGCGAAAACGGAACTGCTCGGCATTGACCGCGCGAACGAATACGCGGCGACAAAAGCGGCGGCGGAAATTGGGATTGCGCCAGAGGTTGTTGATTTTATCGAACCCGAAGGATATTTGGTTGCGCGTTTCATTCGCGGGCGCGAAATTTCGATTGATGAAATGCGTCAAGCAAACACGCTTGATGAAATCGCGCGCGCGTTGAAAAAAGTTCACGCCCTCGCGCCAATTCGCGCGACGTTCTCACCCTTTCAAGTCGTGCGCGACTATGACAAACTGGCGCGCGAAAATGGCGTCACAACATTTCCCGAAAATTACAAATGGCTGCGCGAACGCATGGCAGAGACCGAAACAGCGTTCGATCGTTACAAAACCACCCCCGTCCTCTGCCACAACGATTTGCTCAACGGCAATTTTTTGCGCGACGAAAACAATCACATTCGCATCCTCGACTGGGAATACGCGGGCATGGGCGATTTATTTTTCGACCTCGCCAATTTTTCCGCGCATCACGAATTGAGCGACGCGCAAATTTTAGAATTGCTCGCTGCGTATTTCGACCATCCCCTGCCCGAACATTTCGCGCGTTTGAAATTGATGCAATGTATGTCCGATTTCCGCGAAGCGATGTGGGGCGTATTACAGCAAGGCATCAGCGAACTCGACTTTGACTTTCGCGGCTACGCCAATCAATTTTTTGAAAAACTCAC
>JAJVIA010000066.1:0-49477 GCA_022072245.1 Anaerolineae bacterium
TTTGGAGACGATTGAATTCAGGTGAGGAATCAGTTAGATTGCGTGGGAGTCGGGGCGTAGCGCAGACTGGTAGCGCGTTCGGTTCGGGACCGAAAGGTCGCTGGTTCAAATCCAGTCGCCCCGACCAGTCGTCTCAAGTTCTAAGTCCTTTAGAATCAAGGACTTATCTCCTAGATAAACCGCTGAAAAATGGCACAACGGAAATCGGTTGTGCCATTTTGTGCCATTCCGCACTTTCGATCCTCTCCAGCAATCCATCGATCTTCTCCGCCACATGCTCGCGGAAAACCTCGACCATTCGCCCTTTCTTGTCTCCGAAGTAGTGCTTCTCCGCCACCGTCTTGGGGGCATGCCCGACATATCGGTCCACGAGATACGTGTTCCAACCTTCGTCGATGGCATGCTCCATCGCGTGGGTTTGGAGCGTGTTTCGAAGATCCTTGGGGGCGATATCGCACTGGGGGTTCCAGTTCAGGAACGCGCGCTTGAGGAGTTTTCCGTAAGCGTTGTCGTTCCCCTGGTATGGGATGACGGTTCCGATTCCCTGTCCCATCCTTTGGAGGTGGTGATACACCACTCGGGGGAGTGGAATTCTCCGGACTCGGTACTCGTTCTTCACCCGCTCGCCAAATTCGGGGTTGTCCTGGATGGTGAGGGTGCCCTCCAACAGGTCCACATCCGACCAGCGCAATCGAAGCGCCTCTCGGAGTTGCAGACCGCAGACACCCTGAAGTAGGACTCCTGGAAAGAGAACTGGGCCGTGCTCGTATCTTCTCATCCACCCGGCCAGGTCAAGGACTTCCTTGTAGGAGAGGCAAGGATTTCCATCTTCTTCCCGATACCGGCCATCCCTGCCCGCATGGCGTGGGAGTCTGAGTCCTTGGCAAATGTCGCGGTAGTGTTCGGGCCAGTTGGCGGCAAGGAATCGGCTTGCACTGCGGATGGGTTCGAAGTAGTGGCTGACCGATTTGGCCTTGAGGCCTCGCTCGAAGAGCGAGGTCATGTACTCCTTGAGATGTTCTTGGCGGAGTTCATGCCACTGCCCGAGGTTTCGGTTCTGCGCCCAATTGCAGAAATACTCCCCGAACTGGTAGAGATCGTCCTGGTGTTCTTTCGATCCGCCGCCTGCCCGGATGGTCCGGTCGAAGGCGGATGAGAGATCAAGTTTTGGATGACCTGGGTCGTACTGGTTGCCGTAGAGAATCGCGGCACCCTGCTCGATTGCTTCCGCCAGGCTCGTGGCCGGAAACCTCTCCCGCCTTCGCGAGCCTTCGCAGCTTGTCCCGTTGACTCTCCACTTGCCCGGACTCTCCTGCCAGACTGTGAATTGCTGTCCGATCCGACTCCCGTGTCCCCGGACCTTCCATGTGCTTTCCCACTGTTCGACTCCGTACGAGCCGATCATGAGGATCTGTTTCACCCTGTTTTTCAAAGAACGCATCGTTGGTCTCCTTTCGGGAAGAGACCCCACGAGGTTGAGACAGGGTATCTTCGCAGAGACGGTCGATACTGGCAATGACGGCCTTGCCCCAGTAGCCTCTTCCAGGCATAGCTCGCAGGCCGTGTTGGCGCAGCATATCGAGGCTGACAAAGCCATGCAGAAGATCCTCGATTTCTGAGGCGGTATACAGAACAGTCGGATAGATATGTCGGATACTCATCCCGGTTTCCTCGAATGAAAGGGCAGAGCCTACGCTTTCCCTCCTGACACACTCTTGCCGGTGGCGCGAGCCGTCTTACGAGCGGCAGACTTATCCTCCGACATCACAAGGATGAAGAAATCTGGGAGATTGGCCTGGGACTCATCCAATTTCCGGACGGAGACCGGGAGTTTATCAGGCGGACAGAAAGCAAACTTCACGGTATCCCCTTCCAGGCCTTTGAGTTTCCGCTTGTCCAGTTCTCCCAACATCTGCTCGGGGTCCTCGGGGATTCGGTTAGCTTTTCCAATCAGTTGCAACGACATGGGGACATCCTCCTTCTCTTTGTTCTTCCCTCACAACCCACCCCCATCCAATCGAGGGGGTGGGTTTCGGCTTTCTGAGCCATTACGGCTCATCGCTGGCCATCATCAGGCGAGGGGCGCGATTTGCCCGATCCAGTAAGATGTGCTGCCATCTGCAGCAATCTTCATGTAAACCTCGGCCTTGATGGCTCGCCCTATAAGACTTGAGCAGTCGAGGCCCTCAGAGACATCGATATCATCAGGAGTCATCCCGAATTTCTGGAGTTCCTCCATGAGCCATCTCAAGTGGCCAGCGGTTCGGTACAATCGACGCCACTTGCCGTCGAAGTTGAGGTTAACCCAAATGCGGTAAGTGGGATGGCACAGTTCCTTTTGGCACTCGATCTTGTATATCTCTCCTACGAAAGTCCCCAATTGAACGTATTTGTTGGTGACCGAGAAATCGTCTTCGAGTTCCAATCGTTTGGATCGACAGTTCTTCGTGTTAATCACAGACACTTTTCCAGGCATGTCGTTTTTCACTCCCTTCTCTAATCTCCTCACGACCCACCCCCATCCAATCGAGGGAGTGGGTTTCGGCCTTCGAGCCCTTACGGCTCATCGCGCGGCCATCATCAGGCGAGGGGCGCGAATTCACGGATTACGAAGCGTTGCTCGGTGCGACCTCCGACGCCCTCACGCTCTTCAGCCTCGACACGGATCCGGACGCGCTTGCCGATCACGTCATCCTTGTGAAACCTGGAACCGACCTGGGACGGATCCAAACCCAGAGCAGTCGTGAAACGAACCAGACTCCTGCCCCGAAAGACGGGGCCGTACAACGTCTCGCCACCGGTCTCCGCGTTCGAGATAATCTCAGCACCCACCTGGCGGTAGGGCTTCCCATCCTTGGAAGTCTCATCGGACAGGCTCACAATCTCCGCCGCGTGTTCCCCAGCAAGATTCAGCGTTGCCCGCTTGCTAACGTCCTCGTGCAGTTCAACGTAGTCCTCCGGCCCACTTGACCGGGTCAACTTGTCCACTCTCGACATAGTTTCCACCTTCTTTCAATCGTCGTTGGATTCCCAATTCTTTCGGGAACGCACCATCATCCCCTATCAGGTTCAGCGGCCACCAAGCTAGCGATCAGTAAGGAGTCGTCTTCGTCATCGACGGGAGACTGGAGCAACCTCTTCATGGGAGACGCGTCCGCCCAGCCTCGCTCAGCCTCAAAAGCGTCGCCGCAAACCGGGCAGCCGGGACGGCGCGGAAAAAAGTGCGACAGGTCCTGAACGGAAGGCTCCAACTCCTCGAACTGCAAGTACGCCGGAACATGCGAGACTAACCCAGGATAGAAATAAGCCAGGATGTTTCGGACCACGAGGGACGCCGCGAACGCGTTCGTGGTCACGACCTGAGGCGCTGGAGCAAGATCCGGACGATCCGAATACGAAGCCTGCGCCTTGCGCACCTCCTCCTCGATCCGAGGACCATACCCTGCCTCGACGCCCAAACAGTGAAGACAAGGCCCTTCGGGCAACTGCGACAGAACACGCGCCGTAATCCGGCAAGGCTCCAGGCCTCCGGAGTAGCTGATCAGAGTGCCCGCGTCAAAGAGCGGCTTGTGAAAACGCGCCGCAAACACCGCCAGGTCATACCGGGTCGCGTCATTGTCGGGAAAACTGACCAAGACATCCGCGGCCTTGAGAGCCTCGACCGAATCCCCTTCCGGAAAGAACGTCCGGCAACCACGGACCTTGATCTCTGGATCGAACTGGCGAACCTCGCGCGCCAATACCTTGACTTTGAACCTCCCCACGTCCCCTTTACGAAACCCCAAAAATCTGTTGGCGTTGTGAATCTCGACCCGGTCAGGATCCACAAAGATCATCCCCGCAGGCGAATAAAACTTCAGGAACTGCGCCACCACCGAATTGCCCCCACCCGCCCCGACAAACCCGAAGGTGCAGCGCGAAATCGACTCAAGAGCCTCCCGCGCTCCGGGACCTACCCGTAGTGTCCGGTCGTGAACAGCCTCTTCCAGCCGCGGGCAGTCCTGAGAGAGAGAGGAGTTCTTCGGCGTAACCCAACGCATACCGGTACGCCCCACAATCTTGATGAGATCAACCGGCTTCCAGGTCTTATCCACGCAGGAAATGACCTCCGCCACGATCCCATCCGCCCCCGACACCATCCGGACGTAGTCATCACAGAAACCAAGGACGTTATGACAGATTCGGAAGTCTTGGGCATCATCCGTCGAACTGAAGTAAGAAGATCCCAAATGGGTATGACTGCTGATCAGCACGCCGTAACCGGAGGATCTGTGCCACACTTCCCAGGCGAGCTCATGCGAGGTCTCCACCAGCCCCGCCGACCGGTGCAAGTACTCCTCGTTCCTCAAAGTCCTCGAATCCCGCAGCACAAACTCCACCACATCGCCATAGCGAGAGACGCTCCCGAACGAGTACACCAAGTGCTCCACGGACGGGTCATCAGACACCGTGATCTTTTTGAACGAACTTTCCGTAACCACCAAGCGATACTCCATGAAACCTCACCTCCTTTCCTCGAACAGAGAAAGAGGGCTGACCCCAAACTGACCGAAGCCAGCCCTCTTTTCATAGGTGGACAGGTCACCCACCGTATTGAGCCTGAACCGTGTTCCCGTAAGAACGACCCGGCTGCAGCACGGAATTCGGATCGACCCGCTGCTTCGTCTGGGCGTCATACACCACCGTCCCGGACGGCAGCTCCCCCACCTTCACCAACTGGGAGGGGGTCACCGTCTCAACCACCTCAAACTGAGCTCCGCCAGTCCCTTCCCTCGTCTTCATCAATCCCATGGTCTCGAACCTCCACTTCTATAGATTTCGCACCTCGCGTGGAAAGTCTCACGCATCGCTGTACAGGTACG
Organism: Anaerolineae bacterium; assembly: GCA_022072245.1. GTDB lineage: Bacteria > Chloroflexota > Anaerolineae > UBA4142 > SHND01 > SHND01. The sequence goes on from JAJVIA010000066.1 coordinate 4,863, forward strand.
TCTGAATACTCGCGATCATGTCCATGATGTTCTCTCTCTCCCCACAGGTCCCGTTGTAAACACAGATCCACTTCCAACCCGAATTGACCGGACCGCCGTGTGTCGGGTTCTCCCTGGGGGGGTGCCCTCGGCTCAACTCCCGCCAGCCATTCCGGCGCGGATCGAAGATTTGGAGTTTCTCATCCACAAAGACGTAATGATAAAACTGGTACCGCCCAGACTGTGGCAATGGGTCATAGAGGTTTGGCGGTATGGGAAGTAACAGATTGCAGTCAGGCAGGTTAAACCGCTGATCCAGCCGGATTGCCCCATAGATGATAATGTGAGAAAGCAAGCCCAAGTTGTTAAACTTCCACGTGGGCTTCCGCCGGAACCCAGCCTTCTTGAGATACACCAAGTCCTGATTCACCCTTTCAGTATTCATTTGAGATTCCTCCTTTTCTTCTCACCGCTTCTCGTTTTGAAGGTCAGCCTCTTCATCCGGCCGGATCAGTCCGGCCGGATTCACGTTGTCATCCAAGCCCGCAATGGGCGGCCGGCGCACCTCCCCGCCCCTATCAAAACCGCCTGTTCCTCCGAGCAGGGGACCGAGGCCAAGTTTCGGCAACTCCTTCTTGACGTACCCTCCCAGGGAGGGCGAATAGCGCAGGTCCTCCGGCTCCTCCGGCAGGTCGTACTCGGGATAATCCAGTTCGAGCCGCATCCGATCCCCACTCCTTCACACCTTCTGGTGATGAAGACTCGCCAATTCCTTGAGTTCCCCGGCCAACTGCTGCATGACCTTCGGAAACTCCCCTTTGGAGAGTTCCGGGAGGAGAGCCACATCGCGTAAACGCTGGAGCGCCCAGCCAAACTTCTTGTCCAACGTTTCGGCGACAAACCACGTACTCGCCTCCACCGCTGTGCGATACACCTCGAACACGCGGCTGACAGAATCCGGGGAAAGCGAGTCAAGAGAGAGACGAGTCCCGTGCTTGCTGGTGAAATTCCATTCACCATCGCTCTTGTCCACCATTCCCGCCGCCATACCCATCACGCAAAACCGCATCGCCTCAGTCGCGGAAGGACGCTCCGACACGAACGGCAACAGGTGCAGGATTGGCATGCGATGAGCGCGGCGCTGATCCTCCACACTCGATTCCCGGTAAACCTTCTCGGCCCGCTGAATCGAAACCACCGCCCAGGCTGGAATGCGCACCACGACGCGCAGAAAGACAATCTCATTGGAGCTAGGCGAGGCCAGAAAGACGGGGTCTTCGGACAACCCCGCCGCTAGGGCTGTCTCCCGTATTCTGGGAACGAGTGAGCTTCCGCCTCCACCTGGCAGGAGGACATAGCAGAGCTGATTAGCAAGCTTGTACGTGGGATCCAACACAATCAGCGGGCTTGCGCTCACAAACGCTTTGTGAAGTACCTGGCCCAGATCAAGCCGGGCCTCCAAACGATCCGTCACATCAGACTCAGGAAGGCGGATTGCGCTCTCTGCTTCGGACTCAAGCAGTCGCTGGACCTCCTCCGCCGAAGGCCCGCGTCGCTTCTGGGCGTACGAACTGGCAAAGAGCGCGCGAAGCCGCTGAGCGGCCACCTTCCACTGCGCGGCAGAAATGCCCAAACGTCCGAAGTCCTCAGCGAACTCCTCCGGGTCGTCCAGGCACAAGCCCAAACCGCGATGAGCCATTCCTGATTCCTGCACCTCCGAAACGAGTTCCCCACAGGAATTCTCCAGAACCTGGAGCGTTTCCAGCATCCCGACCAGGACGCGTTCACACTCGGGCAAGAGAGCCAGGAAGTGGGCCTGGACCTCGGCGCAAACCTTGAAAATTTCGATATCATTCTCGATGGCGAGAAGCAGCTCTCCCAACTGAACCATGGCTGCTGGAATCGGGACCTTTCTGAACGGATGCAGGGCGCACTCTTTGAGACCTCGGCGGGCTGCGGCCTCGGCGCGGAGCCGCGCCATCTGCTGCCGCACCTGTTCATTCTGATCAACCAGGCGGGCCGTCGCCTCTTCGAGCTGACGCGCCTTCTCCTGGCCGATCTCCCGCATAGCGCGCACGAAACCGAGAGTCGTGGCCACGTTAAAGTGCGCGAGGGAGCCGGAAATCACTTCGTCCATCCTCATGCGCATCTGGCCTTTGACGGTTTCAGCTGCCTGACGGTGTCGCTTGCGCAAAGGGGCCAGGCCCCGGCGGCACTCCTCGATGTGCTGTCCGATTGCGTCGACCTTGCTCGAAAGCCGCAGCGCCCGGCGAGGCTTTGAACGGATCCGTGCACCCATCGGGTCCTCAACTCCGAACGCCGCCTGGCGGATGTGCTTATTCAAGCCCTCCCCTTTCCCATCCTCGGCCAGCCCATACTGCTTGATCATCTTCGCGGCCATGGTCTGGATGTTGCGGACAGGTTGTTGAGCCTCGGCATAGAGCGCCGCCATGAACAAGTGGTGATAAACCAATTGCCGCTCTGGGTCGGGACAGTAAAGGCGGTACATGCCCGCCGAACCCACCGTGGCCAATCCGTCGTTTGTCCGGTCCCTTCTGGCGTCCGGCAAGGCTTGAGCGAAAACCGGACTGACCACCTGGTGCTCAAACAGGAAATACTCCAAGCCTCCCACGGTGGCATCGAAGCTCCCCTGGGTCAGTCCCCTGTCCCCCGGATCGTGCAAACACCACAGGTTCGACGCCATCCGGAAAGGCTCCGCCACCCCCAGCCCTTTCGATGAGAAACCGGGATGACAAGCGCCGCCAGCCAGGATCGCGCACATATCCTGAAACGTCGCTGCCTGATTCCTCTTCTGGCGGTCGCTCATCTCAGAAAAGGTGTCCATGGGATGCCCCGTCACCACCGCGTGCAGCTGGGTGCTGCTTGCGTGACCGCATTCCTCCTGAACCAGCTGGGCCGCACCGAGGGCGTGCGGAGCCGCCGAGCCACCGGTTCCCCCCATCGCGGTCAAATCGATCACTAAATGGTTGCCGTCCCGGTCCCGGCCCGCTTCTCCCCGAAACAGTTTGCTCACCACCGAAAGTAAGAGGTCCTTGTTCCAGGCGGCAAGCACATGACCGACGCCCCGCAAGAGACCCATGCCATCCCCGCCCGGGTCCGCCAAGTCGCGCCGGTCATTCGTGTCCAGGTGCGATATCTCTTCCCGTTGCATGCGAGCCGCAAGCGCGGGAAAACTGCACACCAGGACCTGCACGCAAACCGTGACCGTGCGCTTAACGAATGCGGGCACGGTCCGGGTTGAGCGTGACTCCTCCGAAACCATCACCACCGAGCAGGTGTCAGGAGGGCGACGGTCGAGAAAGCAGCGCTGGAAAGCCCTACGCCAGGCACGTCCGTTACCCGAAGTTCCAAGGTCTAGAAATCCCATGATTACGCCACCTCCTCCTCATCGTCTTCAGCCTGCCCGGCAGGCCGTAACTCGAACTCGAAATACAGTGAATGCTTGTCCGAGAGCCGGACGGATGAACCGGGAAGGACCGGATCACGACGAAACCCCTTGGCCTGAACGACTGTGCCATCCGGGTGCGCGAAAAACTTGGACATCCCGGAAACTTCCGGCACATACATCCGGGCATGCCCCACGCTTCCGACCGTGATCTCCTCCCGGCCAGTCCCAAGAACGAACTCCTGGGACGCGACCATCTCTCCCGTTTCATCCAAGACCACACTTGCATGGAGGATTCGGACAACCTCCTCGTTTGGATCAAGACCGGGCAGTGCTCCCAAGGCCCGGCGAACCGCCCGGCGATAAATCAGCGGCACGGCCAAGCACATGGTGAAACCGCAGAGACCTGCAACCAGAACCCAGCCTGGGAATTGAATTTTGGGGACGCGGAGCCATGACCGCGAAGGTCCCTGTTTGGGAGGCGGTTCGGAGACGGTCACCACCGGAACCACCACCATTTCCGTCGCGGTCGGACGGGCAGTCGGAAATGAAGTCGGCGTCCAAGTCCATGTCGGACTTGGAGATCTCGTTGGAGCAACAGGCAAGAGGATTGGCAACGGAGTCGGGGTAGATGTTGGCGTTACGACAATCCGCCGCACTTGAACGGGCACGGGTGAGGGCTCTGCCTCTAACCTCTGGTTGAGCAGCGGTTCAAGAATAAGAGGAGAACCCCCGCTCACGCGCGTATCCAGCCGCAGGAAAGAATACTCCTTGGGCGCAACTATCCGCTGAAAGGACTTTTCGATCTCGTCCGAAAGGCCCACCACCAGCACCGAGTGACCCGCACTCGCCGGAAAATGCTCCCCGAGCAATCGCAGGACGTCCTTGAAAGAATGGCCGGAAGAGGGGTTACTGATCCCGCGTGTCAAAAGAACCACACAGCAGGGCAAGCCGTTCCATTTTCGCAGCGCGCCGAAGAGCTCATCGAAGTTGACAAACGGGTCCTTACCACCCGTTTTCGAAATGCGCTCCCGAAACAGGCGCACCTGCTCCGGAGTAAGCGCATCGGTGTGAGCCGCCTGAACCGGCTCACGCGCGAACTCGTACAGAACGACTTCGCGTGAAAGGTCTAACTGATCTAACAGATCGTTCGCGAAGGACCTCACCGAAGTCCACACCCAGCGCGTCCCCTCGCTCCTCTCAAGAACGAGAATTACACGGCGAGGAAGGACTTTGACCGTTTCACCCGAGCAAGAAGCCGGATGAACGCGGATCAAACAGATCGCCGCGACCAATGAGAAGCATGTGACGATACGCATCGATATTCTCTCCTTTCCTTTTTACTTGTGCTTCGCCCAAATCCTGACAATCGCGACGAGAGCAATCAGAAACATCGCCAGCCACGCAGAAGCCGTCACGACCGGATCAGTAGCACTCGAATCGAGAGCCGAGGAAAGGAAGCGCAGGATGCCGCCCCCCTCGACCATCGGCCACACCGCCAGGAAGAAAACCAGTAGAACAATCGCCAGTTCAAACCGGCTGAGACCGTCCCCGTTATTCATAACTCTGCCTCCACCAGCTCACGTAGTCGCGAAGAAAGTCCCCAAGAATCGAAACGTGAATCCGATTTCTCAATTCTCTGGGGATCTCACGATCCAAAACTGCCAGTACATTAGATGTGTCTTCTGAGCCCACGATCAGCCACTGGTAAGTAAGCGATTGGACGGCCAGATTTCGCTGGGCATTGGCCAAGCCCTTGGTGGAAAGCTCAATCTCAATCGCCACCACACGCGGATTCCCGTCACGGTCCTTAAATTTGTGAACCAAGTCGATCGATTTGTGGTCGATGGTCTGTTCAATCAGAATTTCAAAACCACACTCTTCGAGCGCATAGGCAAATTCGTGTTGATAACCCACGTGCTCCACGCCGCCTTTGCCTTGTGGCGGCGGTGCTCCAATCACGTCACGACCTTTTTCCGTGAGGAACGCCGTGGTGCGCTGGCCGCCCCGGCCCGGAAGCACCAGCCGATGCGAACCCACCAAACCCTCTGCAACCGACTGGTCAAACAGCTTCTTCCCCGTCCCCGGAGCCAGACGGGCGTGCTTGTACACACTGGTGACCCCTTCCCTACCGACAGCCAAGACTGAAAAGAGAAATCCCAAGAGCCGATGAGAGACGGTTGGAACGACGGGCGCTGGAGTCTTGACCTCCATCGAAGGAGGAGTCCGAGGAGGCACTTCCTCCGCAATCAGCGGAACATCCGCGAGTGGGAAACGAAGTGAATCCAAGAAGGGGGCTTGATAACGAACAATCTCCTCCGGGTTGAGCGGAGTTGTATCCACAGGCCAGTCCAGCGTGTGCATGAGGAAGGCCTCACGAAAGTCCCCCGCACCCAGTCGGCAGTAGCAACACCTGTCGCCCAAAGAACCAATCTGGGCCGCCGCTGGAGTCGGAAGCCCCAGCGACTCCACCATGCTCATTTGCGCTCGCCCCTCCCGCAACGCGAACACAAAGACATTCCCCGCATCGTTTAAGACATTCCGATTGATCTCAGTCGGATTCTGAACCACAAAGCACAACTGAAGCCCGACCGCGCGCGACTGATGCACCAACTCCGTTATGGCAGTGATCGAGTAGGTCCCAGCCTCCAATTTAAGGGATAGGACGTACTCCCCCTCCTCGATGACGACCCACACCAGCGCCGCGTTCTCGCGCACCCCCAACGCGCGCAGGAATAGGAACAACCGCTGGAGCAGGGTCACCACGAAAGTGACGCGAAGATCCATACGTCCGAGCGATTCCGTCCGGATCACCACCACGCGGTTACGTAACAGATCTTCCGGGCAGACGCCCCTCTCCACGTTCCAGGCATCTCCAAACACGTCGATCATCGATTGCAAGCGGTCAATGCAGGAATTCAAGGCCTCACGATTGTGGGCATACCTTCGAGCGTTGGCGCGCAGAAAACGCACCAACCGCAGCACGGTCGGAGTGCGCCCCTCAGCCGCAACCTGAGCGATCCCATCCAAGAGCACATTTTGCGATCGGTGAAAGAGGCACAGTGTATCGCTCCACGCGGAAACCACGGCGCGCGAATTCGTCTCCAGATCCACGCCACGCTGGGGCGCGAGCGGATTCATGGGGAGCTTGGCCGCATCCACCACCAACACCTCGCCCGGAAATTGACGAGCCATATGGGTGTAGTCATTGCGAGGATCAATGATGAGAACCGCTTTATGATGCCGCACCTCGGCCACCAACAAACCAACCAAACTCGACTTGCCCGAACCCGAACTGCCGATGACAACGCACGGCCTCGGTGGTGTGTCGCTGATCAGCACCGGATTCGGCCCTTCGGGGTCAATGGTGTGGCCCACCAGAAAGTTGCCAGTGACCACCTGTGCCGCACTCGGTGGCGGAACCACAAGACCTGCCTGAAGCATCGCGCTCTGACGACTGGCGATGAGTCCGTCCAGCAGCTCGAAATCTTCCCGGCGCGCGCAGCCCACTTCGATCAGGCGAAGGAAGCGGCGAAAGCGCTCAACCGCGATCAGGTTGAGCCGAGCCCCCATCCGCAAGTAGTGGTCAAAGGACTGCAAGGAAGCCGGGCGTTCGGAATGGTCTGTCATGGCTTATCACTCCCCGAACTCCCCACGGGGGAGAACAACCAATTCACGGCGCGCCCCAACCGCGCCCACACCGAACAGCGGCGGCAATAAATCTTCTTATTGATCTCATGCCTGTCCGCACGGCATAGAACCAAGTCGCACCGGTGACACCGCTTGACGCCCTTGGCGCTGAGCCGTTTGCCACAGGACCCACAGGCGGGCCCAACCGATTTGATGTTTTCGACGCCAATCCCGTCCGCAAGGAAGCTGCGACGGGTTCTGGTTTCGAGAATTTCCCCCTCCTCTCCCTCCACGACCGTAATCTCGTCCGAAATGACCACGTCTTGTCCCGTATCGTTATCCCTGACCACCGCCCGATTAACACTTTGCTTCATGAGCACCATGACTTCACCTCCGTTTGAGTCTCAGAACCTTCCTGCACGTCCAACCCGTGAGCCGCCTGCGCCTCGCGCAAAAGTGCTCTGTCCAGCTCGTACACCGTCTTGGGATAATGGTTCGAGCCTTGCCCAGGCATCGACTCGACCAATCGAGTCCGATAAGTCCGCGTGATCACACCATGCGCCCGAAGCAGGAACCCAACCTGTTGGATGGTGAAAGATTGAGAGGTGTAATCCGAAAGAAACCGCGCCAGGTCGCAGGCCGCAACGACTGGCGATTCTCCCCCTTCCTTGCGAAACGATGCCAAGAACGCTTCCGTCCCCGACAAAGCCAGAAGGGATGGATCGACCGCGGCCCTCTCTTCACGCTGCCGGGATACCTGTTCTTCCATCAACGACTCGATTCCAGGAGAGATCGGAGCTGCCGAACGGTCTGAGGAGTCCACGTACTTCGCCAATCCCAGGAGCGGCGACCACTTCTCCAACGACCGCCCCTTCAAGCTCGACCGCGCCCGCACCTCCCGGTAAGCCTCACGGATGTTCTCGAACTGAGTCATAGCCAGCCAAAAATTCTGATCCCGCAAGCGAGACGCCACCTCAATCTGTTCGTCCAACAGGAATGGGGGGAGCGGAACCTGCGAAGGGGCAGAGCTGACATTGATTGTCCTGTCCTCGAATGCCTCCGAGGAGCGGCATCCCGCGACAACAATCGTGAGCCCGAACAGACTTTGCCTGCGCAACTCGTTCCCCGGCCCGCACAGGAGGCGCCCAGCATCCCTCTTGTAGGAAGACAGCACCAATGGGTCCCCGGGGGTCGATAGCGCTTCGTCCAGAAGAAGAGTGCATGGGTCCAACGCCCTTGCTCTGGATAGAGCCGCAAGGGTGGATGAGGAGCACAATAGAGGTGACCGGGAGAAAGAGGACAGCACGTTAAGGAGAGTGGTCTTTCCGACACCAACTCCACCACGCAAGACAATGATGGGGATAGCGGGGAAGATCACCACCACAAAAGAAAGCACCGCCAAGAGCGAGATCAAATCCAGGTACCGCAAGTCAGGCAGCCGAACAAATCTCTCTATGAAACTGCGCTGTTCTTCAAACGCCTCCCGCGCCGTGACAGGCGCCATATCACCGGCAAGAAAACGATCAAGACTTGCCGTTGACCAAACCGAAAGAGTCGGCGGCACAACTATTCGCAACCCATTCTTTGTCTCGCTCAGATACTCGCGCGACGGGCACAAGCCGCCAGCAGCAAGAGTCTCGAATGAAATCTCAATACTCTCCCTCCGAGATGAAACAAGGAGACCAGCATTGGTCTGCCCACCACGCGGGACCGTTTGATATAGAACTCCGTTCACCAGATCTTGTGAAAGTCGGACAACCAACAGGTCAGACACGGGATGAAACCTTCCTTTCTTAGAGTTCTGCAGGGGATCGTACAAAAGGCCCAAGATGTAACGCCGAGGAAGGGCTAAGGAACGAGCGGCATTCCCATTGAAAGCAGCGACGCCATCGACGGGGCACACCATAACTTAAGGGGGGCGGGGCGCTGGCAACTTCCTGACCAGCGCCCCGCCAGTCCAAAACTCCATTACCGAGGAACGTCGAAGAGCACAAAGGAAACGCCCTTGATGTGGTACTGCTCACCCTCGAAGTCAGTTGAGAACGGACCGGTCTTATTCATCACTTCAACGAGGGCGTCAATCGCCGCACCGACCGAAGCGCGACTCGGCTTCTCCACACCCTCCCGATCCACAATTTCCTGCCTCAGCACTTCGCTGGAGGCATGCCCATTGTGGCGCAGGAAAGCGTACAGGATGCTCAACTGGCGAGGTGGCAAGTAGATGACCTGCCCCAGATACCAGACCCAGCCAGTCAGGATGTCCATAACCAAGTCTGTCCGCCTGCAATGAGTCTCCTGCCCTAAGACGATCTGAAGCGCGTCCTGAGGCTGGCAGCAGGCCTCAATCCGCAGGAATACCGAAACCGGGTATTCCTTGAGGAAATTCGTGAACACTGTAAAGCCACACCAATCCGCCCCCTCATAAGAGGCGTTGGCAAACAGGTGCACGGACAAGTTCCTGACCACCTCAAAAAAGCAGCCGATCGGACGATTCAAATGAATAACCTGCATGACTGCCTGCTCCGCACTCGTCCTAGGCTCCTTTCCGCTCAAAAGCGCGATAAACACCACCAACAATTCCGCAATGCTGTAGTTGCCGTTCATGGGGGTTACCCCCCCGCTTCTTCGGCCATCAGAGCACCGGGAAAATGCCCGTGGCCGAGTGACTCCTCTCCCGTTCAGAAGCCATTGATCTCCGATGAGAGCCTGCCACCGCCAAGCAGTCGACAGACAACGAATCGATTCGATTTGCTAGATAGCGTTCGACCAAGCGTAGTCTTGGGACTTCCCTGCCGCCTGATCCCTTCTATCCCTTGATTGCCACTGAGTTTCCTGATGTTCAGAACTTTTTTTCTCCGAAGACACTTTTAGTGAATCGAGACTCTCCCGTGGGCAAGAAGCACATATTGGGGGGGGTGGGAGGCGAGAGCCTACCCCGTTTGGCGGGTACGACTCAGATCAAGTCAGATCGAGTATCCTGAAAGCCAAGCATTTGGTATAATGAAAAGAAGCATTCGCCCTTAAGGGATAAAAAGTCATGTCCAAATACAGCATTGAGGACCTGATCAGGCTTCACCGGGAGAACTCGACCGAGGAAATCAAGGAGGAAGTAAACAATCTTATACGTGCCTACGATCCTGCTCTGCGGAGATTCTGGAGGACCAAGGGATTACGAAAAGAAGATGTTGATGACCTCAGCCAGGAGACCTGGGAGGAGGTGCTCTATAGATCGGAATACAAAGAAGACCCCAACGCAGAATTCACAACTTACTTGATCGCCGTATCAAAGAATACGAAGGCGGAATCCTGGCGCAGGGAGGGCAGGAGAAAAAAGCGTGAAGAGCGTGATTATCCCGGAATCCGCCCAAAGCTTAGCAACCCTCGCCAGCAAGCAGAGGCGTCAAAGTTCATGTCAGATTATCGCGCATGCCTCAGAGATCTTCCGGACGATGCGTTCCAGAAAACTGTTTTCCTCCTTTCGGCCCGCCGCAGCTATTCACAAGAAGAGATCATGAAGCTGATTGGGGCCAAATCCCGGACTATCGTATGGGACCGCATCGTTATGGCAACGAAATGGATGGAGGAAGCACTCCACAAACGGGAATGGCCAAACCCCGACGTGAGAGGAATCCTTGAAGAAGGGTTCCAATGGGAGGCGGAAAAATGAACTGCGAAGAATGCAAAGAATACCTCCTCGACTACATTAGGGGAATGGCGCCCCCCTCCATTGCGAAAGCAATCAAAGACCACCTCAACGTCTGCCCAACTTGCGCCGACGAAGTTGATCAAGTGAAGACTCACCTTCGCATCATGGAGGCATTCCCCGCTAAAGAGGTCACAGAGAAAGTTGTAGAACGGGTGTGCCTTGAATCTGATAAGCATCCGAAGCGGCCCCAGATGTGGGAGATGGTTACTTTGAAGCATCTACCCACCCCAGGCCGCGTCGCTGCAGCAATCCTTCTGCTTGTTTTGATCGGGCTTTGGATCAACCCATTCGGAACCAATCCAATCCCTCTCTCGCTGGTTGAAGCCCCCGCGCTTGGCAACCTCGAAACCGTCCTCAAACAATCGAGAAGCCTGGCCCAGTTACGCCAATCGACCAAGTACAGCCCGGTTCAGGTTGCTCCCTCGACTCTGGGACCAGAAGGCCGCTCAGAGGTCAATACACTCGACCGATTCAAGCGCCTCCTGGCCGCCATCACGATCCCCAACAATCAAGAAGCCGCCATCAGCTCAGCAGCCATTATTGTGAACGTGTCGCCAGGACTCGCCCTTGCGCCCCGCCAACCTGGCGAAGCCCCTTTACTTACAACACTCTCCGTCTCCAAAGACATCGACGGGAATCTCATGGCAGAGCTCAACCGCAATCAACTCCTCCTATCGCAAACCCTTTTCCAGGATGACCACCTCGCGCTTCTCTACGTCCCCGCGCTCCGCGATACGAGCCTCGGGTATGATCTCCAGTCAGCCAGGTTCGCCGAGAGCGCACCGGTCGGACCGCAACCCTTCATACTCATCAGCCTCAGCGAGTCGGCCAAACCCATCACCGTCGCCGGAATCGAGGCAACCACCACCCCAGACGGCGCGCTTGCCCCCGCGTTTCCCGAAGACGAACAAGCGCTCCGGGATGCTCCGGCGGGCACAATCCTCCTAAACGCAAGGAATGAGATCCAAGGCCTAATTGTCGCCGAACCCAGCGGAAGCAAGAAACTCCTGACCACTGATCAAGTTCAGTCGTTCCTCAAGAAAGCGACCAGCAGCATCGAGCCCGCCAGCCTGATCCAGAGACCGTCCCCGCTGCCCAGAGAGATTCTCTCCCAAGGGCGCGAAAGACCTCTTGCCACAACCGAAGGACAATCTCACCTGCTTGAGGCCCGAGTCCGTATCCAGGAAAGCGGGACCTTCGAGATCGCAATTGACGCCGACAAGGACGGTAGACCAGACCTGGTCCTTCATTCAGACCATCCCGGCCTGCTCAACACCAGTCCTCAATGAGCGGAGGTCATTGCGTGCTGAAGCTCTCCCTCCGAAGACGCAACCCTTTGGCAATTCTGGCCATCCTCCTGGCCCTTCCCACCACTTGCGCACAACAGACTCTTCAGGATCTTCCAGGTGAAGACCTGGACCCACGCAAAATGCTGGAAATTCTCCTCTCCTCACCCGAAGCCCTCACCACCCCCATTGAAGAGGCCCTCCTCCTAATCCTCAACACCCCCACAGTCACCGAAGGAAAGGAAAAACTCGAAGGCCTCCTGAACATGCTTCTTGAGGCGAAGGGACATCCACAACAGATCGGAAGATGCAAGGCTTACCTCGCCTTCGCAGAATTCATCACCGGAGACATAGAGAGAAGCAACCGGCTCGCCAACGAAGGGTATAACTTGACAAAGAACGAACCGCTTCGCGCAATTGAAACCAGGACCTGCCAACTCATCCTATGGACCATACAAGCAGCCAATGGCGCGCCTCAGGCTTTTCCCCAACACCCGCCAAGAATTCAACGTCTCAAGAAAGTGAACCCCCGAGCGCTTGCGTACTACGGTTTTGTGGTGCAGCGACTGGGCAGGAAGGCGGAGGAACAGGGCCTCCCGGAATTGGCAATCCTCCTCAAGGAAGAAGGACTTTGGGCGACAGAAGACGTCCCCGAACTCCTCCTGGTAAAAGGGAAATGGCTCGCAAGCATCGCTGACACCCTCGCAAACGAGAAGAGGAATGCCCAAGCCATCCAGAAATACAGAGAAGCGATCACCGCATGCAAAAATGACCCGAAGGCCGCGAATCTGGAGGCCGAGTGCCACTTCTTGGCGGGCTTGCTTCTCTTGCAGGAAGGGATGTGGGCTGACTCAGTTTCTGAATGCGACCAAGCGGTCAAGATGTTCTCATCATTGCACACTGAGAACCGAATAATCGCCGACTGCTATCACCTCAAAGGGGAATCGTTAAGAAATCTCGCGTATCCATCGGAAGAACTCTACGTTAAAAACCTTGGCCTCCATTCACACCCCTGGTCGAGCATGCAAAGACGGATTCCTCCCATTCACCCGGATCTCATCCATGAAGCGATCACCGCCTACGAGGAAGCGTTGGCTCACTACTCCCGCTTCCGGCGACATGACTCAGGCAGTCAAGGACAACCACGGAACGAGGCCAGCGAGGACGCGACAGTCCCGATCCCGCGCTTGGTCGCTGACTGCTATCAGCAACTCACCGAACTCCACTCAGCCAGTGCAGAACTCGAAGAAGCGGTCGAGTGCGGATACGAGGCGCTCCGATGCCTGGGAGAAGAGCCAAACACGGAGGCGGCCCAGCTCAGTTGCATCACCATTATGGGGCTTGCGCTGATCGACCTTGGCAGATATGAAGAAGCCCTGGCCATCCTTTCAACAGGCTACAACACTGCAGGAGCAGATGTTCAAGCAAGCCCACTTGTGGGCCGGTGGAAAGCAGTAACGGGAATTGCGCTTCTCTTCTCCAGCAGATTTGAGGAGGCGATTGAAACTTTCCATGACGCCATCCCACGGGACGCCTCATCGCCTATGGGTCTGATGAAGGCTGCCGACTCCTACAAGAAGGTCGGTCTCTCATACCAAGGACTGCGGAAATATGAGGAGAGCGTCGAAAGTTATGAGATCGCCATCGACATCTGTTCAGTGATACCAGATGCGACACTCGTCCTCGCCGACTCCTATCTCGACTATGCAGCAAGCCTCGGAAGCTTCGCGAGATACGAGGAAGCCATCCAGATGTGCCAAACAGCGCTCCCCCTGATTGGTGAAGGAGCAGAAACCTCCCGCCAGAGGCAAAGCTGCCTGATCGAAATGGGATCCCTCTACGACAAGCTCGGCAACAAACAAGAAGCGGACAAGTGCTACCTGAAAGCCGAAGAGTCCATGCTCGATTCACCATCCATACCCAAATGGCAGAAGGCGCAGACGCCAATGACCCTCAAGTTCCTCTATCCGGACGGAATCACACGAAACTTCCAGGGAAGAGAGGTTGCGGCCCGATATTCGGACGTTTTAGCCCGATATGAACAAACAAGAAGGGAAGGCTTCTTCGTGAAAGCCTTGCTTGAGCTGGAATCTTTCGAAAAAGAACTCCCCGAGGGCGAACTCGCGGACACGCTCAAGAGGAAATACTACTCCCAGCTTGGAAAGGCCTATGCAACCACCGGTCGAATCGAAGAAGCCCTACGCGAGGAAAGCAGAGCGCTGGCTCTTCTGGAAAATGTACCCGGCCAAATGGAGTATTCGTATCCCATTCTCAAGAGAATGGCCGAATACAACCGGATGCTTCACCGGTTTGACGAAAGCGAGAAGCTTTACCGAGAAGCCCTCGACCTCGTCGAGACAGCCCAGGACATTCCCTCCGAGAAAACGGACATCCTGGTCGGGATCGGCTGGCTCCGCATGGTCAAGCATGAGTACGAAACCGCCATTGAATACTTCAAGGAAGCGGTCAGCACGATTCGAAACGAGACAGGCGAGGTCGACCACATCACGGAAAGCCTGTGCTCACTCGGTGTCGCCCTCAACGAGGCCGGGCAGCACGAAGCGGCCAGAGAGTCATTTGATGAGGCTATAATGCTGGCTGGGAGAAACTTCAACGACCACATCACGAGATGGGCCCAATGGAACATCGGACTGAATGCGCTTCACTTCGGCGACGCTTCCAAGACGATCAATCTTTGGTCAGGCATCGCAGATCAGGAGTGGACTATCCTGCACAAGAACCTCCCCCTGATGACCCCTGCGGAGAAGGCCACATTTTGTGCAATGGTCCAGTCACATCAACCTTCAGTCCGATACGCGCTCGCTTTCAGCAACCTGGCCGACCCGGCTCAACTGGCGAAGTTCGGCCTTGAGTCAGCATTCACCTACAAGGCCATCCTTTCCCCTTCTGCGGCCGCCCGTCCTTCCCAAAGGGGCTCGGACCCGTTGTCTGAGGCTGAAAGAGTGGTTCAACAGCTGGCCGCGGCCAAACGGCAGCACGCCACACTTGCGCACGCGCTTGAAAACAAGCCGGACTCGTCAAACCTTGATGATGTCTCCCAGCCACCAGAACGGGAGCGAACTGTCTCTGAGGAAATTGCAAGGCTGCAAAAAGAAATCCTATACGGAGAAGAGATGGCGGCAAGGTCCAATCCTCTCGAAGAGGACCGAGCAGGATGGTCAAGACCGAACAGCGAAGAGGTCGCCGAGCACCTCCCTCCGGGCTCTGTGCTGATTGATTATGTCAGCTTCTGCAAAAGAGACCTCGTAAGCCTGCAATGCCAGGGAGTCCATTACGGCGCCTTCATCCTCGCTGCAGAAAACTCCCAAGTCCAAGCCATCGACCTGGGACCAGCCAGCCTCATTGACGCAACCATTCACGACTACCTGCGCGAAGTTAGAAAACCCCTCGACCAATCCAGAAACCCGGGTCCCAATGATGTGCTCAAAGTAAGACGAATTGGCACCTGCCTCCGCAATCTCATCTTTGACCCGCTCAACGAACATGTGAAGCAAGCCCAAAGACTTTATGTCTCACCCACAGGAAGCCTTGCTCTCCTTCCCTTCGAATCCCTGCCCAACCCCAACCCCGATGGATCCGACCGGTGGCTCGCCGAAGTCCACGAAATCATTTACCTCACCTGCGGCCGAGACATTCTAACCCACGCCGCTGGTCCTTCACGCATCAGCGCCAATACCGAAACTAACCCTAAACCCGCGTCCACTTACGCTCTTCTCCTCGGAAACCCGGACTATGAAATGACCGAAACCGAAAGGCTAAACCAGATCCTCAACTACGAAACTGTGATAAAGGATGACGTAACGGAGTCGCCATCCGTCGTGCGACCCCATGGAGCAAATGGAGACGGAAAGAGGTGGGAGGCGATTCCGTCCACAGGGGACTTTCTCGAAGGGATAGCCCTCGAACTCCAGACCTTTGGCATGCGCGTCAAAGTCCTCCAGGGCAAGAGAGCTACAGAGGAAGACCTCGCCAAGTACCCGCAGCCTCGCATCCTTCAGTTCGCCACTCACGGTTGGTTTCTGCCCGGAAAGGAAGAACGCCAACAGAGCGCTGAAGACGACCTCGCATTCCCCTTCGAGCAACCGCGAGAGCCGCAAACCCTCCTTGAGTCTAACCCACTTCTCTGCTCCATGCTCATCCTTTCCGGTGCCAACAGGAGGGGCGAAATCCTGTACTACAAACAAGGCGACGCCATCATCGCCTCCCAAGAATACGCCAAATTCCCCGGGCCAAAGAAAGAGGGACCGGAAAGACTCATCATCAGCGACGGCCTCCTCACCGCCGAAGAAGTAACCACGCTCGACCTCCGAGGAACTGAGATTGTCATCCTCACCGGTTGCGAAACAGGACTCGGCCAGATCCAATCCGGAATCGGCGTAACCGGCCTCCGCCAAGCCTTCACGCTGGCCGGAGCCGCTTCCCTCATCATGAGCCTGTGGCCCGCCCCAACCACCGAAGCCCTCACCCAAACACTCACCTTCTACGACGAATGGCTGAGCGGAGAAGAGAAGTACAAAGCCTTCCACAAATCACAACTCCATGCGCTCAACCAAGCAAGAGCCAAGCACAACAACAGCCACCCACTCTACTGGGCAGGATTCATCTACGCCGGAGACCCAAATAACCGATACGAAACCACTCAAACTGTCGCGCGCTGAAAAACGCCCAACCGACAGGCAATTGTGATGTAAAACACAGAACGACCTCCAAGAATTCGACACCAAGCGGCGAACCCTTCAGACTGACCCGCTCTGTCCGTCCATTCCCTCCAGAATGACTCCCTTCAAATCGCCCGGAGCAACCCATTTACTTCCTCCAAGTCGAACCGTTCAGGATCAAAAGCGCCACCCACCCATTCCAACGTGGACTCGAACTCCTCATGAGATGGATTCGCAAGGACCTCCAACAGTTCAGGATACCCCCAAGGACCACCGCAATCCTCCGGAGGACAAGCACGCGCGCCAGCCAAGCAAACCGGGTACTCAACCCCCGTCTCAGGAGGACCGATTTCCTCAACCTCCAACGAGTGATGCCAGCCATCCCCAAAATCATACTCGTACTCAAAATGCATCCCCCGACTCGGAACAACCTCCGAAAGAACCACCCCTTCCTCCTTCTCCGCATCCAAGTCCTCAAAGTCCCCGACCTCGAGCGCCGCAGCAGCCAACAAGTGCTTCCCCTCGATGACAAACTCATGAAGATGAGAATCCGTCCAACCCATCACGGCCTGAACAACCCCATGCAAAACATCAAGCGTCGTCGAACCCCGAACGGCAAAGGTCCGCCAGATAGCGGGCTCGATCTCACACAAAGAAACCCTGATTCGATACACAGCATTCGCGCCCTTGGACTTCACCTTCCCACGCACCATAGCAAGTTCCTCCCCAGACTCTGTCTCAAGAATCGTCTACCCGCCAGCCGCCCAATGACAAGAGCAACCGCGCTACAAAAGAACACGACAACCCCCGGCCGGGCTCGGTCATTCCCCAGGATCATGACCGAGAAGACCGACGCAAACAACGCATGCACACTCGCTCCTTTCTCATTCAACCTCCGCTCAGCACTCACCCTCCGTGCGAAATAACCCTACCACGATTTTCTTGGGGACCCCCTAGCTGAGGTCCCCAAGAAAGGGAATCTAAAAAGAAGTGACCCGAAACAAGGGACGAACAACAGAACAACCCGAGGTGAACCAACATGAACGAAATCAAAACCGAACAAATCGAATACGACGCAGTCCGCGAAGCATACGAACACGCAGCAATCCAGGAAGAAGACTTCAACGCCGAAATGGTCCGGAAACAATTGGAAAGAAATCTCGAAATCCTCTCGAGCAATGCCGCCTTTTACTGCCGACTAACGAGCGAGTACCTCGCGTTAGAGCCTGAACGATCAAGCCCAACCTTCCTGCAAAGGATCTCCGAGCTGACCGAACAACTCCAAGACGTAATGGACGAAGCCTACCACCTCGTCCTCCAAGAAAGCATAAAAGCAAACCAGGTGAAACAATGAAACCCGCAACCATCGAAGAAGAATGCCAGCGAAGCCTCATAAATAACCGGCTTGAGACACTCTCCGAAGAAATCGCCGACCTCAGAGACATCATTGTCCTCAAAGCCAACGACACAAACCGCGCAGGCGAGCACGTCCTGCCCGCAATCGCCGAACGGCTCGACGAAATCGAGGCCGAACTCCAACGCCACTGGCAAACCGCCATACGCATCGGAGTCACTACCACAGAGAGGTGAAAACCATGACACAAACCCAAACCCTACAACCAGCCCAACGAGGACCACCCCAAGAAGAAGACAACAAGACCAAGGCACGATCCCTCATAGAGACCGCCCTCGACCAACTCACCACCGCCCTCGAAAACGGCCACAGCCAAAACCTCAAGGAATACCTCGCCACCATGGCGAGATTCCACCCATACAGCGCAGGAAACCAACTCCTCATCCACCTCCAACGACCAACCGCCACCCACATCGCCGGATACCAAACCTGGAAAAAACTCGGACGACAAGTCAAGAAGGGAGAAAAAGGAATCCTCATCCAAGCCCCCATCCAATACCGCTACACCACAACAACAGAAAAGCACGAAGGACAACCGAACGAAGACAACACGGTCACCGTCACCCGACTCTCAGGATTCAAAACCGCCCACGTCTTCGACATCACCCAAACCGACGGCCCCGACCTGCCCGAATTCCCAACCGTCCAAGGCAGCCCAGGCGAACACCTCGAGCGACTCAAAACAGCCATCCACAAAAGAAGCATCACCCTCAAGTACAGTGACGATATGGGAGGAGCCATCGGACGATCCAGCGGCGGAACAATCACCATCCAAACAGCACTACCGCCCGCCGAAGAATTCAGCGCCCTCGTCCACGAACTCGCCCACGAACTCCTCCACCACGGACCCAACCGGCAAAAGACGACGAAAACAATGCGAGAAACCCAAGCCGAAGCCGTCGCATTCGTGGTGAATACAGCCATCGGCCTCGAAACAAGCACAGCCAGCAGCGACTACATCCAACTCTACCAGGGAAAAAAACAAACCCTGGCCGAATCACTCCACGCCATCCGACAAGCCGCAAACACCATCCTCGCAGAACTCGACATCAAGAAAACCAACGGACGTGAAGAAGCATGACACACAACGACCCCTTCGCACCCTACCTGGCCAGACGCGAAATCCGACACGCCATCAGCCAAGCAGTCGGCGAACTCGAACCCACCCACTACGGCAGCGTCCTCTGGATCTGCCTCTCATGCGGACACTCAAGACCCCCACGCCCCAGAGAAAAAACACCAGCGCACTGCAGAGCATGCGGCCAGCCCATGCTCTACACCCCCAAAACATTCATCCAGCGGCACGAAGAACCGTGATGAAAACAAAACAAAGGTGAAACAACCATGCAAAACAACCAACAAAGAATTCCAGAAATCGACATCCCCAACCAACCCCTCTGGCGAAACCAAGTCGGACCCTTCCGAGCCAGCATCTGGGAAAACCAACGAACCGCCAACGGAAAAACCTTCACCGTCCGAGAACTCTCCTTCTCGAAACGGTACCGAACCGAAAACGGCGAATACAAAGACACCACCAAATACCAAGCCAACGACATCCCCAAAGCCATCCTCGCCCTCCAAAAAGCCTACGAACAACTCGTAAGCCCCGACGGAAACCAAGACAGCGAATAAGGAAGCAAGGTGAGGAAAAGACACAAACCAGAAAACGGGGACTCCAAAGCGAGCCCCCCACTCTTTTATTTTAAATCCCGGATGAACACAGAAAGACACCGCGAAAAACCAGCGCGCGCCTCCAAGCCCCAAGGCCAGGAGGCGCCAGACAGACGACCCCCTACGGGCAGGCTCCCACGAAGACCGAGCCTGCCCCTGATCCCTCCGACTACTCGCTGCCCTCTAACTCCACACGCGCTGAAGCAATGCGGCACAACCGCCGATCCAGAAACAAACGAAAATCCGCCCCGCTATTCTGCCGCCCTCCCAGAAAGGGTAAATCTACCTCGAAGCCGAGGACGGTCCAGCCGCCCTCCTGCCTTCGCCAGGATGGGCGAACTGGACGATAGATATTCTCCACTGTCGCGGGGCCGCCTGCATCATACTGAAGCAAGACCCCATCCAGCGGCCCCTCCGACTGGAGCCGCACCTCCACGCGCATCCGGCGCGGACTCTCACGAAACGCCAAACGGTCGTCCACGTCCAGATAGAAATAACTGTTACGCTCCGGATTCACATTCGCAACACAATCCACACCCTGGAAGGCTTCACGGACAAACCCGCCATCAGCCGGAGACTTCAACACCAGACCATCCACAGCCGAATCCTTACCAAACGCAATCGTCGCGACCCGCTCAGGGTCACTGAGCGCAAAACGATCCAACTCCTCCTTAACCCGAGCGATATTCGGTGATCCGGGCGCGGAAAACATCACAACCCAATCACCCCCATCCGGAGGCCTCAACACCGTCCTCACGGACGAGGTGGCGTTCGCCCCCGCCTGCCAACGCCCGGTCACCGGACTGACCCACAACAAGTCAAAAACCGGGACACAATCACGGAGGTCCAAAACGACCTCCTCATTCACCGGCAAGTACAAAAACCCCCACGACCTATCATCGGCAAGCGCGAACGCCATCAAACGGGACTTGTCTTCGGGCTGGTTCAGGATCCTGCCAGGAGCAGGATCCATCAGCCACCACGGAACCTGCCTGAGGATGCGGCCTACAAGCGCGACGTGGCCGCTTGACGGCGCATCCATCAACGCAAGCACATTCTCCTCCCAGGCGTACACCTCATTGATCCCCGCCGTGTAACCAACCGCACCAGAAAGAAAACTCAACCAAGCAGTCCGCCGAACATCAAAAGCACAACCCAAGTCACCCTCATAAATCGCCTCGCCATTCACAACCGGCTTACGACCCGGCAAGGCCAAGACCTCGGCGGGCATACCCACAGCCCGCGCCGACTGCTTGGCCGCATTCCCGCCATTGTGACCGCTCTGAAACATGTCAAACGAAAGCCAGTCCTCTGCGTGAAACTTTGGGCCGACACCGGTCCCCATGTGCATGGTGACCAGGCTGTCCGGAGCCGCCTCGCGCACCGCGCTCGCAGCCGCCAAAGTCTCCGCCTCATGAATCCCACTATCGAAACTAGGAGAAAAGACGACCTCGAACGAACCATACCGAGCCGCAACGTAACGGCTCAAAACAGCAACCTGTTCAGGAGAAGGATAACGGTAAGGCGTCTCCATCAAACCCACCATCAACACGACCAAACCCGAATCATTAGCCAAGGCCAACTTCTTATCCAACTCACGGAAATAAACAGGATTCGGCAACGAAATATCCGGAAGGTTCGAAAGAAACGGCGCAACACCACTGCGCGAATGCTCAAGCGCCCATTCCGGCGCAATAGCCACCTGAAGGACCGAAAAACCCTTGGCCGCGCGGTTCCCAACGTACCGCTCCCACTCATCCGTGGTCGCGTGAACAGGCGCGGCCCAACACGTATCACCCAACCATAAAAAAGGCGTACTGTCCGAATGGACCTGGAACCGCCTGTCGTCCGAGACGCGCAAGAACCCGCGCGCCTGAAATAGATTACCGCCAGTTGCGGGTATGACCAGAACCGTCCCGGTCCGCTCATGCAATCCCTCGTTCGAGGAGTCCGAACAAGTCGTCCTCCAACGCCACTCACCCGCCGAAGGAAAAGCGCAGCGGAAAACAAACCGCCTCTCGCCATCCCAGAAACCAAGACCCTTCCGAACCTGCCCTTCCGGGCCAACTGCCTCAAAACGCACCTCAACATCCACACACGGACTCGCATAATCGCGACCACTCACGAGAACATGCTCCCAACGCTCCCACACACCAACCACCACATCAGCCGTTGGAACAGCAGACACGGGCTCCACGGAAAAAACCGAAGCGGTCACAAGAGCCAGAAAAACCCAAACCAGTCTCACCATCATCATCAACAAGATACTCCAGCAAGACCGCCCCGAAGTCAAAAGGAAAAGACCGCAACCAGGCACCTCCAGAGTTTACCACAGTAAACTCTGAAGCACCGCCAACCAGGCCGCCGCCTCCCGGACCCAAGGCCCGGAAACCAACACGGCCCAACAGCCAACGGTTGTCCCGGCCCCAAGAGGACCAGGCCAACCAACCATCAACCGGACACGTCACGCGCGCCCTTCCTCCAACCATGTTCAGAGGAGGGCCAAGGCGGACGCAAAAACCCGGCAAGGAGTTTACACCAGTAAACTCCCACAAGGCCCGCCAAACTCAAACAGACGCTTCCGGGACCCAAAGATCCCGAAGCGTCCACAACCACGATACGAACAAGGTTGTCCCGGCCCCAAGGGCCAAGCCAACCCACACACCTATGGAAATCAAATACCGTCACGACGACGGAAGCGGCTCTCTCCATCCAGAAAAGAGAGAGCCGCCCACGAACAAAAAGACTCTCAAACAAACGAAGGTGAAAAACATGAAAAACAACCAACCACTATCCGTAGCCCGGTTCACCGGAAAATGCGTCTGCGGAACAAACCTAGACATAGCCTACATCCAACCACACGGAGCATTCTGGAACTGCTTCAAATGTTTTTACATCTATCCGAGAGCAGACCGAAAAACACGAACCCAATTCCTAAAACAGTTCATCAAAATAAGAAAGTCAGTCAAGGACCAATACGCCGTAAAATACAGCAAAGCACTCCTCAACAATAAAGAGGAACACCCGCCATAAACACAACCACACAGGCCAACCCTCCCCCCTTTGTTGGGGAGGAGGAAACACGCGAGAAAAACCAGCAACAGTTTACAGCAGTAAACTCCCAGACCACTAACAACGAAATAAACGTAAAAAGCGCGGGCCTTGAGAATCCTTCACAAAAGGCGTTCTTCACGCCTAAAGGTTTATAAAGAGATTCGCTCGATCGCGAACTCCAATATAAACCTTTCCCCCCGCAACAAAAAAAGCGGAACGCGGGGGTCGGCTAAACGCAACCATAAAAGACCCGCGCACACAAAAAAGCACCAATCCCCGCCACCGACGTCAATTCCACCCAACCCCTCCTTGGTTAGTTCGTAAATCAATCCAATCCTCCAGGGACCTTCCCCACTGCAAGTTCCCCCCAATTTGAGGGAACTTGCCCCAAAAAGGCCCCTCGGAGGAAAAAACAATGAAACACGAACTAACCAACGAAGAAAAAGTAGAAAACGGCTTCGAAAGAATCGACGCCAACACCGAATGGATCGACACAGACCTCGCCATGGGAGGCATGATCGGCATCACCGAAAGCGAAGAACCCGGCAAGCAATACGGAGGACTCAGCCACATCGAACTCGCAAGACTCCAATTCGCAGCCGAACACCCTGACCTCGCAGACCCCATCATAGCAAGCCTCCCCAAACGCCACTTCACCCTCAAAGGCGAAGCAGCACTCACCAAAAGACTCCGAGAAGAACTCCGGCGCGAACAAGCACAACGCGCCGAACAACTCCGCCGAGTCATCCTTCCCGGAGGACAACTCAGCCTCAAAACATGGACCGGCTAAAAGCCAGTCCATTTCACCAAGGCGGGCAAGACCGGCCAAAGGCCTTAAAAGCCCGCCAACAAAACCAAGGCGCAAGGGCGGCCCCCCACTCCTCCAGGGGGGCCAAGCCCGCGCCAAGACCACAGGCTCTCTCCCTAAAGGGACAGAGCCTACCGACGACATAACCCGAAAGTCAGCCAGAAAAAAAGGCTGACCGGGACAATTGAAAAACAACGACCAACACCACAACAAAAAGAAAAATCACCGGGGAACGCGGTCCCCCTTTCCAGGGGAACCAGGCTACCCGGAACGAAGACACACCAGACAACCCAAGAGAACTAGAGCAGTCTAGCCAGACAAACCAACACCAAGAACAACTTTCCCCAAACCCCAAAGGGAGAACACAGCCCAAACGGCAACCCAGAGAGAAAACAATCACGAGAAACCAACTAAACCTAACGGACGGAAACGAATGGCGGCTTCGCCGCACTATCAATCTTTCCGGGCCCTACCGGGCCCGGACGAAACGAAACGACGAACGACGACGAACGAAACAACTAACAACCCAATTCCAAAAAGACCAAAAAAAGAAAAAACAAGGCGTGGAAATGGAAATGGGTCAGCACCTCAGACCCCAAGAATTAGCCCGGCTCCCCTCCAAGTTTTGAACGTGCCTGACATGAATCGTGAGCCTCCTTTCTCCCCTTACGGCAAGGAACCGGGGCGCTTGAAAATATCTACCGTGACAACCTCGACCGCCGCATCGAGGCGGCGTCCAGTGTGAGAAGCGGACGACGCTACGTGTTTGGATCCCACATACAATGACGACCGCACCATCATGGAAACGAGCCTGCGGAACTTATCGAATGTGCAGAAGAGCAAGCGGGTGGGAAAGCTGGAGTCCGGGGAGGTTGCTTTTGGGGTACCGTTTCGAGTTCCATCCGCTTAACCTCCTGCGGATGGACGAGTTGTTCCACAATGACTGCTAAAACAACCTAGGTGCCAAATGCGAAGAGCACGGTTTGGGTTGATCTATGTGATCTTTTGTCTCGTCTTTTGTCCAGACGCCGGTCAGACGATGGACGTCCACGTGGCAAGAGACGGGAACGATGCAAACCCGGGAACCGAGGAAGCGCCGTTGGCGAGTCTGACCGCAGCTCGAGATGCTCTCCGTGCTGCGAGGGCAGGTCTCCCGGCGAGTGCATTGGCCACCGTTTGGATTCATGACGGCGTTTATCCGTTGACTGAGTCATTCGTTCTGGAAAAACAGGACAGCGGAACTAGCCAAGCGCTCATTCAGTTTCGAGCGAAGAACATTGGCAAGGTTCGCCTGATTGGAGGACGGACGATCCCCACCGACGCCTTTACGGAAATCACCCATGCCGAGACACTCACGCGTCTACCCAGCGTGGCGCACGAAGCCACACGCCGTGTCGATCTCGGGATCCTGGGGATCACCGATCTTGGAACCTTCCCCGACATTTTCCGTGAACCTCAACCTCTGCCAGAACTCTTCTTCAACGGAAATAGAATGACTCTCGCGCAATGGCCCAATGAAGGTTGGGCGGAGATCGATACGATCATCGAGAGCGGACCCGCCCCTTGGCGAAATCATGAGTCCGACGCCATCGGAGTTTTCACATACAAAGAGGACCACCCCGCAAGGTGGGACGGAGTCAAGGAACTCTGGCTGGAAGGTTACTGGTGTTTCGATTGGGCTTCCGAGACGATTCGCGTAAAGTCCGTAGACCCCAAAACCCGTCAGATCACTCTGGCCCTACAACATCCCTATGGCCTGGGGAGCGGAAATCCCGCAGCAAGGCGTTTTCGCGCAATCAACCTCCTGGAGGAATTGGATTCACCGAGAGAATATTTCATCGACCGCGAGGAAAAGGCGCTTTATTTCTGGCCACCCGCCCCGCTCACTGGCGCGGAGATTGTCTTATCCATCCTCCGCGATCCGCTGATCGACATCCAAGGCGCCTCAAATCTGAAACTGATCGGGCTGGTTCTGGAATATTGCGCGGGGACGGCGGTAAGAGTTAAAGACGGCTCAAACATCACGGTCGCGGGGTGCGAGATTCGGAACGCAGGCCAGATCGGACTGTCGATCGAAGGCGGGTCCGGCCACACGGTCTTGAGTTGCGACATCCACCACACCGGAACGGACGGAATCCATGCCAGCGGCGGTGAAAGGAAAACGCTGACACCCTCGCACCACAGCATTGCGAACAACCATATCTTCCGTGTCTCGGAACGGATGCGCACGGGAGCCTACAACATTCGCCTGTGGGGAGTTGGAGTGTCGATCACGCACAATCACATCCACGACGCTCCCCATCAGGCCATCGGCGTATCCGGCAACGATCACCTGTTTGAATTTAACGACGTCCATCATGTGGGGATGGCTTCCGACGATTGCGGAGCATTCTACATGGGGCGCAACCCCTCGGACCGCGGCACGATCATTCGTCACAACTACTGGCATGAAATCGGAAGCGACATGGCCCATGGTAGTTGCGCGATTTACTTCGATGATGGAGATGGAGGCCAAAGGGTGGAAGGAAACGTCTTCTACAAAGCCTCGGGGGGAAATTTCGGAGCGGTGTTCAACCATGGCGGCCATGGAAACCGGGTCGAGAACAACGTGTTCATCGAATGCTCCCGTGCGCTTGGCGCTGCTCCTTGGGGAGAGGCGCGCTGGCAGGAGTTCCTTGCTACGCCGGAATACCGGAAACTTTTCCTGGAAGAAGTCGACATCACCCGTCCCCCTTTTACCGAACGGTATCCAGAACTCGTCGGATTCCTAGACGGGAAAGGGGGGCTTCGCATGAACACCGCCGCTCGGAATGTTGGCGTGCGCTGTAAAAACTTTGTGAATGGGAACTGGGAACTCGACCAATGTATGGTCACCGAGGAGGATCCTGGTTTTGTCGATTACCAACACGAAGATTTCAACCTCCGTGAAGACTCGGAGGTGTTCCAAAAGATTCCAGGTTTCGAACCGGTACCCTTTCAAAAGATCGGATTGTATGCAGATGAGTATCGGGAACGCCGATAGAGGGAGTGTGTACGGCAACATCGACAAAAACGCTGACAAATCTGGTGACTGTGAAGGGAAGGGAATCTCGGCAACCATCCACATTGCTGCAGATAGGCTGAATTCCAATCTTGGAATAATGACATCTGGGATTGGATGCCGGTGGCGTCGATGACCTGGATTTTTCTCAATGCAGTGTCTGGACTTCCGGTTCACAAGAAACCAGATGTAGATGGCGATGCTGGGATTGCAAAAGTACCCCATTCCCCTCCCAAATCTTTATCTCTTCTCCGCGACTCCAACCTTGCATGAAACCTTTCGATAAACCACACCCCGACTCCTGGATCGAGCGACTCTGGCAGGCATACCTCTCCCCTCCCCGAGTGACGTATGACTACACATGTGAAACTATGCGTGACAATGAAGACAGCTGGAAAGGCGCAAATGTTATAAAGGCATCTTCCCGAACCGATCAAAATGATGTCCATGATTTCCAGATCGAGCGATCAAAGTAGGAGCTTTTTGTGGTCTCAGTCCAGCGAGAAATCGCGCCTTCTGAACCATTCGCTGAACGGACCTCGCTCAAGTCAAGAATCCCAGGGAGTTGAACTCTAGAGTCGTACTCCCGGCCAGGGCGTTCGACTCCACAGTAGTACGCCCTAGAAAAGCTTAAATACAGGCACCTCTTTCTCCCAGCCATGGCACACCACCAAATCCTCACCAATGGTAAGATTGACATACACTCCTTCGCGGATCGAATGAAGACCTACGAAGAGAGACTCCGACACCACTCCGCAATCACGGAAACGAACAAGAAACTCATCTTCGACTTCTTACGGGACTGTGAATTGGGGAAGACCGTCCTGCACAGCCAGAAAAAGCAGATCGGTATCGCACGCCTGCTCAAGTACATTCAAACCCTCACTCAACTTGCAGGATGGATCCAAACCGACTTCGATAAAATCACCCAGGCCGAAATGGAAACACTCGTCCTCGCCATTGAAAAAGACCGGCACACACGAAAAGACGGAAAACCCTTTACACCATCAGTCAAAAGAGACTTCAAAGTTGTCCTTCGAAAATTCTACAAATGGCTCCTTGGCGACAACCAAATCTACCCACCCATCGTGCGCTGGATCGACACACGCGACGTTATTCCAGAAATCCCATGTCTACGACGAGAACAGGTCGAACAACTCAGCGAACTCGCCACCAATCCACGAGATCGCGCAATCATCTGGACCCTCTTCGACTCCGGAGCACGCGCCGAAGAATTCCTCAACATCCGATTCCGCCACCTCGAAAAAGTCCAGGGTGAAGGAAAAGAAGAGATCTACCGTATCCGAATCGAATACTCCAAAACCAAACCCCGCTCCATCCTCCTCCCCATCTCATCATCCTACATCAACCTCCACCTCCGCCACTCCAAAGACAGCGCCCCCGACCAACAAGTCTTTCCAGTCACCTACGGTAACCTTGCCAAAATACTCCGCGAACTTGGCAAGAAAGTCCTCAAACGAAGGGTCAACCCACACCTCTTCCGGCACAGCAGCGCCACCTACTACGCCACCCGCCTCTCCCGGGCTTCGTTCTGCAACCGGTTTGGCTGGAGCTACCGATCCAACATGGCCGACCGCTACATCGACCGCGAAGCGCTCACCGACCAGGAATCTGTACGCGCAGTCCGCGAAGACTCCATGGAAACTCTCAAGCGAGAAAACCACGCCCTCAAGGAGGATCTCGCCCAAGTACGCAATCAACTCGACCACATACACCAGATGATGAACACACTAACAGCCGACCCCAAGGTGACTCAGGCCCTCACCGAGCAAATCCGGAAAACAGGACAAGGCCAACGACTCAAAGAACTCCATGCCAACATGTCCTGACCAGCGGCACAAAGTATTTAAGGCTGTTCATCCTCCCCAGTAGTAACACCACCAAGTGGTGGGATGAACAACCATGAACAACACCTGGATCCTCAACCCCAACTTCGACCTCTTCGGCTGGACCAGCCCAGTCCAGAAAAACCGCAAAGGCACTTCGCGCATTACCATCAACAAACTTGTAGCCACCGGCCTCGCACTCGAACAAGGCCAACGACTCAAAGAAGCCCACGCTATTCCCAGTTAGATCTATGACTAAGGTGAGATGTGTCATACACACAATCGACCAACAAATAGGCTGGACAGGTCGGAATGAGTGATGCCCGTTCTCCTTCAGTCAGTCCCCTCGTAACCAATTGTCCACACCACTCATTATCTCGGTTGGAGTGGGTGTAGGTTCAGGAGTCATCGTCTGAGTAGGAGTTGGTGACGGTAACGGGAAATACAAAACGCTTATATCCGAGAGAACACCTTGATTGATTTTAACGACACGGTTGATGGGAGTGCGCCAACTAGTAACCCCTGTGAAGTCGATGGTGTGGTTTCCCACGGGAACTCCAGTTTCAAGAGAGGTACTCGGCCTCCAGACATAAGTCCCCTGACGATGCCACTTCGCTCCCGCCGCCGCCACATCGGCAGGTTGCAGAGTTACCCGCAGCATTCCTGTCTGAACCAGCGAAATGCAGTGGGAGGCCCCCAGGTCTATCCGTAGATAACCCTCGTTGGGGGTGGGTCCTGATTCAAGCCCCATCATTCTCCCCCCCCACGGGACTATCACTCCGTTGCTTCTAAGCCCAACACCGCTGCTTCCTCCCGCAGAGATCAGGGTAAATGCTGAATTGGGAGAGGGGACTGTACACTGCGATGAGGTGTTAGCCCCCCAACCCACAACCGAACCATTGGGTTTGATAGCAAGGCTATGCTCCTTCCCAGCTGCGATGGCAACAAATCCAGTATTGGGTAAAGGGACAACTGATTGTCCTTTATCATTGAGTCCCCAGGCTACAATCGAACCATCCATTTTGAGTCCCAGACTATGACTCCCTCCTGCCGCTACAGCGATAAAATTCTCATTCGGTAACGGGACACTAATTTGGCCTTTATCGTTGAGACCCCATCCCACAATGGTCCCATTCGATTTCAATCCCAAGCTATGGTAACCGCCAGCCGCAAGCTCCACGAAATCCGTATTCGGGGCTGGAACCACGGACTGTCCATAATGACCGGTTCCCGATTGTCCGGCTTTCCCGGCGCCCCAAGCAGCAATTGAGCCATCGACACGTAAACCGAGGCTGTGCACATCACCCGCCGACACCTTCACAAAGCCCGTGCTGGGTAAGGGTATGTCACATTGTCCACTGGTATTCGATCCCCATGCCATCAGCGTACCATTGGACTTGAGAGCCAGGTTATGCCTGATTCCCGCTGACACTTCAACAAAATCCTCGTTGGGAACCGGTGTAGCGGTTACATTGTACATGGGACTTCCCCAGACCGCGATCGAACAGGGCGGGTAATACTTACGTGACCCGGTATACGTCATTCCACTCTGAATAGTCACCGCTTGCATAAGCGGAGTGATCCATCCATCAATAGGCTTGTATTCAATCCACCGTAATCCCGCGGAGACTCCCGTTTCAGTTTCCCCACTATTCCTCCAGGTCGTGGTTCCCACACGTCTCCATTTCGCGCCGGCTGAGACTGCCTCCTCGGGAAGGAGGGTGACCTGCAACGAGCCAGTGGGCGATGAGATGTATGTTCCGGTAATTGAAGTTAATAGGTTGGCCGTAATGGATACGGAACGAGTCCCTGGACAGATCCAGCTCGCTAAGTTCGAGATATCTCTGAACTCAATCGTGTGAGTACCGAGCCAAAGCCTTTCAGAAGCTGACTGAGTATGCCAGACAGCGGTACCCTTCAACCGCCAAGCCGCTCCCAGAACAACTGCCTCGGGAGGTGAGAGGTTCACCTGCAATGATCCTGTACGTTGAAGTCCCGCGCTATGTTTGCTGCCAGATGCCAATCCTACAAAGCCTGTATTTGGCTCTTTGACATTCCTCTGTCCATAGTAATTGTCTCCCCACACGCGGATGGTTCCATCGGCCTTGAGCCCCATGCTATTAACAAAGCCTGCATCAATTGCCATAAAACCTGAATTAGGAGAGGGAACTGTATTCTGGCCGGAGGCATTTGATCCCCATGCGACAATCGATCCATCGGTCTTAAGACCAAGACTGTGCGAATATCCAGCCGTCACCGCGGCAAAAGAGTCATTCGGCCAGGGGACATCGCATTGGTGCTCCTGGTTGCTCCCCCAGGCGGTAATCGATCCATCGGATCGAAGGCCTAAACTATGATAGCCGCCAGCGGCGACCGAGATGAATCCCGAATTGGGTGAAGGGACAATAATCTGCTCAAACTCCTGTCCCCATGGGTTGTTATAACGCCCTGCTCCCCACCCGATAATGCTGCCATCCACTTTCAGCCCTAGACTATGGCTCCCCCCGGCTGAGATAGAAACGAAACCAGAGTTAGGTGAGGGAATCGAAGCCTGACCGTATTGATTATCTCCCCAACCAATCACCGATCCATTGCTTTTGAGGCCGAGGTTGTGGTGATTTCCAGCCGAGATAGCGACGAATCCAGTGTTCGGAGACGGGATGTTGGCAAGGCTATATTGGGAATCACCCCACACAAGAGCGGTACCATCCGTTTTCAATGCCAACAAGTGGGAAAGTCCGGCGTCCACATCCACAAAACCTGTCTTCACAGCGGGAGGACTTACCTTGAAGCTCAGGCCGGTTCCCCATGACTGAACACTGCAATTGTTCTCATACAAGACCTGACCCTCTGTGATCTGACCCTCTTCGATGAGTACCTGGGAAAAGGGCGTCCTGACCCAGCCAGGAATCTGACGGTACTCAACCATCCTGGGCCCCACCGAAATGCCAGTTTCAATCTCACCGCTATTCCGCCATGTGGCTGATCCCACCCGCCGCCACTGCGCACCTGCAGTATTAGCTTCCGGCGGTTCGATAGTCACCCTCAATGAACCAGTAACGAGAGGCGTATATGTCGCCGAAACGATTAGTATCTGATTGGGACCGAGAGTGACGAGTAATTCGGATGGTTTCTTCCAGTTCGAGCGGTTTGAGATGTCCATGAAGCCAACTTGATACGATCCCAGAACCACCTCATCTTCGATTTCATCGGATCCTCTCCAGGGAGAAGTGTTGACACGCGCCCATTTGGCCCCAGCCGCAACTGCTTCTGGAGGGTGAAGATCGACTCGGAGAGAGCTGGTTTGTTGCAGACCTAAGCCTGCTTGGAATCTCGCTCCAGAGATTCCAGTATAGGCTCTGTTTGGTTTGTAAGAATTGATGTACTGCGAACCATTTCCCCATGCAATCACACTGCCATCGGACTTTAGAGCCACGCTATATTCATCGCCAGCCGCAATCGCTTTGAAACCTGTATTGGGTGAGGGAACATTGCATTGGTGGTTATCATTCTGTCCCCATGCAAGGATGGATCCATCCGATTTCAAGGCCAGGCTGTGGCTCAGTCCCGCGGCAACTGAAACGAATCCTTCATTAGGAACAGGGTTAGTACACTGTCCATTCACATTCAACCCCCAACATCTGATCGTTCCATCCTCTTTGAGACCGAGGCTATGAAGCCCCCCCGCCGCGATTGCCAGGAAATCTTCATTGGGATAAGGAACACTTCTTTGGGAGTGTTCATTAGAACCCCATGCCGTTATCGAACCGTCGGAACGTAGGGCGAGATTGTGATACCATCCCGGCGAGATAGCTGTGAAACCAATATTGGGAGGAGGTGGAGGGTTCCCTTCTCCATAATAACCCCCTCCCCAGACTACCACTGAGCCATCGGCCTTAAGGGCGAGGCCACGGGCATAACCTCCTGCAATTGCGACAAAATTCTCATTGGGTGGAGGGATATTACATTGTCCATCACCATTGGCGCCCCAAGCCGCGATGGTCCCGTCAGCTTTGAGAGCTAAACCAAAGAGGAAACACCCAGCAACCGAAACAAATCCACTATTAGTCGCAGGCAGCGGGATCTGTCCAGAATAGGGTTGCCACTCTGCAATCGAACCCATACCTCCATACTCACCCGTAGCTCCGCTCGTATTTCCGCCATAGACCTTGATACTCCAGAGGGGCGGACTGACCCAGCCAGTGACACGCTTGTATTCCAACCAGTGAAGGCCGATCGAAACACCCGTTTCAGTTTCCCCACTGTGGTGCCACTCCGTGGTTCCCTTTCGGCGCCATTGTGCCCCCTCGGCAACAACGTGTTCAGGCTCAATAACTACTCGTAACGACCCGGTAGAGACTGGGGTATAAACACCATGCAAATGTTGTATCTGATCCTCTTGAATGACCACTGTCTGTGTAGCGGGTTCTGTGTAGTTTGCGGTTGTAGCGATATCCTTGAATTCGACTGTATATTGTCCCACAGGAATATCGGTCTCGATCTCGCCATTCGACTTCCATTCCAGCGTGCCGACCCTTCTCCATCCCGCGCCAGCCTCAATGGCTTCAGAAGGCTCAAGGGTAACTTGCAGAGATCCGACGCGTGCCAACCCCAGAGAGTGGTAGTAACCCGCTGAGATGGTGAGAAGTCCGCCGATTCCAGTTGGAGCTTTACATTGGCCATAATCCGGATTGCAGCAATTACAACCTGATATTGACAGCGTCCCATCTGACCGCAGTCCCATGCTGTGAAAACGTCCTGCCGAAACCTCTACAAATCCACTATAAGGTGGATTCACCTGACACTGGCCGTAATTACGGCAATATCCACAACCCCATGGCAATAAAGAGGTATCTCCCCGGATCAGAAGGTTGTGGTACCAGCCGCAGTCAATGGCCAGGTTGTCCGTATTGGGAAGGGGAATGGCCGGGTCATCCGAGTCCATGTTTCCCCAGACCACCACCGAGCCGTCATATTTGAGAGCGGCGCTGTGGGTATACCCCGCCGCTAAAGCGACAAAACCCCAGTTCTCATCGGGTGCCTCTCCCTGGGTGTCAAAACCCCAAGCGACGATAGAACCATCTTCTTTAAGAGCCAGGGTGTGCGCACCTCCCGCCGAAATAGCGGTAAAACCGGAGTTGGGGGAAGGCACATCGCACTGATGAGATATATTCTGCCCCCAAGTGGCGATCGACCCATCGGCTCGCAAGGCCACGCTGTGATACCCACCAGCTGAAACTGAAACAAAACCGGTACTCGGAACTGGAATGTTACACTGTCCGAACTCATTGGACCCCCAAGCTTCAAGGGAGCCATCCGAACGCAAAGCGAGGTTATGCTCACCCCCGGCATCAATATCCACGAAATCAGCATTCGGCTCCGGAACCACACATTCTTGGCTGCGGTTCGACCCCCAAGACAGAATCGCCCCGGGGAGTTCATATCGAGCTTCGATCAAACCGGTCTCATTTGCCCTGACTTCTATGAGTTGGTTACGTGGTTTCGCCCATCCTACAGTGAAACGGAATTCGATCCATCTTCGTCCAACCGGAACATGGGGCTCGATCTCGCCACTATCGTGCCAGGCAGAGGTGCCCATTCGCCGCCACTGTGCTCCCGATGCAGCTGCCTCCGAGGGCGTAATCGTCACTTGCAGTGAGCCCGTTGGGAGGGCTGTGTAAACTGCATTGATCTGGACCTCTTGATTGGGGAGAACCTCAACTGTGAGATTCGATGGTTTCTGCCAGCCACCTGAGTATCCAAGATCCTGGAATTCGATCTCCCAGTTACCCGCTGGAATGCTTGATTCGGTGGTGCCACCCGCAAGCCACTCATTGGTTCCAACTCGTCTCCACATCGCACCAGCGGAGATCGCTTCCGAGGGAGTGATGTCGAGTTTCAAAGAACCATTTTGCTGGACCGCAAGGTTATGCTTGTAGCCCGCGCCAATGGCAACAAATCCCCGATTGGGGAGTGGAACATAGCACTGCTGATCACTGTTCGCTCCCCAGGCCGCGATCGATCCATCATTTTTCAGCGCCAGGTTATGAGTCTCACCTCTCGATATCGCCACAAAGCCTGCATTGGAAGGAGGATCCATGACCGGATCCACCGCACCCTGTCCCCATTCCGCGAATGTATGATCTGACCGTAAAACAAGGCTTCCAAACCCACGTGCAGAAATTCCTATAAAACCAGAATTAGGAAAGGGGACAACACATTCACCATAATCATTGTTACCCCAACACAAAAGCGTTCCATCTTGTCTCAGTCCCATGTTGTGATCATGGCCTGCGGCAATCGCTACAAAACCTGTGTTCGGCTGTGGAATCTCAAGAGAAGCCGGGTTTCCATTCCCCCACACTACAATGGAACCATCTGATCTGAGTCCGAGACTGCGCCAGAAACTCGCTGCCACTGCGATAAATCCGCTATTGGGGGCAGGAGGTAAAGTCTCACCATAATCGTTTGCTCCCCAACCCACAATGGTTCCATCCGCCTTGAGTCCCAAGCTGTAGTAAGCACCTGCCGCAACCGCTACAAATCCGTTATTCGGTGAGGGAACCGCACACTGACGATATGAATTGTCTCCCCATGCAATGATCGAACCATCCGCTTTCAGCCCAAGGCTGTGATCCTTTCCTCCTGCAACAGCAACAAAATTCTGGTTGGATTTCGGAACCGATGTTTTACCCAGGAAAGAATCCCCCCACGCAACAATCGCCCCTGGTCCTTCGTAAGAAGCACTGGCGTGGAATACCTCGCCGCTTACCATGGTTACCAGGAGGTTGTTGGGAAGAGCCCACCCCACGATGGGCTTGAAGGAAACGATGTGATTGCCCTCGGGTACATCGCCTTCAATCTCTCCACTACTACGCCACTCCCCGGTCCCCACCCGCCATTGCGCTCCCGCCTGGATGGCTTCAGGTGGATCAATCCTGACCTGAACTGAACCTGTACCGAAGGAGTCTTTGACCAACATCAACAACAGACTACTGAGGAAGACATGAAGAAGAGTACGAGTGGATCGCATGGACACCCCTCCGCTAACAAAGAAAGGCAGTTACATTATAAAGGATATTGAATTCTTAGATGGATGACAAGACATTGCAATCCATTCGGAAGATCCCAGTCAGTGATAAGGCGATTTCTATAAAGGGGGGGGTTCTGAAAAGACTCAATCCAATGACCTACCTCCTGACCAGCGGCACAAAACTTATAAACTTGTTTATCCTTCCCAGTGGTAACACCACCAATTGGTGGGATGAACCACCATGAACAACACCTGGATCCTCAACCCCAACTTCGACCTCTTCGGCTGGACCAGCCCAGTCCAGAAAAACCGCAAAGGCACATCACGTATCACCATCAACAAACTTGTAGCCACCGGCCTTGCCCTCGAACAAGGCCAAAAACTCTGCTGCTACGCCGCCAAAGACCCAGACGGAAGACCCATCATGGTCACTTACCTCGACGGCAAACCCCGCAAGAGCGAGGTGATCCCACAATGAACCACCAAGACCACTACCACTACAAACTCACTCGCGGAACAGTCTATACAGTCCAACCCATGGAATGGCGGCGATTGGACGACACACCCGCAGGACCACCCAGCCTCCTCGAAACACTCACTGGTCAAGCGGCATTACCCACCACCTTCTCAACCAACCCCACTGAAGTAGACACCTTCTTCAATGACCAACTAAGCCAGGACCGCTTCGGACTCGACCTACTCACCTGCCAACTCACCGAACGAGAAAACATCAAG
The DNA here is from genome assembly GCA_022072245.1 of Anaerolineae bacterium. Taxonomy (GTDB): domain Bacteria; phylum Chloroflexota; class Anaerolineae; order UBA4142; family SHND01; genus SHND01. The sequence goes on from JAJVIA010000066.1 coordinate 41,151, forward strand.
GGACGGCACCTCGAGGAGATCGAGGAAAGCATCGCCTACTGCAAAGGCCAAATCATGCACCTCTGGACCTTCTACCCCGGAACCAACCGAGGCATCGACCAACGCAGACTCACCTTCAGCCGCCAAATCCAAGAACTCGAACACCAACAACGCCAAGAAGAAACCCAAGCCTGGAAAGACCAAGCCATGCTCCTCTCCGACTTCCTCGAAAAATGGGACAAGTACAAAGGAGACCTCTGGACCTACTCCTTCTTCAACCAGAAATAGGCACGCTGGATTTAAGGAGTCGGCGCACTTCCAAGAAATGAAAGAGAAGTTGATTGCCCGATGCAGTCAGCACCAACCGGTTGATCCCGCCCGACCGTTTTACCTCAATGAAGCCCTGATTTCGTAATGCTTTCAGGACTTCCCGGACGTAACTCGAAGCCGAACCCGACTCACGAAAAACACGCTGAAAATAGCGCTGGTGGGGCTCCAGCCGATCCAAAGCCAGTAAGACCTCAGTCCATCTCGGGAGGAACAAACTCGCGCTCATGCTTCTCACCCCGGCGCAACAACCATTCCCTGTGGATTCTCTCTTCCAGAACTTCTACCTCGTAGAAATTTCTGTCCATTGGACCTGAAATACCAGTGATCCATGAAAGTCTCGGTCTCATGCAGCCTCAGCCACCTCACCACGCAACTGCTTGAGTGCTCGATGAGCCTCCTTCTGCGCTGACCGCAAGTCCTTTAAAATCATCGAGGCTTTGAGTTCCCAATGCAGGGCATGATTCACCCAACGGATCGCCTCCTCAGCTCGCGCCCTCCGTATCTCTAGAATCGCCTGGTTGACCGCTTGCTTAAATGCCTGGTCATACTGACCGAACCTCTGACGCAAAGCATTCAGTGCCTGCTGCAAGGTCATTTCCCTTACTGCATCCCCTTCCGCACGCCGCTCCGCATCCCGCTGACCACCCGTCGAATGCTTGAGGGCCACACGAATCTGACCATACAAATTCCGGTCCACAATCCAAATCCGGTTGATGATCGACTGAAGATCCTGCAAGTCCTGAACGATCTCATGTTCTTCTTTGTTGAGACGGTGAAGATCGCCACTGATCCGCTCACGCCCCTCCTCAGACACCCCATATCGCTCCAGATCCGACCGAACGTTTTTAAGCGTGGTAACTGCTTTTTCTGACTGACGGTAAGCCTTTTTGACATCCCGCTTCTCCTGCTTGTCCAGGGACTTGAGTTCGCCGATCTCCCGATCCGCACCTTCCACCGGTACAGCATGGCCTTCCCGGAAATGACGCAACGACTCATGCCCCAACCGCCAAGTCCCCACGCTTGTGGCTGCACCTGACGCCAGCCAAATCATGATCACCAAGGGCAGTGCTTCCGCAAATAACTGAGTGAGTTCCGGAAGGACCTGACTCACAATCGGAAGACCCAAGAAGACAACCAGAGCCGCTGAAGCGATCTTACCCAGCCCCAGCGCACGCCCGGTTTGAAAGACCATGAAGGACAAGAGGACGGCGACAAGTCCCAGCGCATAAGGCCCCAACGACTTGAGCGAGACGTGATACTGAATTTCCGCCCACACCATCGCGACCGAAAGCGCGATCCCTACACCAATAATCAGACCCTTGCCACCACTACCCGGAAACCGCTTCTCGAAAACGACACGCGCGAGCCCGACGAAAATCAACGTGAAGATCAGCGCATCCACCAACGGCCAGGTCGAATCATACAACTGCGGAAAATTCGTCAGCGCATGTTCAATCCCAATCCGCCAGTTTTCAACCAAACCATTCAGCCTCTCGACAGGCACCACTCAAGAGGCACTGGTATATAAATCTGTCGATTCCATCATGCAGACATTCCGGCGAGCCACCTCTCCCCACCCAAACAGTCATAACCACCACTCCACCCCCAAACCATGCCTTGAACCCTCAAGGCACCGCGGCCAAACCAATCCCAACAAAGATTCGAGAGAGGAGGTGGAAAACCATGACCCTGGACGAAGGCGTAAAAGGGATCCTCAGCGCCATCCTCAACTTCCCCACCGCAGCCATGCTCATCGTCGCGTTCTGGATCTACATCTGGCGCGACCGGCGACCCTACTGACGGCGGAGGAAGTAGAAAACACCAGGACCAAAGTCTCCCGAACAACAGGACCCAATCTGGCCGACCCGGAGAGCGCCGAAAGGCGCTTTCCAACCTTCTCTCCCCGTCATCCCCGTGCAAGCCGGATATCCACTATGCCCGTGCAACCTCATTGATTCCCAATTGACTTGGGAATGATCACAACTTGGTCCTTTTGCGTCGATGGGGCTGCGCCCCATGCCCCGCTTTCAAAGAATCAAAGCGCAAATTGACACATGTCCATACAGACTACGGGGAGGTAGACAACACCACCCGAACCCCTATGGAGCGGTCGTGGGAGCCCGGGCCGTGCCTGTCGCGGTTCGCGGATCGACAGTCCCAGACGAAGGTGTACCAGTAGCCCCCGCGCATCACGCGGTAGCCGGTTGTAGAATCAGTACACAAAGGATTTGGGGCAGTCGCCCCAGGTTTGCTGTAGAAATCACTCTGGTACCAATCCTCGCACCATTCCCAAATATTCCCGTGCATGTCGAACAACCCGAATGCGTTTGCATATTTTATACCCACAGGATGGCTTGAGTACGAATTATTATTCCCACACCACCACATGTACTGATCCGGCAAAGAGCATTCGGCACAAGGAATGTTACAGGAAAGCTCGTCACCAAAAGAGAACCTAGTCGATGTCTCAGCCCGGCAGGCATACTCCCACTCTGCTTCTGTCGGCAGACGGAATCCGTTGAAACTGCTCTGCGCATCCAATCGGTCCAGGAACCCATTGCTCTGCCTTATATCGTTCCACGAAACGTTATAGACCGGGTAGTCATTGTCGACTCCATAGCTCGAAGCCGGATTGCTACCCATCACCGCTTGCCACTGGGCCTGAGTCACCTCGGTTTCACCGATATAGAAATCGTTGGTAATCGTGACCCAGTGGAGCTGACCTTCATCCGAATCACGGTTGCTTTCTGTGTCCGGCGATCCCATCTGGAAGGTCCCTTCAGGGATGCGCACCAGCCTCATCTCCCGCGCGCCGGGGAAGTTCTGGGCGAAGTTTGGGATATCGATGGTAATGATGTCACCGCCGACAGGAACAGCGACTATCGTCACCATCTTTTGTCCTGTCTTGGTCACTCCTCCTGTGGTGTAGGTTGCGCTCACAGTCACCGACTGATTGGCCGTTACAGGTTTTGTGTTGAGACGACCCTTCACAGAGGAATCCATCTCGGTATACGTAGTTGGATTCACACTCCAAATGGCAAGTTCCGTCACATCTTGCTGGCTCTGATTGGTGCCGTCCGAAAAATATGCAGTGGCTCTGTAATTCGCGCTGGAGTTCTCGTTGACACTGTCCGGTCCATCAGTGATGGCGACACTCGTGAGGATGGGAGCACATGGCGTACTTCTGATAGGAACTCCAAGCCAAGTCAGAACCTGCTCCCCAACTCTTTGCTGGGGGCAGATGGATGGACTCCCCGCAAGGGCGTGGAGATTGCTGTGGCTGTAGTATTCGTTATTTGTTCCTTGTGGTTCATTATCTCCAAAAACCCGCTCATTCCCAGAATCATCCGCATCCGGTTGATCGTCTAACCACAGAGAAAGAGCTGAGTCAAGACTAATGAAGCCATCACTGGATCCAGTCCCTTTCTTTCCGGCAGCCACATAATACGTGGTTGACACCTGAGGGGGATTTTGCGCATTCAGTAAACCAAAGAAATCCTGTCCTTCTGGTAAATCAGTTGATGCCTGCAAGATTCCTTGGAATGACAATCGACCGATCTCATCAATCGGATTTGGTAGAACAAACATGAACAGGTTGGAAAGGCGGATTTGTAGTTCAGAATACGAGTTAAAGCCCGAATGTGGTGTTCCGAGAGTTACCAGTTTGCTGACGTTGGCCTCTAAGCCCTCTTTCTCGATTGCCCAACGCGAAACAAGACCTCCCATGCTATGTGCAATGATATCAAACTTGAACGTCCCATTAAGCTCCATCGGAGTCACGGTGGGGCCGCTTGCGTACTTGTAATAGTTCTTCCTGATAAGTCTCACCAAAGCGGATGCATTCTCCTTCATACTACTTCCGCTTGGATACTGGAAAGTAACGATCGAGTCATATGCACCGAATAGATCGATCCTGACAGTATTCAGGGAGTTACTTGTAATAAAATCATTATTGCCAGTAAACTCACTTGGAGATGAGAGAATTCCGTGGATCACCATGAGCCTTCGCTTACTTGACGTAGGGGTATCGAAGAAGTCTTGCAGAGTTCCCGATCCAGGAACCTCATTAATTTTCTTCCCTTGGAGTTTGAGACGATAGACTGGATTTGGGGCGACGACGAATTGTGACGCAATGAGGCCAGCTGATTTAAGGGCTTGGATTGTGTTTTGAGTGTCCTTATTGGAACCACTAGAGGACGATGGTAATGAAGTCCATTCACCTGCAACTTCGTCGAAGGCATATATAAAGAGTTCACTGGTAGCAACCCCATACGTATCAAGAAGATCATCGTTGAATGGAAGTTGAAGATGGAAGCTGCCAGACTGATCAGAAAGGCCTTCAACTATTATGGGAAGAGCACCTGGGAAGTATTCAGCTGGATTATTCAAGCCGAAGATTGAGATTTCAATACCGGGTTCTGCAGCGCCTTCATCAAGTTGTATAACGGTATTCACGAATGGGCTATCTGGGTTTGTTACCTCAATCGAACCCCCGCCTGATGCCGAAGTCAAACCACTTGCCACTAATGTAAGTGTGCCCACGCCAATTGAGAATGTGTGCACCACTTCTGAAGTCTTGCCATCAGCGATGCCAATTTTCACGATAGAAGAACCGGTTTGGTTGCTAGCGGGAGTCCAGGTTACGATACCAGAAGAAGAGCCGACCAGAAGTCCGGATGGGCCGGAAATGACACGAAATGTGAGTGAGTCATCGTTGGGGTCATCAGCCTCGATATGATAGGTGTATTGCTTCCCAACATAAGCAATTTCAGCAGGATTGGAAAGGACAACAGGAGGGAAATTGGCATCTTGTGCGGTTCCACCACGTACTGGACGTACAAAATCACTTGTTGATTGCTTATAGGTGATGACATCCCCCCTCCCAAAACCAAGTTCAAAAGAACGGCTTAAGTCCATTGCCGAAACAGTTGATGACCAATAATAATCTGAATTACAGATAAAAACAGGATCGATGGATGGGCTTGTGCGACTGTAATCTACCAAGCTTTGGAGCTCATTGAGATTGGGCACGCGCCAATCATCCTTTCCAGCAAAAATAAGTCCCTCACAAGCTATGATCGCATTTGGCCATGAAAATCTTGAGCCGACACCAGCTGCCTGAGGATTCTTGATCCACATCAGATTGGTAATGATGTCAGTAACAGTACCATCATTGTTATCAACAAACCGAACAAGGTTATTCGATATTCCCCGAACCGGGCGGACATAGTAAAAATCTGTATTGTTTTTTCTCTCAACAATAGCATCATAACCGAAAGCATACACCCATGCGTAATTTGATGAACCAGAAAGTGGTGTCGAGGACCAATAATGATGTGATTGACAGTAGAATATTGGGTCGATTCCTGGACTGAAACGGCCTGAATCTCTTAGAGTACAAAGCTCTTCGATTGTTGGAAGACGCCAATCTGAAAAATTGGCGTATGTCAGAGTATCACAAGCTGAGACGGCATTAGCCCAAGTATATAATCCTCCAAGATTTGCGGTTCGCGGATCTTTCACCCACATAAGACCGGTATTGTTATCAAGGATTGTTCCATCTCCGTTATCCTTATAGGAATGTGGATTCCCTCTTTTGTAGTAGGCATCGTCTCCATCAACAGCAGATGTGGTAGAACCTGTAGATAGAGTTCCAATTGTTCCCGAGTAGTAGATCTTACTGGTTGCTGTGTCCGTCGGGGTAGGTGTGGGAGAAGACGTTGGTGAGAATGTTAGAGTGGGAGTCATGGTTGGCGAACCAGTCCGAGTATATGTGGCGGAATAAGTCGTACTTGGAGTAGGTGTGTAAGATGGAGTTCTTGTGAAAGAACGAGTAAAAGTGACTGTGGGAGTATAAGTCTTTGAAAGAGAAGGAGTCGCAGAATTGGTCTTGGTATACGTCTTACTCAATGTTGGCACTGGAGTCAATGTAGATGTAGGAGTTTGTGATCGGGTTAAGTACCATGTTGGGGTTGTGGTATGTGACTTCGTGAGGGTAGTTGAGGGTGTGAAGGTCTCTGAAAATATTGACGATGCGGTGGGAGTGGGTGTTGTTGTTGTTGTTGGAGTCGGTGTCCAAGTATCAGCGAGTGTAGACGTGAACGTGGGTGTAGGTTTTGGAGTGTTTGTCCCCGTCTCAGAAAGAGTCGGGCTGAGCGATCGTGTCGGCGTCACTGAATTTGTAGCCGTATCCGTAGCTGTGCTAGAGACACTTGGGGTCGGAGTACCCGTCGCCGTGGACATCCCAGCTACTTCCATGACTAAAGTGAACACAAGTGTATCCCCATCGATCCCATCTGGAATTGAAAGAGTAGTGACGGTACCCATATCAATCGTGCCACCACCCAAACCCGCTGGAACTCTCAATGTGAAGGTATAACCCATGCCCTCGGGGACCACCCAGTTCATTGTCCCCCCAGGATCACCCACATAACTCACACGAACCACAAACGACTTACTACCCGAAGAAAATGGTGCCCGAATATCCTTACCCAAAGTAACAGCAGTCCCACCCTCCATATTCCTGATACGAGCAACCAAATTATTCGCCGGAGGCGCCGGAGGAGACTCAGCATCCTCAGTACCAACCCCATCCGCAGCACCCTCAGCAACCCCAAAAATCACCTGACTCGGAATACCACTATCACGACCCACCACAGTAATCGTCCCAGTCACATCACCAACCACCTCTACCACTGTGTCTGTAGGCGATGGAGTCAGGGTGGAAGTGAACGTCAACGACGAAGTCGACGTCAAAGTGGGTGTAATCGTCTTAGATGCACTTGGACTCGGAGAGACCGTCATCGTGGCAGTCAAACTCGGTGTCGGTGTCCAAGTATCAGCGAGTGTAGACGTGAACGTGGGTGTAGGTTTCGGAGTATTTGTCCCCGTCACAGAACTGGTAACCGTGTGAGAAGGTGTCAATGAGTGTGTCACAGTACTTGTGGCAGTTACTGAGATGCTTGGAGTGAGAGTCGCTGTCGCTGTGGTCGTCCCCCCTGCCGTCATGACCAGAGTAAACGCTAATGTATCCCCGTCAACGCCATCAGGAATCTGCACACTGGAGACCTCCGACATACTGATCGTGCCACCTCCAAGGACGGCGGGAAGAACCAACGAAAACGCATACCCTGAAATAGATGGAACCTGCCAACTCATCATCCCCCCAGGATCACCCACATAACTCACACGAACCACAAACGACTTACTCCCGGTAACAAACGGTGCACGAACATCCTTCCCAAGCGTCGATGGTGTACCACCCTCGGTATTCCGTATGCGAACCGCCAAGTTGTAGGGCGGTGGTAAAGGTGGAGACTCCGCATCCTCAGGACCAACCCCATCCGCAGCACCCTCAGCAACCCCAAAAATCACCTGACTTGGAATACCACTATCACGACCAATAACAGTGATGGTCCCAGTCACATTACGGACCACCACACCCCTCAAAAGATCGATGAGATCTTTAGGACCATGATTAGCCTTTCCCCAGAAGAGGGAGAACTCATATAGAGCAAAACGAACACTCCAAAGGTTGCGCGTCTCAGTCGGAGTGGCGGTCGGGACCAAAGTCTCCGTCCAAGTTGGGATTAATGAGTCCGTCACGGTCGGTGTCAACGTCACCGTATCCGAAGGCGTCAGCGTCGGAGTATCAGTCGGAACCAAAGTCTCCGTCCAAGATGGGGTCAGTGAGTCCGTCACCGTCGGTGTCAACGTCACCGTATCCGAAGCAGTCACCGTCGGAGTACCAGTCGGAACCAAAGTCTCCGTCCAAGATGGGGTCAGTGAGTCCGTCACCGTCGGTGTCAACGTCACCGTATCCGAAGGCGTCAGCGTCGGAGTATCAGTCGGAACCAAAGTCTCCGTCCAAGATGGGGTCAGTGAGTCCGTCACCGTCGGTGTCAACGTCACCGTATCCGAAGCAGTCACCGTCGGAGTACCAGTCGGAACCAAAGTCTCCGTCCAAGATGGGGTCAGTGAGTCCGTCACCGTCGGTGTCAACGTCACCGTATCCGAAG
>JAJVIA010000066.1:49487-75166 GCA_022072245.1 Anaerolineae bacterium
ACCGTCGGTGTCAACGTCACCGTATCCGAAGCAGTCACCGTCGGAGTACCAGTCGGAACCAAAGTCTCCGTCCAAGATGGGGTCAGTGAGTCCGTCACCGTCGGTGTCAACGTCACCGTATCCGAAGCAGTCACCGTCGGAGTACCAGTCGGGACCAAGGTCACCGTCCAAGTTGGGGTCAGTGAGTCTGTCACCGTCGGCGTCAACGTCACCGTATCCGAAGGCGTCAGCGTCGGAGTATCAGTCGGGACCAATGTCTCCGTCCAAGTTGGGGTCAGTGAGTCTGTCACCGTCGGCGTCAACGTCACCGTATCCGAAGGCGTCAGCGTCAGAGTATCAGTCGGAACCGACGTCTCCGTCCAAGTTGGGGTTAGTGAATCTGTCACGGTCGGTGTCAACGTCACCGTATCCGAAGGCGTCAGCGTCGGAGTATCAGTCGGGGCCAAGGTCTCCGTCCAAGACGGCGTGGGCGAATCCGTCACGGTCGGCGTCAACGTCACCGTATCCGAAGGCGTCAGCGTCGGAGTATCAGTCGGAACCAAGGTCTCCGTCCAAGACGGCGTGAGCGAGTCTGTCACGGTCGGTGTCAACGTCACCGTATCCGAAGGCGTCAGCGTCGGAGTATCAGTCGGGACCAAGGTCTCCGTCCAAGACGGCGTGGGCGAATCCGTCACGGTCGGCGTCAACGTCACCGTATCCGATGGCGTCACCGTGGGAGTGTCTGTCGGGACCAAGGTCTCCGTCCAAGACGGCGTGAGCGAGTCTGTCACGGTCGGTGTCAACGTCACCGTATCCGAAGGCGTCAACGTCGGAGTATCAGTCGGGACCAACGTCTCCGTCCAAGTTGGGGTCAGTGAATCTGTCACGGTCGGTGTCAACGTCACCGTATCCGAAGCAGTCACCGTCGGAGTATCAGTCGGAACCAAGGTCTCCGTCCAAGACGGGGTCAGTGAATCTGTCACGGTCGGTGTCAACGTCACCGTATCCGAAGCAGTCAACGTCGGAGTATCAGTCGGAACCAAGGTCTCCGTCCAAGACGGGGTCAGCGAGTCCGTCACGGTCGGTGTCAACGTCACCGTATCCGAAGCAGTCACCGTCGGAGTATCAGTCGGAACCAAGGTCTCCGTCCAAGACGGGGTCAGTGAATCTGTCACGGTCGGTGTCAACGTCACCGTATCCGAAGCAGTCAACGTCGGAGTATCAGTCGGAACCAAGGTCTCCGTCCAAGACGGGGTCAGCGAGTCCGTCACGGTCGGTGTCAACGTCACCGTATCCGAAGGCGTCAACGTCGGAGTATCAGTCGGAACCAAGGTCTCCGTCCAAGACGCCGTGGGCGAATCCGTCACGGTCGGCGTCAACGTCACCGTATCCGAAGGCGTCAGCGTCGGAGTATCAGTCGGAACCAAGGTCTCCGTCCAAGATGGGGTGGGCGTTTCAGTCGAAGTCGGTGTGAAGGTGTCAGTCTGTGTAGGAGTAGGAGGTACATGCATGTATGTTCCGCTCACAGATGAAACTTGATTACAAACGACGGTTACCTCCATATTCTCCGGGGTAATCCAGCCTGGAATCTCCCTGAACTCAACAGTCCGTGTCCCGATTGGAACGAAGGGCAGCACAAACTCGCTGTCAATCCACTGTGACTGCATTCCAACAACTCGCCACTGGGCTCCCAGATTTAACGCCTCTTCCGGAAATATTGTTACTTGGATGAACCCCTCTCCACACCAGACATAGAGTCCTTCGACATAGGTACTCTGGTCTTCGGAAATAGTGACAGGCTGATCCGAAGGAGTATTCCACCCAAAAACCTCCTTATACTCAACCACATACACTCCCACTGGAATCCCTGTCTCCGTATACCCGCTATCATTCCAAGGCAAAGTCCCCTTCCGACGCCACCCTGCTCTAGAAAGACCCTCTTCAGTTGATCTCAGAACTACCTGAAGAGAGCCAGTTGGCGTTGCTTGTGTACTGAAATTCCATGGTGTGGACCAAGCACTCCATTCACCACGGTCGTCCTTGTAACGAACCCGCCAATAATACATCCATCCATAAGACAGTCTGCCAGCTGGAACAAAGGTTCCAGAATTCGCCATATAGTCCTCACCACTGTCCCATTCTGGATTTCCAAACCCTTCGTCATCATCGACCTGCCATTGGCTATTTGCGTGAGAATCCCCATCGGAATCTGAAAATGCTGAAGCCTCGATTGTTGGTGTCAGATCCATTCCGACAGAACCATTCAAAGGACGAATCAATGTAGGGGTATCGGGTGGATTGTTGGATACTTCTGGTGTCGGAGAAGGAGTCGGAGTCCAGGTCGACGTTGGTAACGGTGTCTCGGTCGGGGTTGCTACTGGATCACTAACCTCGATGTCATCAAGAACCCCAAATCCCCAAAAGCCCAATCCGACATCAGGCCCCAGTCCCGAAACAGAAACCGTAAAGTGTGGTGTAATGCTATCATTCAGATAGAGGCTCAACTGGTCTCCCACATAGGTGAGAACGATTCTCTGCCATTCGCCTCCTTCCAAGGCGACTGGAGGCTCAGCCAGCACTTGTTCCAGCTGATTATTCCGAATGATCCCGACCCAATCGGTTGAAGACTGATCGCCCACCGGATGCAGGCTGATCTCAATCTTATCCTGGGCTGAGTTCTTACCAAACTCGGTGCCAAGCGCTAGCCAAATAACAACGGACTCGCCCCCAGAATGTGGACCACACTTAGCCCAGAAGGACATCCCGGAAAAAACAGAGATGGAATGCCTGACAACACCGATATCAGGATTCGCCTGCATGGCCAGTGCAAAATCACCCGAATGAGCACTCCCGCTTTCCACAGTGAAACTGCTAACCCAGATGCTTTCCCAGCCTTCCAAAGTGCCTGACTCAAATGTGGTGATGAAACCGTACGCATTGTGGATAGTGCCTAATAGAATAAAAACAGAGAACAAAAAGCGATTTCCAGCGTTTGCATCATCCAATGGTCTGAAGATCATCGGTTGATCCTCTACTTTCAGTCAGGTAATCAAATCAAACCAAGGATAGAGTTCTTTCTCAATCACCACCCTGTTGTGAGTTAACCATTCTTCTTGACCAGGAACACAAAGTCTCCCGAACAGCAGTGACTTCCTGACCGAACAACCGGAGAGCGCTATAAGGTGCTCTCCAACCTTTCTTACCCGTCGTCCTCGCTAATGCGGGGGACCCCCTTTCTCCATTACGCCTCCTTCGATGTGGATTCCCGATCTTGGTCGAGAATGACAAAAAGGAGTCGGGAATTACGCCCCTAATCTCCAAATTCATGCGCTGCTGGGGCTTCGCCCCAAGCCCCGCTTTCAAAGTATCAAAAAGACCATACCCCCGTAGCCCTTTTAGCTACTGGGAGGCAGGCAACACCACCCGCAACCCCACATAGAGGCGGGGGCCCGTTGATGAGTACCACCTAGTACGCATCGACGAACGGCAGTACTTGGCGTCGATTTTCCAGTCGCCGCCGCGTACCACGCGATACCCGGTTTCATTTGTACACAGAGGATTAGGAAGGGTTGCTTCCGGTTGGTTGTAGAAATCACTTAGGAACCCATCCTGGCACCACTCCCAGACGTTCCCGTGCATGTCAAACAGCCCGAAGGCATTGTGCAGACGGGGGGGACCCACTGGCTCGCTTCGGTCCTGATCATTTCCACACCAAACCATATATTGACTTGCCAGTGCGCACGCGCCACATGAATCATCGCACGACAAGTTGTCCCCAAAAGAAAACCTTGTAGATGTCTCCGCCCGGCAAGCGTATTCCCATTCCGCCTCCGTCGGCAACCGGAACCCGTTGTAACTGCTCTGGGCGTCCATTCGCTCCAGGAACCCATTAGTCTGCGTGATATCGTTCCAGGAGATATTGTAAACTGGGTAGTCGAGTCCGACACCGTAACCCGACGCCGGGTTGCTACCCATAATTGCCTGCCACTGCGCCTGCGTGACCTCCGTCTCGCCCATATAGAAATCGTTCGTGATCGTCACCGTATGGACCGGACCTTCCCAGTCCGAGTAGCGGCCTCTTTCAGTATCGGGTGAACCCATCTGGAAGGTTCCCGCCGGGATACGGACGAGTTTCATTTGGCGTGCGCCAGGGAAGTTCTGGGCGAAGTTTTGGATATCGATGGTGATGATGTCGCCACTGACAGGCACATCGACTATCGTCACTGTCTTCTGTCCTGTCTTGGTCACTCCTCCTGTGGTGTAAGACGCACTCACGGTGACTGCCTGATTGGAGGTTACAGACTTAGTGTTGAGACGGCCCTTCTCAGAGGAATCCATCTCGGCATACGTTGTTGGATTCACACTCCAAGTGGCGAAACTGGTTACATCTTCTGTGGTTTGATTGGTGCCATCCGAGAAATATGCAGTGGCTCTGTAATTCGCGCTGGAGTTCTCGTTGACACTGTCCGGTCCATCTGTGATGGCGACACTCGTGAGAGTGGGAGACTGAGAAGAAAGACCCAACCACTGTTTGATTTTAGCAAGATAATCGGCATTCTCCGGCGATCCTAATGCTGTATGGATACTTGAATGCGAATCACCCTTTTCTGAATGCATATGATCCGCAAGCAATCCAAGCGTTCCACAGAGGGCTGAGTTGTTTGGAATGATTGAATCGTCTTCAGCCGACACAAGATAGACACGATTCTTATCTATCATGATGGATTGATTGAGAATCGACGTTCCCAGTACCTCTTCACCCCCCAGATTGAGAAGACCACACAATCCGGATAGCGATGGAACCAACAAAGCAATCCAAGAAGAACAGATGGAACTGCTCCCAATCCCGCATTGTGGAGAGTCAAGAGAGATGAACTTGTCAATCATTGGATTCTGGGAATCCGTTAGGGATGTCGGAATACCCTCCACATAAGACGGCAATCGATCGAAGAACCACCGTGAAACCACACCTCCCTGACTGTGACCCACCAAGTGCACCTCTGATTGAGCAAATCCAGAACCATCCAAGTTGTACTCCTCCAGCTTCCCCAACAAATCTTTCCAAAGATTGTAAGCACAAAAAGCTGAACTTGAGTTTGTTACTATAGAAGGAATAAAGAGTAAATCCCAAGGCAAGGGACCAGCCAAAGAAGGATATTGAGCAAAAATGATATTATCATAATAAGCTGAAAGCTCTGTCGGAAAGTCTGTCGATGATTCCGCCCAGGTCGAAGCAGCATTCGCTAATATTCCATGTACTAGGATCAGAGTCTTCTTTCCTGCTCCTCCCTTCAATGCTTCTTCTACAGAACCTTTACCACCATTTGTAGTATTCACCTCAAGGAATCCAGTCTTCTGGAAAAAACACCTCAAGAAAAGCTTAGAATAAAAAACAGAGAAATCCATACCCTCACTTAAAGGCCCAAATAAACTCCCAGTCAGATCTCTTCTCTCCCGTGAATAGGTAACAGGATCAGGTGACTCACTCCAATTCGTAGAACCTGATGACCGAACAGCAAATCCCATCTCCGAAGAGAAATCAGCTGACCAAGCAGATGCGATATCCGTTTTTATAGGAACTTTCACAGAAATCGTTCCACTAATCTTCGAACGCTTCGAAATACGCTTACCATTGGTATCCTCAAGTGAAATCCGGATAACAAGAGTCTGTCCAGCCATTGCCTGATCATCTACCGAAACAACCACAACCACTTCTTCTTCTAACAGACCTGAAGGGATTTCAATCCTAAGCCCCGCTGCAAAACTATTTGAGGGAGCCTCAATAACACCACCCGATGGTCCTAAGCTTGAGCGAATAACGAGAGAATCCCCAGGAACTTGGTTCGGAATATTTCGAACTGGACGTACATAAAGTTCTGATGAGAGGGTAAAGGAATGGAATTCAACCTCTCCATGCATGTCGACATACCAGGGATAAGACCTATAGCTATTATCCATCGGCAAAGTTGATGACCAGTAATACCAGTTTTCTGAAATAAACATCGGGTCAATGGAAGGTTCGTATTCTGAATAATCCACTAAACTGCTAATCTCATTAATGTTCGGTAATCTCCAATCGGAGTGTCCAGCGAAGGAGAGATCTTCACAAACCTTCAATGCGTTATGCCAACTGAATTGACCCCCAACACCAGCAATGCCCGGATTCTTGATCCACATCAGACCTGAATTATTGTCTGATATAGTACCATCCCTATTATCAGTGAATCGAACCTGTTTCTCAACAATAGAATATCTGACAGGCCGTACATACCTTAAATCTGATATATCAGATCTTTCAACAAAACCACTAGTGGAATTGAAAGTATAGTAATCTTTATCTAACCCATTCTGAACAACTGTTGATGACCAATACTCCGCGTAATTGTAGTAACTGATATACACACATTTAAATAGTGGATCAACAGCGGGCGGATATCTGCCGGCATGACGCAATGTCGAGATTTGTTGGATGGTTGGAAGTATCCAATCAGAATATCCTGCGTAGATTAGGTCCTCGCATGCCTTTTTTGCATTATCCAAGGTATAGGTGCTGCCGACATCTGCTACTGTCGGATCCTTTACCCACATTAAACCCGTATTATTGTCGGTAACAGTGCCATCGCCGTGATCCGTGTAAGATCGAGTTTTGCCTTTTCGATAATAACCATCATCACCGGGTGCACTCGATACTGTCGAACCAGTAACAATTGCTCCAATGATACCATTCCTCCATATTCCAATTTGTAGAGGTTCAGTGGGTGTTGGTGATACTGTCGGAGTCACTGTGAATGTGGGAGCGGGACCTACTTTAGTCAGAGTAATCGCGAAATCCTCGTTACCATAGGGGCCCCCCGTGAACCTACCACTGATTACAGTAAAGCTTTGTGTGATGCCAGAGAAAGCCCAGGTAGTAGGCTGACCAATCTCATCAAGGTTAAATGTCAATGAAGTACCATTCAATGAATAGGTTCCAGAAACTTGTTCCTCTTCCTCAGAGCCTTCTTTCAGTGTTCCTGATACATTACCTGCTTGAAGAACCAAACTGAAAAGGATCCACCCCTCTGTTCCCAGCCCTTGCCCCGACCATCTTCCCTCGATACTCACAGGTGTCGGCGTAAAAGAAGGTGTTCTTGTAGACGAATGAGTGGAAGTTGGTGTAAAGGTTCGTGAAGGTGTTCTTGTCGAAGTGGTGGTACCAGTCCTGGAAGCGGTAGGCGTATGCGTGTTTGTTCTCGTGGCAGGGATAGTCGAGGTTGGTGTGGGGGTACGAGTCGATGTGAATGTGCGGGTTCCTGTACGCGTTACGGAATTTGTCAGAGTCGGCGTTGAAGTCCTGGTTGAGGTATAACTCCTTGAAGGAGTGGGTGTTGGTGTCAGTGAACGAGTTAGTGTGGAAGTGGATGATTTCGTGGGAGAAAGAGTCCTAGAGGATGTTGCTGTTGGAGTCTCCATTTTTGTCGAAGTCCGAGTGAATGTCGGTGTCAGTGTCGGACCAGTTCCACCCAACACCAAATCCTTACTCGCTTTGATCCAGTAACCTTTGCCAGCACGCAACGGATCAGGCTTGCTTGTCCATTGCCCATCATACCCCCAGATAGATCCAATATCGGAATGCTGAGCCGGTCCAGAAAGGTCTGCGACAGGTCCCGAAAAGTTCCATCCCAACAACAGAGAAAGACTCGCATCTTCAGGTAAGGAACCACTCAACGGAACCGATTGACCATTCAACAGTCGAATCCAATAAGCCCTCTTGAGTTCTATTGTCGAAGGATTCGACCACTGCTGCGTCCTAGCATCATATGACCAGACAGTACCAAGGTTAGCACCAAACACCGCCGAAAAAGAGGGAGAAGAGGGCAGACGTGGGAAGGACACAAGATTCCATCCTGCGGTCAGGCTGAGGGCGTCGACAACCTTGGGTGTCGAAGTAACAATACCAGAAGCATTACCCTGCGAAGTTCCCTTAATATCTGTCCGTTGTACCTGATCCCCCCCATGGGACTTCCCAGTCGCAGTCATCACCAGAGTGAAGGCAAGCGTGTCCCCATCAATCCCATCTGGGATTGGAAGGGTGGTAACTGAACCCATATCGATGGTGTCACCCCCTAACTCTGCTGGAACAGTAAGCGTGAAGGTGTATCCCTTGCCCTCTGGGACCACCCAGTTCATTGTCCCCCCAGGATCACCCACATAACTCACACGAACCACAAACGACTTACTCCCCGAGGTGAATGGTGCCCGAATATCCTTACCCAAAGTGACAGCAGTCCCACCCTCCATATTCCTGATACGAGCAACCAAATTATTCGCCGGAGGCGCCGGAGGAGATTCCGCATCCTCCAGACCCACCCCATCCGCAGCACTCTCAGCAACCCCAAAAATCACCTGACTCGGAATACCACTATCACGACCCACGACCACAATTGTTCCAGTAACATCATTTACCACTTCAACCACAGTTTCTGTGACGGTGGGAGTCCTAGTGGCACTGTTACTATCCGTAGCAGTTGGAGTTACCAATGGATGAACGCCCTTCAGCAAGCTGATGAGATCCTGAGGGCCATACTGGACTTCTCGCCAGAACAGTGAAAAATTGAGAAGAGTAGTCTGCACACTGGAAAGATCGCGCGTAGATGTCGGAGTCGAGATTGGGGTATCAGTCCAAGATGCTGTCGGTGTAGTCGTATGGGAGGAGGTAAACGTGGAAGTGGACGTTAAGGTTCGAGTAGTAATTGGCGTATCTGTAAATGTTAGTGTGTGATTGATTGCTTCCGAAGGGGTTGGAGTAATAGTAGACGTGTGAGACATGGTTAAACTGGGAGTATCAGTGATTGTAGGCATGTGGATGATAATATCCGTCGGCGTTTCTGTCGCGGAGGGAGTAACGAAGATTGTGGGAGTGTTAGTGGAAGTAAGAGGAAATAATCCTACCGAAGTCATGATCACGGTAAAAGTTGGTGTATCCCCATCGATCCCATCAGGAATCGTAAGAGAAGTGACGGTGTTCATATCGATCGTGGTACCACCCAAATCTGTTGGCATGGATAGTGTGAAGGTATAACCCATGCCCTCGGGGACCACCCAATTCATCGTCCCACCAGGATCGCCCACATAACTCACACGAACCACAAACGACTTACTACCAGAAGTAAACGGTGCCCGAAGATCCTTACCCAAAGTGACAGCAGTGCCGCCTTCACTGTTCCTAATGCGAGCGACCAGATTGTTCGGTAGCGGAGCCGGAGGAGACTCAGCATCCTCAGGGCCAACTCCATCAACAGCACCCTCAGCAACCCCAAAAATCACCTGACTCGGAATCCCGCTATCACGCCCCACAACCACAATAGACCCCACAACATCAACCCCAGTTTTCGTCTCTGTAGCAGTGGAAGATGGAGAGGATGTATTGGTTGGCGACATAGTTCGTGAAGGAGTACTTGAGGGACTGGCTGTATGAGTATGAGTTTCAGTGGGAGTGCGAGTAACGCTTTGCGTGGAAGTCCGGGTGTGGGTTGATATCGACGTTGGTGTCCCGGTAGAAGTGAGGATCGGAGTGGGGGTGACCGTGTCGGCAATTGGTGTCTTAGAGCTAGTCGGTGTGGTAGTGGGTGTTGGAGGGATTGTATTGATCCAGCCCTGAATGAAAGGAAAAGTCTTTGAAAACCGCCCGTATGCATCGCGCGCCAGACTGATATTTGCACAGGGATTGTCAGGCACACCCCCAGTGAGTGTTCCCACCAGCACCCCCTGGCCCATGATCAGGGGACTTCCGGAACTGCCCCCTTCGGTAACACCGGAGGTCCAGCTGACAACCCAGTAATTCGTTTCGTTGAGATTGCTGAAATTGTAATCCTGTGTAATCGAGCCGAAGGATATCCGTTTGAAGGAGCCATCTGGATGATGGATCCCATGGATTTGTGTTCCTGTCAGATTATCCGCTGCATTCCAGCCGAGAAAAAATGTCCCGGATGGGGGATCCTGCGCCAGCCTTAAAAAACAGAAATCGGAGACAGACAGATCGCGAGTGGAAAGCAGTGTCGCACCGACACTTCTGGGAAGGGTTCCCAGGTCCGGGGGAGCACCATTACAGATGGTGGTATTGTATCGCCAGTAGACTTCGAGTGTGTTTGCAGCAGCTTGATCGCCGATACAGTGATTGGCGGTCAGAAAATAGGGGATGAAAGTGTTGACATCGACATCCACAACCAGAGCTCCCGAGCAGACAAATCCCGATCCTCCGTCTATGAAATACATCCTTCCGATTCCGTTCTGGTAGTAATATGTATTACTTCCATTGAAGCAGGTGAGATCGTTGTGGCAGGGGAGAATCTTGTCTTGAAACAGCCCGGATATATCCAACGCCAGGTGATTGACTCCCTTGATGCGGAAAGTGGGCTTATCCGGGAGTGAAGGGGTGTGGTACTCCAGCACAAATTCCTGTGAAAAAAGGGTGGGTGTGTAAAAATCCCCAGTCCCATTTAGACCTTTCCCTTCAAAAGGTCCGACTGCCTGTTCAGGGTTCGCGGGATCATACACGATCAGTTGTTCACCCGCACCGAGTGAACAGTCCATGATATGCAGGCGTGTTCCCAAGGCTCCCTCAGAACGAATCCGCAAGGTCCACAACACGGATCCATCCGCCAGTGGAGTCACCAGACCGAGCGAGGAATCAGTGGCAGTTGGACCACTCAGATAAAGGTCCCGATCCACTCCGACTTTGATCTTTTTTGTTTCTTGAAGTGGGTTTTCATTCTCAAACAGTCCTTCCGCTTCTTCTTCTGAAAGCGGGGGGAGCTCAATCTGGTTAATGGCTGGTACTGCCTGTTTGGTGTTCAAACTGTAAGGCACAGCCTTGGGTGGAGGTGTGTAGGCTTCCTCCGGCATCATCTCCGGAAATGCCTGCTGGGCGATTGAAGCTCCCAGGTTTCCGAAAAGAATCACGACCAGGAAAAAATATCGGAGATATGCCATCTGAAAAAACCTCGTCTTAAAAATGCATCCGGAATGGTACAGATCAAACCGACTCAATCCGAAAGGGCTTTGCGTACTTCACTCCTAAAAACATCCAGGTCGACCGGTTTGTTCCGGATCGGGAACACCTGGCTGGCCCGGAGGTCATAATCGGACTCCATTCCACGCACTGCGCGGTGCACACGATCACTTGGAGATTCGGGTGCCTTTTACGGACTTGTTGGAGAAACTCGAGCCCATTGACTTCCGGCATTCGGAGATCGAGCAGCACCAGATCAAAATCCTGGCGTGCCACTAATGCCAATGCCTCTGAACCATCGCCTGGAAAAAAAGTTTTTGAATAGGTAAGTCAAGCAATGAAGCCTTCTGTTAGTTCTCATTTTGAGCCTCCGAAGCAATCCTGATAAAAATTCAAAAATAACGACTAAATGGACAAGAAATAGAATGTACAAAAGATCGTAAAGAGGGTCAACAAAGAATTTTCTATCCGGATGTTTTTTTCTTAGAAACCAAGCAACCAAATCACCTCCCCACCAGCACAACCTTTAAGAACCCCCTCCGTTTTCTCTCCCCAGTAACAACCCATCGGAGGTGCAACGTATGCGTAAACCCAAGACCAAACTCGGACGGATCAAACAATGGCTCAAGAGGAAATGGAGGCCAAAGGTAACAAGAACCCTCTACTACCACCGTGTCGTGATAATCCGAACCACGCCCACTAAGTCAACTAAACCTTAAAGTCCGGAAACACGCGCCCGCACCCGCACCCGCACAATCTGCCAACAACCCATTCTGCGGGCGCATTCCGGACACCTTCTCCTGGTGATCCCCTATGCTTGACGTGGACGAAACCTGCAAACAACTCAAGCCCTTCCTCGGCCCCAAAGCCGACAGGCTCTGGCAAGCCTGGCAGATACAAGACCTCGACGGCCGCAAACAGATTGAACGCCTTCTTGCAGCATTAAGCCTGCAATACCTCCAGGACCAGCCCGACCAAAGCAGGTCACTCTTTCTACCACCTTCAACAGAAATTACACAGGGCGAGTATCCTGTGGGCCACGTCATCCACAAAGGAAAAACCTTCGGGCAGTTCGGCATCCGCGAAGACGAATGGCTCCAACACACCGCCATCCTCGGAAGAAGCGGCTCAGGCAAGACCAACCTCTGCTACACCCTCCTTGGGTCACTGCTTCTCAAAAACAAACCGTTCCTGGTCCTCGACTGGAAAAAAAACTACCGTGCACTCCTGCGAAGCAAAGCCCGCGACAAAATCCGGGTCTACACCGTCGGACGCGATGTGGCCCCCTTCCGCTTCAACCCACTCATTCCACCCCCCGGAACAGAACCTTCTTCCTGGGTCAAGAAATTGATTGAAATTCTTTCTCATGCCACCTATGTCGGCGAAGGAGTCATGTACCTCCTCCAAATGGCCCTCGACCAACTCTACCGCAAACACGGCGTCTACAACGGCACCGTAACGATATATCCCACCATGAACGACCTCCTTGAAACCATCCAAACCATGAAAGTCACCGGACGCGCCGCCAACTGGATGGCCTCAACCCTGCGAGCCATGGGAGCCCTCTGCTACGGCGAAATGGGAAACGTCGTCAACGTCCAAAGCGGAACCAACCTCGCCGAATTGCTGCAACACCCCATCATCCTCGAACTCGACAGCCTCACCACCATCGACAAAATCTTCCTCATCGAAAGCATCATGCTCTGGACCCACAACTACCGCCTCAACCAAGGCGGACCACGCGAGCGATTCCACCACGGAATCATCATCGAAGAAGCCCACCACGTCCTCCACCGCCAAGCACCCGGAGCACGCGAAACCATCGTCGACATGCTCTTCCGAGAAGTCCGCGAACTCGGCGAAGCCATCGTCCTCATCGACCAACACCCCAGCCTCATCAGCCTCCCCGCCCTCGGAAACACCAACCTCACCTTCACCTTCAACCTCAAAGCCCGCGAAGACGTCAACACCGCTTCAAATTATCTGCTACTCGAAGAAGACCAAAAAAACGCACTCGGCCAACTCCCCATCGGCCAATGCCTCGTCAAACTCCAAAGCCGCCACCCCCGCACCTTCCAACTAAAAACCGTCCACGCCCCCATCAAGAACCAAATAGTCACGGACGACGAGATCCGAAGCCACATGCAAAGGTATTCCAGCGATACCAGCCCTACTGCATTTCCATTCGACGGGAATCGGCCTGAGGAAGCCCTTCCGAAAACAGATGAGGAAAACACGACCACAACCACGGAATCAGTCCGAGACCTACTCCTCGATACGCTCCACCATCCCTACTGCGGGATGGTGGAGCGTTACAAACGCCTCAAGACCAGCCGGAGGAAGGGCAATAACCTCAAGGACACGGCCCTCCGCGAGGGCCTCGCCGAACAGGTCCGTGTCCCGACCCGTTCCGGCGTTGTTGTCCTCTTGGACCTCACCGCCAAAAGCCGCGCCCTCCTCGCCGATGAGATCGGGATTATTGAGATTCCTCCCCGCCGTGGTGGCTTGGTGCATGAGTATTGGAAACATCGGATTGCGGATGAGTTGCGGGCCAAGGGCCTCAAAGTCGAGGTCGAGGCTCCGCTCAAGACCGGAGGAACCGTGGATATCCTGGTACACACCAAGGATGGCCCAAGGGCTATCGAGATCGAGACGGGGAAATCAGATGCGAAGGCGAATGTGGAGAAGTGCCAGAGGGCTGGCGTGCCGGCGACACTGGTGGCGACGGAGAGGGAAGCCCTGAAAACCCTTCGGTGTCACCTCACCGAGGAAACCTCCATCTCCTGCGTCTTGGATGATTTTGGGCGTTTTTGACCACACCAACGCTGGACTGCCCTGCCGAAAAAAATCGCAATGCAGGCAAATGTCTGCTTGATTTCTCTTCGGGGCGGGGTATAGTCCCACTGTTGCTGGCTAGGTTGTTGGCTCCACGCTGGGTTTGACGGCTGGATGGAGAACCTGAAGTTGTTTTTGTGCTTTTGATGCGTTGGTCGGCCTAAATTCTCAGACGTGAAAGACCTTGGTACATACGCGGTGCAGCCGTCTCAACGTTTAGGAGGCGCGGTAGCGCCTGATTAAAAAAATTTGCGAAGGGAACCGTCGAGCCGGTCCCGTTGTTTTTCCAAGTATTACCCAGCTCCTCTCCCCGCCCCCGGCGTCGGCTCGGCTTTTGGTGTTCAAATGCGCCCCAACCGGTATGGCGATCGAACGCAAATCACGCTCACAAATCAGGCGCGCGGCAAGGAACGGAAATACCGCGTCGTCGCCGTCAACAAAGCCGGCGCAGGCGAACCCAGCAACACCGTCATGGCGGTGCTATGAATGAGGTAATGAACTGTCCGCCAGTTGAATCAGCGAAGGAGGGATTCTCCCAACATGCCTACCCGAAACAAACGACCCATAACGTTCGCGTCAGGTGCCCTCTTGCTGGGTATCGTTACAGCAGCGGTTGTGTTCTCTCTCAAACAAAAGTCCGTCGAATCAGACGAACTCTCGCAAGAATCCACTCGCAGCGAAAATGCTCACGGTCAATCGACGAAGACTCTCCCCCCGCCTGACATCCAAGTGCCCCCGGAGCCAACATACAACGTTGATGTCCAAACAGCGCGGGCACAATCTAATGCAAACCCCCGTACGCCTCCTCCGGCTATAGATCCCGGAATCCCCTTATCACAGCAATGGGATAAGTTCCTGAAGAAAAACCCACCGCGTGAAGAACTGGCCGCGTTTCTTCAACAATTGAAAACACCTGAAATGCTCGATCTCATGGTGCATGTCAGCCTGGCGGACTCAGAACTTGCTTCCGCGATGTTTTCCTATGAAGTGATTCCAATCCTTAAACAGCGATGGTCTGGGGGCGGGCAACGTTGGGAAGACGACGCGCCTTATGATCGGCTCCTGGCGTTGGCCTCGGACACGGAAAACCCCCCATTATTCCGAATGGTGATGGTTGATGTTTTGGGTACCGGATCGCGGGAGGCCACAGACCATAACATCAGAAGACGAATGGCGGACGGACTCGCCGCAATCGGCCAGCGTGTGAATGATGCGGAATCCGTCCGCGTCTACGCCATCAATAAGCTTGGAATCATCTCGCCGACAGATCAAGCGTCGCCCCATGTGGGGCTTCTTCGATCCTTTGTGGTCGACCAGACCGAACGAGGATCGGTGCGAGCCGCCAGCATCACCGCTCTCTCGCGCATTGGCGATGAAGTGGCGGTTCCGCTGATCCAAGACATTTGCGATCAATATCAACCCAACGCGAATCCAGAAGTAGCTCGGGCGGCCGTGGTGGCGCTCGGGGATTTTGCGCGCAGCCACCGGGCACCTGCGCTTGACCACATCCAGAATGTGCTCTCGAAGACAGAAGACAGGGATGTCCACGCCTCCGCACTGCATGCTGTTTCTCTCCTTGACGATGCCCAATTTGCCAAGAGCCTTCCAGAAATCCTGGAAACCAGCAAACGATTTGAAGGGGACGCCCATACCCGAAACAGCCTTACTGCTGTCCTTTGGGCACACCCTGACGCGGTTATGGCGGCGCTGAATAGCGATGATGAGGCAGCGATTAGCGCCGCTATTCGGGCGGCCGCAATCGTGCCCTTGCCGCCAGCAAGAGCACGACTGGAGCAACTTCTACAGACCAGACCTACCGCAGAGCAGAAAGCCATAAGAGCGGCTCTGGAGAAGACCAATGACACTGAGGCCTATGAGATGATTCTCGTTCAAAACGCCAAGGCTCAAGAGGAGCATTGAAATGAACCGTTCTCGCCGGATATTCCTTATGCTGCTGGGAATTTCACTGACATCAGTGTTTTCCTATGCCGACATAGGTTCGGATTCCGGAAACTTGTATAATTATCGAAACGGTGACGCGACTTATCGTGAGATGGATTTCTCGGGCCTTGAGTTTTACAATCATGTAGGCCTTGTGGCCGCAGTCAGCTCTTCGGGTGATAATGCAAGCACTCTATACGAAATGACCACCGAAGAGTTCCATCTAACGGGCATCGGTTCCATCGCTCTTCGCACAATGGAGACTCACAAAACCACTGCGAGTTGGTTTGGCTGCTACACAGTGCAGGGTGATCTAACAGACACCGAGCGTCAACAAATCGTGAATACCGCTACAACACTGTATAACCGTGGAAATGTTGCGTACACATGGGCAGATATGCTGGACCCTTTCTCATTTTCGGGAGACTATATCGATCCGACAGAAGTCCAACAGCTCAGGTGTGACGGTTTGGTGGAATACTGTTATGAATGGAACAATGTGTGGGTTTGGGGAAGAACAGATACGGGCAACGCTAACGGAACACCGACAAACTTTGACATTTCTCGTAACGAAAGTGCATATCTTGGGGCACATAACAACTTGGATCAGGGTGCCAATGATCCCTGGTATAGCACTTCCCCAAGAGGCCAGCGCGGCGGAAACTTCAGCGGTTATCAATTTAATGGGGAATCTCCCTACACGAAGATGCGCCCCGCCGATGATTATTACGAGCAAAACGACACACAATCCGCGGCCCACGATTTGTCAGACAGGCCGGATCAATGGCTGTATTTCGGCCGCGCCTATCAGTTTGACGATGACTGGTATCGTATCCGTGTAGCCAGTTCTTCGAATCGGCGGGTCTATATTCAGTGCAATTTCACCCATAGTAAAGGAGATATTGATATTCAGTTGCTCGATTCATCGGGGAATGTATTGGCGTCCTCAACGAGTAGTTCGGATGATGAGAACATTGATCAGATCGTACCCAGCACTGGCTATTACTACATTCGCGCGTATTTCGATAACGACGGAAATTCGTACAATATCTACTGGAATACATACTCCTCCCCGACGCCGCCGAGCAAGGCGACAAGCCCCAGCCCCTCGAACGGCGCGACGGGGCAATCCATCAATACAGACGTGAGTTGGTCCAACGGCGGCGGGGCAACGAGTTACGACGTGTATTTCGGCACAGACTCGACGCCCGACAGCGGCGAATACAAGGGCAACCAGAGCGGGACGAGTTACGACCCCGGCACGCTGGCCTACAGCACGACCTACTACTGGCGGATCGACGCCAAGAACTCGGCTGGCACGACGACGGGCGACGTGTGGAGTTTCACGACGGGAAGCGCCCCGCCTCAACCGCCGAGCAAGGCGACAAGCCCCAACCCCTCGAACGGCGCGACGGGGCAATCTATCAATACAGACGTGAGTTGGTCCAACGGCGGCGGCGCGACGAGCTACGACGTGTATTTCGGCACAGACTCGACGCCCGACAGCGGCGAATACAAGGGCAACCAGAGCGGGACGAGTTACGACCCCGGCACGCTGGCCTACAGCACGACCTACTACTGGCGGATCGACGCCAAGAACTCGGCGGGCACGACCATGGGCGACGTGTGGAGTTTCACGACGGGAAGCGCCCCGCCTCAACCGCCGAGCAAGGCGACCAACCCCAGCCCCTCGAACAGCGCGACGGGTCAGTCCATCAACACGGACGTGAGTTGGTCCAACGGCGGCGGCGCGACGAGCTACGACGTGTATTTCGGCACAGACTCGATACCCGACAGCGG
Organism: Anaerolineae bacterium; assembly: GCA_022072245.1. Taxonomy (GTDB): domain Bacteria; phylum Chloroflexota; class Anaerolineae; order UBA4142; family SHND01; genus SHND01. The sequence goes on from JAJVIA010000066.1 coordinate 67,033, forward strand.
CGAATACAAGGGCAACCAGAGCGGGACGAGTTACGACCCCGGCACGCTGGCCTACAGCACGACCTACTACTGGCGGATCGACGCCAAGAACTCGGCGGGCACAACCACGGGCGACGTCTGGAGTTTCACGACTGAAGTCGCGCAAAACAACCCACCCAACACCCCGGACTTGAGCAGTCCGGCAAATAACGCGACAGGGCAAAGCCTGACACCGGTACTGCAGGCCTCTTCCTTCTCCGATCCGGATCCTAGCGATACACATGCCAACAGCCAGTGGCAGGTATGGAGCACATCGAATGAGGAGTTGGACCAGGCACAAACCGGTGTCAATTACGGCTTCTGGTTTGAAGAAGGGATCGAACGGTGGCAGGAATTTCTCCCTGAAATCTCAGATTGTGCTCGCTTGGAGGTTTGTTTAGTACGAAATGGTAATCCAGGAGATATTGATATCTCCATTACCGATAATGCAGATAATCCGATTTGGAATAGGAGGATTGCACAGACGGAGGTTTCTCGGGGCCAGTCTTGGCTGTCCGTAGCCATTCAGCCACCTTTGCATCTCACGCCGGAGAGCATCTATCGAATCCGTATTGTAGGCGTATCTGGGTCCCCTAATGCGGAGAATAGATATTTCTGGACGGGCCATACGGATTCGTCATACATAAGGGGTTCCTCCAGTGTGGCTTCTGGCTGGCCCACCTATGATTTTGCATTCCAGACATACACTGTAGGCACCGATGCCATATGGGACAGCGGGCAGAGTTTTGCGGCGAGCACGCAGACGACAGTCCCTTCGGGGTACCTTCGCTATGACACGACATATTACTGGCATGTTCGCTATAGAGACAACCATGGCAGCTGGAGCAGTTGGTCGAGTTCATGGCATTTCACGACCAATACCCCTTCACCGACATGGACGCCGACGAATACCCCGACGGAGACTCCAACCCAGACACTCACACCGTCGAATACCCCGACCGTAACCCCAACTGACACATCTACGGCCACCGAGACCTTCACCCCGACCATCACCGACACGCCCACGGCCACCGAGACCTACACTCCAACCAACACCGACACACCCACGGTCAGTGAGACCTCTACTCCAATTTTCAGCGATACTCCCACGGCCACCGAGACCTACACGCCGACGCCGACAGAAACAGCAGATCTGAGGGCGGACATCAACGGGGATGGCAATATCAATGAGATGGATGTTCTCGAACTATCCTCTGTTTGGATGGCTTCGACAAAGATTGGTTCATCCACGCCTGACGTCGATGAGGATGGCATGGTGGGTCCGAAGGATCTTCTGCTCGTCCTTGAGAACTGGCAGAAGGGTGTACTTTCCCCCACTCAAACAGAGACCGAAACTTCGACCCCAACGCCATCAGAGGCTCCCACAAGCACCGAAACCGCGTCCCCTACGGAAACACCCAGTGATACCTCAATCGTCACAGTAACGCCCACATGGACTATTTCTCAAACTCCAACATACTCGGAGACTGAGACGCCAACACCTTCCCCCAGCTCAAAGGTCACGCTGACTCCAACGCTGAATTCCTCTGCCACGTTCACGCCAACCTTGACTCATACGCCAACGCCCACCGGGACGGATACAGAAACGCCAACGCCCACTCCAACCGACACGTTGAGTCCAACACCGACACCGAGTGAATTCATCGTGCCTTTGACACTGCCAGAAGGAGCCCGTTCCCTGAAGTTGATCCGTATCCCCGCAGGTTCCTTTGTCATGGGTTCGACGACGACCACCCCAGAGGAACCCACACATACTGTCACCTTGAATTACGATTATTTCATCGGTGAAACCGAAATCACAGAGGCTCAGTGGGCTTCAGTTATGAACGAAGCACAAGGTACAACCCCAGAATATCCGAAGGTAGCCGTATCATGGAACGATGTTCAAACCTTTCTCATCTCGTTAAACGCTATGCCTGGCGGAGGTGGCTTCAGACTCCCTTCCGAAGCAGAGTGGGAATACGCTTGCAGAGCGGGGAGTCAGACGAGGTTTTTCTTTGGCGATTCTCTGGGCTGTGATGACATGTGCCAAAACTGCGCTGCGGAAGTGCTGGGAGGAAACCAATCAGATTACATGCAGTATTGCGGCAGCACAAATCCAAGCGGCCGCACCGATGTAGGATCACTTCTGGAGAACCCGTTTGGTCTCTATGATGTGCACGGTAATGTTTGGGAGTGGTGCCAGGATCGCTACCACGACAACTATATTGGGGCTCCTCTTGATGGGAGTGCGTGGGAGAGTGGTGACAGTAGTTCACGGGTCTTGCATGGCGGCGCTTGGCATACAAATGCGAGCGAATGTCGTTCAGCGCGCCGCCACTTCGGCGATCAGTCGATACCGACCAGCAGTTTTGGCTTCCGTATCGCGCGTGAACCGTAACCACCTTTCGACTGGCTTCAGAATTGAGCTCCTTTTGAAGCCTCTTCATTTCCGGTCACAGATTCCGCACGGGAATCGCGTCTAATCAGCCTTTCTGAAAAACTTCACTCCGGTCGCGCTCCGGGATACTCTCGCTTTACCTCCCTCCGTACAGGCACAAGACCTTTAAGTCCCACCCCATTCCCCTCTTCGAAACAAAACCGTTTCTGACCGCATTAGCCTTCAGAAACAAATCAAATTGGGATCGAGCCTTGTCTCTCCCAGCGTCGAAGCGATTCCGCATGGAATTCGCGTGGTACGGCTCCTCTTTGGGGCTTTCGCTGAGAGGGCAGGCTGTCCCGTCCATTCTGAATGGAAGGAGCAAATCCAGCCTTTCTTAAAGACTCAACCAACACAACGGATCGCGTGGCGATCCAACACACACCCACAGATAGGAGATCACGGATCATGAGACTGGTTCTCAGAAGGTCCCTCTGGAGCGAGATCCTCCAGACCATATCCAAATTCCTGGCGAAAAGTCCGCTGGGATTCCAAGTGGAAAGTAGCCCAGGTCGAGTGCGCGCTTACGCCGTACTCGTTTCGCAAACCCTGGTCTACGAAAACGAAGCACCCGAAAACACGGATGGGGAGGGAATCCTCCACATCCCAAACGATGCCCTTCGCAGTTTAGCCGCCTCGCGCGGCAATGAAGGAACCATTTCCGTCACCGCCACGGATGGAGTTACCGCCAAAGCGGAGTGGAGGAACAAGAGCCTGCGGTCAAACTATCAGTTCGCCGCTGAGACCGCCATTCCGGCGCCGGAGATTCCAGGAGATGAGGCTTTCACGCCGCTCGACCTGGACCGATTCCAGACCCATTTCACGGTCTGCGCCGAGGTTGTCACCACGATGCGGACCCGGTTCGACCTCGATTGCATCTGTCTCGATGGTGACAAGAGCCAGATGCTTGCGAGCGACGGCCGACAACTTTACCTCGGAAACGGCATCCCCTTTCCCTGGAAAGGGAAATGCCTCCTTCCGGTCACCCCCACCTTCCCGGACAAAGTCCTGTTTGGTGGAACACCCCTTACCGTTGCCCGGAATAGAGGAAATCTCATCCTTCGCAGCGGCCCGTGGACATACCTGATATCGGAACGGACTCCCAACTTCCCGGATGTGGAGGGATTGATCCCGCATCCAGGAGACACGGGACTGCTGGCTCACCTTTCGGAGGAGGATGCAGCCCAAATCGAGGAACTCGTTCCGCAGATGCCCGGAGGTGAAACGACCAACCGCCTCATTCGATTGCAGCCGGAAGAGGATTTGATCCTTTCGGCGGAAGCGAATGGAGCGGAGTCACGCCTCGTGCTCGATTCCTCAGTCTGGTTGGGCACTATGGAAGTCTTGTTCAACCGGGACTTCCTCCTCAGAGCCATCAAGATTAGAAATCGGGAGCTCCGGTTTCCGCGTGGACGCGGCCCGATCCTTACGGAAGGCCACGACAGCCAGTATCTGTTCATGCCGCTAACGGAACCTGATGTTCCTGAAGTCGAAGAGGAAATCTCCCCTGATGAGGATTCGGAACAACCGGAGGCACAACAAGAAACATCCGAGGAACTTCAAGCGGAGGGATCCGCCGATGATGACGAGGGCCTCGCCGAGGAAGAACAGACAGATGAAACGTCTGCTGGCCCCATCTGGGAGGACCGTATCGCCTGGCTGGAAAAGGAACTCGCTTGGTACGCCATCGATTATGCGGTGGACCTGGGAGTCATGGATCCAGACCAAGCCAATCCAGAAAGCGATGCCCGTTGGGCGCGACTCCAGCGCACGCAGAAGGCTCTCAACCAGGCCTACAAGGAATCCGGCAGGAAGCCGGAGAAATTCCCACTCCAACCGCCCCAGTCAAAACCAAAATGGAACGAACTCGGACAATTCAGCACCGCTGATGGCCAGGCCCTCGAACTGCTCTGCACGAAGGAGGGCTTCTTCTCACTGCGAACTGGGGACCAAACCAACCTCACGCGCGAGCACATTGCCATGTTGCTCGAACCCTTGCTCACCAATCAATGGAAACCCTTCACCCTGGCACTCTACTACAATGACCACACCTGGTGGGTGGACGGCGAACACACCCTTGAACGGAAGGGCAAGACGGCCAAGAGGCATCTGCACCTCACCGAGTACCGTCCCGCCAACACGAAACACCTCCACTGGGAGATCGAAGTCCTATCCCACTTCCCAAATCAAAGTAAGGAAGACCTCCCAGTCCCGGTTCGCGAGAAAGCCCAAGCCCGACTTAACCAGCTCGACCGCTGGGCACACAGCGAACCCCCGCAAACCCTCGACCTGCTGAACCTTTGCCTGAAGTTCGCCAAGACCGCGTAACGGCAAATCCCAGAAACCAGCACACGGAAGCACGACCCGAAATATCGGGAACGCTACCGGTGCGATCACAAGAAGGAGGAATCAGACCATGTCCTTGATTCCCGTCAAACAAATCCGGATCGGCGAGTTCATCGAGAACTGTCGCTCCCGCGAACGGGCCGAAGCCATCGACCCGGATTTCGTCCAGTCCCTGCTTCAGAACGGACTGATCAACCCGATCGAAGTACGACCCATCCGCCAGCGCGTGGATGGCCAGAAGATGGAGTTTTACGACCTTACCGCGGGCGAACGCCGCGTCCGCCATCTCGCGTTCATCCTTCAGAATTTCCTGGAGGAGTTCAAAAACAAGTTCAGCGAGGAGGGGAACGGCTACAAACTGTACTGGAACGGCGAAGAGGCGCTGGTAGAGGCCTCGTTCTTCAAAGGCACCGACACCGAAGCCCAGATCCGCAACCTGGAGGAAAACCGAAGACGCGCGGACCTTCTTCCTTCCGAACTCGCGCGAGGAGTCCAACTCATCCGCCAAAAAGGCGGATCGTACGAAGATGCCGCCGCCGTCATCGGCAAGAGCAAGAAGGCGGTGTCCGACCTGCATGAATGGTTTCTGAATTCGACCGCCGAACTCAAGAAGGCCACCGACGAAGGCATCATCTCTCTCGAACGCAGCCGGGAACTCTCTGAATGTACTCCCTCCGAACAACGCAATGTGGTCGAACAGGTGCGTGAGATCCTCACCAATGCCCCCGCCAAGCGCGAGGCCGGAGAACAGGTCCGCATGGTCATTGATAAGGTAACCGGACGGCAGACCAAACCCTCCACCATTGTGGGATTCACACCCGCCAGTACGGTGACCTTTTCCGATGAGGAACAGCCTGCGCCATCCAACGGCACACCCAAAAACGGTAAACCCTCCAATGGCACGATCCGCTGTAGTGTTCGCACGACCGGTGGACTGCGTCAAATCGTCCTGCAACTCGAAGAAAAGATCGATGACTGCCATAAGCGTTTCGATGACGACAGCCTTGAGGATTTTGAACGCAGCCAAGTGGCTGAAAATCTTGCTCGCTATCAGGGTGCACAGGAGTCGATCCTGTTTGTCCTGGGCGATGTCGAGGAACTCAGTTTCCTCGCCTAATCTGTAGATCCAATCCATATCCCGCATTGCGGGAAACTAATTCATGGGGAATGTCTCCAAACAAGGGAGGCATTCCCCATACCTTTTATAGGAGAAAATCATGAGTCACCAGAAAGGAAGTCTCCTCTCCGGAGGAGCCATCAGCGAGGAAGTCCTTGCTTCATCGAAGAGCATCCTCACGCCCAGTAGGTTCACGACCGAGAAGGGATTGCAGCAATTCTTCACCCCCGAAACGGTCGCTCAATGGATCAGCCGTGTCACTCTCCTGGGGCAACCGGTCCTCGATCCGACAGCAGGAGCAGGCAATCTGCTCCAACCCCATTCAGCAAGTAACCGTTACGGCATCGAGATCGATAAAGACTGGACTGGTAAAGACTGTCCTTACGATGCCATTCATGCCGATCTGCAGGAGGTTTATCCCCTGGCAAGAAGGATCGGATTGACCTTCCCTTTGATTATCGCCAACCCACCCTTTGGACTCACCTGGCAGGAACCTTCTCTCAATGAAGGCAAGAACACCAACTCCACCATCCTGTGCTACCAGTATTGCCTCAACCTGCTCGATGAGTACGGTCAGGGTGTCCTGATCTGTGGCAAAGACCGTCTCGATCGCGAAATCCTTCCATTGCCAGAAGCCAACCACATCTATGCCATCGTGGATGTCCCCGACCTGTTTGGAAAAGATGTCGACCTGCCGTGTTCGATTACCTTCTTCGCACAGACAAGGCGCGAACCCATCTGCGATCAGTTTCGCATTGAAAGAAAGGCATGTGATTTGGACGAAGACTTGGCCCGCCGCTTGTACAACGAGCGCTATCAGACCTGCACCTTGCTCAATCTGTACCAGCAGAGTGAGGTTCAGCGGTTGTGGAAAGCCCTACGCGATGAGGTCAAGAACCGCAAGCATGCAGACGATCACCCAGAGTACAACCTCAGCCTCAAAGCCCGGCGCATCCGGATCCATTTCCGGGCCTACCAGGAGATCGCCTTCCACCGCTATGACCGTCACCTTTTGCAGATGGTCAAGAACCTGGATGGCCTCAACCCCACCTACTTCGCAGTCAACAGAGGCTTCTGGAAAGACATGACCAAACTCCTCGAAGAGGGGTATGTCACCATCAGCCCGGACGCGAAGGGCGCAATTGAGAAGATCCTTGCGGACGCGGACCTTTCCACCTGCCCGCTCTACCCGATCAAACCCCAGCAGAGGCTCGGATTCCTGACCGACGCCGACACAGTCCTTTGTACCCGGAGCCATCCAGAAATGGGACTTGAGGCTGGGAAGCGATACGCAGTCTTCGCTCGCTCCCGCGTCCAGACAGAGCACGGCAAGAAGCCCAATGTGACCCTCTCCGGGGAGGTCGAGATGCAGGAATACAAGAAGACCCGCAAAGTCCTTGAAATACGCATCACACCTGATGAAGGGCATGAGGCCCTCCGTTTCACTGAGTCCGAGGAACATCTCAAGTTCCTGGTCGAGCACTTCGACATGCCCGATCCCGGCAACCTCGGAAGCCGGTTTCCGGAGAAGGTCGAAGCCGAAAGGTTGAGACTGGATGGGATCGCCAAGCGTTACGGCTTTTCCTTCCGCAACTTCCAACGCGAAGACCTCGCCCGTCTGCTCGTGAAGGGCGGCGGTGTTTTGTGTTGGGAGCAAGGCTGTGGAAAGACCCTCGGCGGCATGGCTTTCGCCAAAGGGATTATGGACAAATCCATTGCCAAGTCCTCACGCCGCGTGCTGTTTATTGTGCCACAAGACCTGGTCCCCCAGTGGCAGCGCGAGGCCCAGCGCTTCTTCAAGCAGAGGCTCCAGCTGATCGACGGCATCGGCGAGGCCCACAAGTTGTATGACCGCTTCCGCAAGAATCCCTCAGCGGGTGGCTGGTACATCACCTGGTACGAAGCCCTCTCCCGCAACGGCCGCCTGACCGAAACCCTGCCCGAAAAAGTCTGGAACTCAGGCCGCAAAGTCCGGCGCTGGAATCCCGAAACGGACGAGTACGAAGAACACCCGGTGATGCTCTCCAGCCGGGAATACTGCCCCGGATGCCAGGCCTCCACCCGCGAAGGCTGGAGCCACCCGGTATGCGACAAGTGCGGTTACACCCACTTCCGCTGCCGAGTGAAATCCGCCTACACCTGGCTCACCAACTGTTTCAAACAGGGAGTCATCGTGGTGGACGAAGGCACCAAGATCAAAGCAGACGACAGTC
>JAJVIA010000055.1:0-18067 GCA_022072245.1 Anaerolineae bacterium
CTGTATTGCATCGAACGCGAAGTGAGCAGCCACACATCGTAATCGTCAGGATTCTTGTCGAACGTTTCCGCAATGCGCGCCCAAATGTCGGGAAAATCTTTCCATTCGGGCAGCGGCGAATACTCTTGCAGCTGCGTGTCCCACCACTCGATGCCTTGTTCGTGCAAACGATTTTTCAATTCCAAACCCGCGCGCCAGATGCGTTCTTGATACGGCAATTCATAGCGCAAACCTTTTTGCACCATCGCGCCGTGCAAGAACCAATCCTGTTCGGGAAACGGCACAAAGAACGCGCCATGTTCGCGGAACCATTCGAGGTCATGCTCTTCTTCACCGCCGCTCAGTTCGCGCGTCGCCGCGCGGCACGCGCGGTCCCATATTTGTTCGCGCGTCGGCGCCACATCGTTGGGTAAGGTGTAATCGAAATCTTTGCCCTTGAACGCGATGCCCGTCCCGCCGCCCTTGTTCAACACGGCAATGTATTCGTTCAACATGCCCATCCGTTTCGCCAACTCGGTGGCGACATCGGTGAGGTCGAGACAATCTACCGGCGGTTCGACGGCGGGCTGTCGCAGCGCATAGCCCTGATGTTTCCAATACTGTTCGATGTATTTGGTGCCGCCGATGCGATAGAGTTGATACGATTCCAAATCGGTCGCCTCGGGCAGCAGCACATCGGCGTACCAATTTGTTTCGTCGGGCGTGTAGGCGAACGCGACAATGAATGGAAATTTCGCCATTTGCTCGGTCACGGTCTCCGAGTCCCAATGCGAAATCGCGGGATTGGTGCGATAGATGAACCACACTTCGGGCGTCGTCGGGCGGGGCCAATTGTCGGGCGGCTCTTTCATAAACAGCCACGGCAAATGCGCGGGCCCCAACGCGGCAGACCACGGCGAATTGTTGGCGAGTGGTACGAGCGTCTGATACGCGTTGCGAATTTTTGGTTTCGACTGCCAATTTTCTTTATCGGTCGGATTCAATGGCTGGTCCATGAATCCATCGGGTCCCGGACGCGCGCTGGCGAGACGGTCATGCCCGGGCCGATTCAAACGCACCGTCGTGCCAATCGTTCCGCCCGGCACTTCTAACGCGCCCACGAGCAGCGCCAACATCGTGCGCGCCCACAACGCTTCATAGCCGCCCCAACCGTTCGTCACCGTTTTGCCCAAAAGAATCGCGACGGGACGATACGGATACGTTTTGCCTTCAATTTCAATCGTTTCGCCGATACACGCGTTTTCCAAAAATTCGCGCGCGACTTGGCGAATCGTCGCGGCGGGGACGCCCGAAATTTTTTCCGCCCATTCCGGCGTGTATTCGCTCAGATGCTCGAGCAATTTTTGAAACGAAGTGATGGCTTGGACCTTTTCAAAATGGGTCAATTCGTTATCCGCGCCGACGGTGACGCCGCACGCGACGTAATGTCCATCCATCGCCGGTTCAAAACATTCGTCAAAGGGACGCGCGCGCTTTTCTTGAGCGTCCCACATCAATGGTTTGCGCGTCTGTTCATCGCGGAGCAAAAGCCCGTTCGGCGCGATGAGATACGGCGAGTTGGTCATCGTGCGTAAAAATTCGACGTCACATTCTTTGCGCCAATCGTGTTCGTGCAAAATCGTGTGCATGAGCGAGAACATGACTGCCGCGTCCGTTTTCGGTTTAATCGGCGCCCATTGAGCGTGCGCGCCCGTGACGGAAAGATGCGGCTCGAATTGCACGCGTTTCAAACCGCGCTCGCGCGCTTGCGCGTGCCGCCACACGCCCAACACGCCGCCGCTCGCGTCGTTATTGTTGCCGAACGAAATGAGATAATTGGTGCGCGGCGTATCCGATTGCACAGTGAACGCGCGATGCCAAAATTCGCCGTACAGGTGTTCCGAGTGATAACACTTGACGCCCTGTCCGCTGCCGATGCCGAAATCAATCGGTCCCCACGTTGAAAGAAACGCGGGAAACGCGCCAGTGTAGGCGGGCGCGATGCCGCCCGAACCGAACGTAACCGCGAGGCGCGGATAACCGTTTTCGTCGCGCACGCCTTTGGCTTTGACCGCGAGCAATTTTTCCGCGATAAGGTCGAGCGCCTCATCCCACGAAACTTCTTTCCATTGCGGGTCGGCGTCCTTGTCTTTGCGCGGATTCGTGCGAATCATCGGTTTTTTGACGCGATACGGATTGTATGTTTTTTGAATCAAGCCGTACGCTTTGACGCATACGCGTCCCGCCGCCGGATGAATGTCGCCGAATTCCCAATTTGGTTCGACGCGCGTCGCTACGCCATCCTCGACGCACACATTCAATAAATCGGGACCCGCCACACATTGATAACAGTATTCGGGAACTTTGGTTGTTGCCATAACTTTCCTCAATTTGATTCACCCAAAGCCGAAAAAAATCGCGGCTTTGGTTCAGCATTACTTGCGCGTCAGCTTTGCAAAACTACGCCGCGCCGCTGCGCCCATTCGGCGCCCAAATTTTCCAACGCGCGCTCTTCGAGCATACTTTCCGCCATGGGAAAGAGCATGACTTCTTCTTTGCCAAAATGTTCGCGCGCGAGATGAATCGCGTCCTCCGCCAAACGCTGCGCTTGCGCCACATCTTGCGTCTGCGGCAATTTGGCGAACGCGGCTTCGATTTCATCGTGCGCCTGAAGCATGGCGCGAACTTCTTGCAGCTGCGCGAGCCAGCCCTCGATTTGCTCGTGTTCCATCCGAAACACTTGCGTGGGACCGTCCTCACCCAAAATCCGTTCCATTGCGGGAAAGAGAACTTCGTTCTCGATTTGCGCGTGCGGCACCAATCCCGCCGCGAGCATTGCGCCTTGCGCTTGAATCTTTGCCAAATCGGTCGTCGCGCTGGTTTTTTCCAACAAATCAAACTGTGCGTAAAAAACGCCGTGTTCGCCTTTGAGGGCGTCTGTGATTTTCATGTCTGATATTTGACAGTTCGCAGCTCGCGGCGGGTCGAACGTTTGACGCCGTTCCCTGCGCGCTGTGTATTGAAAACGTTATCCTAAAGTTGTATAACCGCCGCTCGCGCTAAAAATCTGTCCGGTCATGTACGCCGACATATCCGACGCGAGAAATAAAATCACGTTGGCAATGTCGCTGGGCTGCGCGAGCCGTCGGAGCGGATACGCCTTTGCCAATTTTTCTTCGCCGCCCGCGCCTTGGATAAATTCTTGCGCGCCCGGCGTGTGCGTGATGCCCGGCGCGATGCCGTTGACGGTAATGTTGTAGCGTCCGACTTCTTTTGCCAGCGCTTTGGTGAACGCGGCGACGCCGCCCTTTGCCGCCGAGTACACGGTCAAATAGGGTTCGCCGATGCGGCCCGCGTCGGAAATCAAATTCACGATGCGCCCGTATTTTTGTTCCGTCATCGCGTCGAGGACGGCGCGCGAAACGTTGAGCGTGCCATACAGCGTCACGCGCAAATTCGCGTCATAATCTTCGGGCGTCATGTCTTTGAACAGTTTGGTCGTCCAACGCGCGGCATTGTTGACGAGAATGTCAATGCGCGAAAAATTTTCCAGCGCGGCTTGCGCCAACGCGCGCGCGTCGTCGGGATTCGTCACGTCGGTACGCACGCCAATCGCTTCGCCGCCGAACGCGCGAATTTGTTCGGCTGCCGCCGTCGCGCCCGCCGCGTCAATGTCCGCAATCACAACGCGCGCGCCCGCGCGCGCGAGCAGCTGCGCGGTCTCGCAGCCAATCCCGCGCCCCGCGCCCGTCACAATCGCCACGCGTCCTTGTAAGTCAATGCTGATAGCCATGTTGAATTGTCAGTTGTTAGAGCAAATTCCTAATTGATTGAGGGTTTGGAATTTACGCTTTAGCGGGTTATTGGCAGAAACCGCATAAATGCTCGAATCCGCACCCTAAACGAAATCGGAATTCGCTCTAGTAAGCAGTAGTCAGTCGTCAGTAGTCAGTGGTCGGTCGTCAGTGGTCAGTGGTCAGTCGTCATTCGTCATTCGTCAATGCCCTGCTACCTGCTACTTGCTTCCTGCTACCTCTTCACTGCTCCAATGGTTTCGTATAAATCACGCGAAATAGCATTAACGCCAACGTACAGTCGGCGCACTCTTCGGCAAATTCTTCTTGCGTTTGCGGTTCAAGCCACACGTCAAAGCCGAGCTCGCGATACATCTGAATCATTTCGTTCAGCCGCGGGGGCCCGCCGACAAAGCGGCGCGTCCATCCGTCGGCGAATAGCTCGGCTTCGCTTTTTGCGCGCGGCGTGAGACCAAAAGAAACAGTGTTCATGGGGTGCGAATTGCTTAGGCGTCCACGATTTCTTCCGAAACGACTTCAAACTCGCGTTCGCCTTTGCCGTTACCGTTGCCGCTCTTGATTTTTTTCAAACGCCGCTGCGCCATCACCGCCGCGCCGACGGCGCCCGTGTACTGCGCCCAATCGTCGGGCGGGACATTGACCGACGCTTTGAGTTTGTTTTGCACGACGCGGCCCATCGTTTCAAAACGGAGGATGCCGCCGACGAGCGTAAATTCGGGTTCCATTTGCACGCGCTTCATCAATTGCACCGAACGATCCACGAGCGAAACAATCGCGCCGTGCATAATATCGGCGGGCGTCGAGCCGGAGGAAACGTGATTGATGACTTCGGATTCGGCAAAGACCGCGCACACGCTCGAAATCGTCACCGCGTCTTTGGACGTTGAAATCAGGGGCCCAATTTCTTCGATGCGATAGCCCATGTAACGCGCGGTCTTTTCCAAGAACGCGCCCGTGCCGGCGGCGCATTTGTCGTTGAGACGGAACGAGCGCACTTTACCGCCTTCATGCAAACGGCTCGCCTTCATCGTTTGCCCGCCGACATCCAAAACCGTTTTGGTTTCGGGAAAGAAATAACACGCGCCGCGCGCTTGCGCGGAAAGGTCGGTCACTTGGACATCGCGGAACGGCACTTGGAAACGTCCATAGCCGGTGCTGACGATATACGAAACATCGTCTTGCGAAATGTTCGCTTCGGTTAACGCGTCTTGATACGCGCTCGACGCGGCTTCGGCGAGACGAAAGCCGGTGTTGATAATGCCCTTGCCGAGCAATTTGCCGTCGCCGTCAAGCAGTACGGCTTTGGTATAGGTCGAACCAACATCGATGCCTGCGGTAATCATGCTGTCACCTCTTTTCGGACCGGTTCGCGGCTGCTCTTGATGCGGTCCATCGCAAAGAGCGCGGCGCCCAAGGCGCCCATATAATGCGATTCCTCGCTCACGTTCAAAGTCGTACCGAGCGCTTCGCTCAAGACATGCACCATCCCTTGATTGCGCGTCACGCCGCCGGTAAAAGAGATTTGGTCTTGGATGCCAACGCGTTTCAAAAGCCCAATCGAGCGCGTTGCAATCGAGCGATGCACGCCCAACAAAATATCTTCGATTTTCTTGCCTTTGCCCAGCCACGACAACACTTCGGATTCGGCAAAGACTGTGCAGGTCGTGCTAATCGGCACCGCTTTTTCCGCGCGCAGCGCGACGACGCCGAGTTCGGCTAACGGAATTTCGAGCGCCGCGGCGGCGGATTGCAAAAAGCGCCCCGTGCCTGCCGCGCATTTATCATTCATGCAAAAGTCCAGCACTTCGCCGTTCGGCTGCACGCGAATCGCTTTGGTGTCTTGGCCGCCCATGTCCAACACGGTCCGCGTATCGGGGAACATGTGGACCGCGCCGCGCGCGTGACAACTGATTTCGGTGATTTGCGTATCGCCGAATGTGACTTTGTAGCGGCCGTATCCTGTGCCGACGACATATTCGACTTGTTCTTCGTCAATGCCGCCTTGCGCCAATGCCGCCAAGAATGATTTTTCGGCGGCGGTGACTACGTTGGCGCCCGTATCAATAATCGTGCGCCCGACGATTTCGCCGTCTTCGTTGATTACCACGGCTTTGGTTTGCGTCGAGCCAACATCTACCCCGGCTGAGTATGCCATAGTCGTCCCTCTTTGTGCAGTGCGCAGCGTTCAGTTTTCGCGTATGGTCAATGCGATACAGAGAACTGGTTACTGCTGACTGATGTCTGATTTCTGATTACTGATTGCTCATTCGCAATTTGCGCGTCGCTAGACCTTCAAAGAACGCGTCAATGCGATTTTTCATTTGCGCTTCGGAAACGACGCGCTTGTCCATCATGTCCGATTCGATAAAGAGCGTCATCACGTCGCGCGCTTCCATCACCGCGCGGCGATTGTCGGCGAGCCCCGTCGAAACGGTGCGGCAGCTTTTGATGGGATGATAGACGATGCCGTCCACGCGAAACGGGTCGAGCATATTGACCAGCGCGCGGTCCTGGAAAAACATCGAATCCATCGCGTTGCGGACGCTGAGCATGGTGCCTTCCGCCAGACTTTCGAGCGGATTGTTCAAGTCATATTCATAGCCGAGTTCCAGCCCGCCCGCCGCGAACCACAAGTACGTCGAGCCGATAAAGACGCCGCCCCAATCCGCGAACAATTCATAGAAACGGCGAAAGATGGGATAGCACGGCACGCCGACAAAGACCAGCCGATATTTTTCTTCAGGCAGGGTGCCGATATTGTTGGCGACTTTATATTCCATTTCTTGTACGAGGTCTTGGAAATATTGGCTGCCCTCGGCGCTGCCGCGCAAACCGTTGGCGACGCCGAGATAAATCGTGCCTTCGCTCAAGGCGTTAAAGGTCGCAGGCGTATTTTGATTCAATTCCAAAACGCGCTTGTACGCCTTTGCCATATCGTTCGTGTATTGCATTTGCGCGCGCAATTTATCAACGTCGAATTTTTGGCCGCTGATTTGCTCGCACAGAGTGATGAGCTCTTGCAATTGATACTGTACGTATTGGCGGTCGCGCTTGAAATCGCCGGAGGTTTCATTCGCGCCGTACCCGGCGCTGCGTCCGCCGGGAATATCCACCGTAAAGGTGGGAATGTGATACATGCGCTCCCAAATTTCCGCCCATTTCAAATAGGTGTTGCACGCGTTGGTCAACACGGCGAGATTGGGGCGCGGGATGCGGCCCATCGGATGTTCGCCGCCGCGCAGCTGCATCCCGACGTCGGCTTTGACATAGCCGCAAATATCGGGCGAGTAACCGTAATCTTCGGCGGTGTTGAGATATTCGTGCGCGACGCGGCGCACCGCCGTTTGCAGCGAATTGATTTCCGGGAACGAGACCTGAAAATCGAACGCGCGCAAAATTTCGGAAATACTGCCCATGACAAACACATACGCGACTTGGTCGCCGCGTTCGGTCGCCTGACTCAACGCTTCGAACCATTCGCGGAATAAACGTCCGCCGTCTTTGGCGCCGCGTCCGACGATTTCGTGACCGTTAGTTTCTGTACTCATGATGATTTTTGGTAAAGAGGTGAACAGGTGAAGCGGCGGGCAGGTATTGCCTGTTGCCTTGTTCCCTGTCTACCTGGTCCCTGTTTTCCTGTTCACTCGAACAATACATTCTCCACGAACGTCTCGAGCTGCATTTGCATGTGGTCAAAGCTCGTCATCTTTTCCTCAAACTCGCTGATGAAATACGGGATATTCAATTCGTCGAGTTCTTTGGAATACGCGACCTGTTCGTCCAAACCGGGTTCGCACATTTTCGCGGCGGTAATGATGGCGGCTTCGGCGTTGGCGTGACGAATGCGCTGCACGAGCATTTTTTCTTTGGGCTTGCGAAGGTCATGCTGGACGGGACTGTACGAAGAGGCGTTCAAATACGCGTCTGCAAGATTAAAGAGCGGGTCGCCTTCGCTTTTGACATCCTCTAAAATCCAGCGCAAGCCGATGAGCAAATCGTCGTCCACGACATAGCACGATTGCGCGATGACGCGCAATAAATCGAGCGGGGGCTGTTCGCAAAAACCGCCGTCAAAGACGACGCGAATCTTGTCTTGCTTTTTGGCGTTGCGCGCTTTGATTTGCGGAATCACCGCCGTGAGCAGTTCATTGTGTTCCTCGCGCGGAATCATGCCGCCGAGCGAGACCAGCACGTACGCTTCGTCCACGCTCAAAAGCCACGGCGTCGTGCGTTTGATGTCGTACAGCTCGCGCAGCAGGCGGCGATTCTCGTTAAACACCGCGATAGAATTTCGCAGCGCCGCGTCCGTTATCGTGACGCCCGTCACCGCTTCGATGTCTTGCTTGACGCGCGCATATTCATCGCGCAAATACTGCGCCGACCAAGCCGAGTTCGCGTTTTGGGGCAGGTACAAAATTTGCGAAGGGTACGGCAGATTGCGGCCCCACACGCCCGCCAGATTGCGCGCGACATCGCAGATGGGATGCGATACAAACATGTCAAGTTGGAGTCGGTTCGTCAGCGCGAGTTCGAGCGAACTTTTGATGATGGAACACAGATACGAACCAAAGCGCGAATCGGCTTGACGACCCTCGACCGGCGCGCCGCGCACTTTGACCGGCAACATGCCCGCCGCGTGCGCGATTTCTTCGGGAAAGTACACTTGGAAATGGCCCAACACTTTGCCGCCCGCCGCGCGCCAGCGTTTCACCGGCACGAATTCGGGGTCTTCGACCAACTCGCGCACATAGTACATTATTTCACTGAGCGGTTTATCTTGCCACGGATCAAGCACTTGCATCGTTACCTCCCATAAAATGGCTGACAAAAGACGATGAGCGGATGAATCGGCGCCCGCGTCGTTGGTCAGGCCGCATCATTTATCTGTCCACACTGCCGCGCGTTTTTCCATAAAAGCCGCGAGACCCTCTTGCGCGTCAGCCGTTTTCATCAATTCGTTCAAATACAGCGCTTCGATTTCACGCAGCGCATGTTCGTTTTCGCCGTGCAGCGGAATCAGCGCGGCGCGTTTCGTCAGGCGCAAAACCGCGCCGCTCAATTTATTCAAGCGCGCGACAAAATGATTTAACGCGTTTTCAAAATCGGCGGCGGCGGCGACGACGTTCACCAGCCCCAACCGTTCCGCCGTCGCCGCGTCAATGGCGTCGCCGGTCAACAATAACTCGAACGCTTTTTTGCGCGGCAGCAAACGCGGGAGCGCGAGCGCGGCGATGGGCGGAAAGACGCCGACTTGGATTTCGGGTTGCGCGAATTTTGCTTTATCGCTGGCGACGATGAAATCGCACGCGAACGCGAGTTCCATTCCGCCGCCCAGCGCGCTGCCTTGTACGGCGGCAATGACGGGCGGTTCGAGCGACCACAGCACGTGAATCAGATTATGAAAGACCGTCAGCATTTCCGTCACGCGTTCCGCCGTGTGGTCCGCAATGTCCACGCCCGCCGAGAAAAATTTCCCTTGCGCGCCAAGCACGACGACGCGACTCGACGTATCCGCGTCCGCGTCGCACAACGCGGTCGTGAGCTCGCGCATCGTCGCAATATCCAGCACATTGAGCGGCGGCCGATTTAACGTGATGTGTGTGACGCCGTTGTTTTTTTCAACGAGGATGTTCATAGTTTGTCGTAGCAAGTAGTAGGTAGTAGGTCTTTCCCCGCTACCTATCCCTTCCCATCCAACTCACTCCCGCACTTGCCGCAAAACTTGAATTCACTCGGCAGACCTTTGGCGCCGCACGCCGGGCAGGTTTGCAAATAGGGTCCGAATAAAAATTCGGGCGCGCCTTCGACGGCTTGCGCGCGCATTTCGCGGTAACGCGGCGCGCGTTTTTCGACGAACGCCGTCATGCCTTCGTACGGTTCGGTCGTGGCAAAGTGCAGCGAGAGCCAATCTTGCGCGTGCCGAATCGTTTGCGCCCACGCCATCTCTTTCCAGTAATTGACTTGGGCTTTGGTGTACCGCAAACATTCGGGAAATTTGTCAATCAAATTTTGCGCGAGTTCGTTCACCGCGTCGTCCAACTGCGCGAGCGGCACGACGCGATTGACCAAGCCCCAATCGAGCGCGGTCTGGGCGTCAATCGGTTCGCACGTCAACAACATTTCGCGCGCGCGGCGGTCGCCAATCATAATCGGCAGCCATTGCGTGGCGCCGCCCGCCGCGACCGAGCCGACGCGCGTGCCGACTTGGCGAATCGTCGCGTGGTCCGCCATCACCGCAAGGTCGCACGACATGTTGAATTCATTGCCGCCGCCCGCGACCATGCCGTTGATGCGCGCAATCACCGGCTTGCCGATGTTGCGCAACAAATCGTGACACTCGATAAACTCGCCCATCCATTTCCAATAATCGCGCGGGCGCTGCGTAAAGACTTCGGCGTACTCTTTGACGTCGCCGCCGGTGCAAAATGCTTTTTCGCCCGCGCCGGTCAAAACAATCACCGCGACAGAATCATCCCACATCGCATCTTTGAACGCGACCGTGAGTTCGCGCACCGTATTGGTGGTATAGGCGTTGTACGCTTGCGGGCGGTTGATAGTCACGCGCGCAATCCAATCGCCTTTGGCATATTGAATTTCTTGGAACGAAAAATCGCTTGCGGGTCGAGAGGGAAATTTATTTTGCATGATGTTGTCCGTTGTCCGGTCAGAGTGCATCGCTAAAAGGTTGCGATGTTAGGCTTCATATGCGGTCAAAAAATATTCGTTCGCGCGCGCGGCGAGCAGCGTGTGATAATCGCGAAAGAGCGCCGCCGCTTCCCAGCCGCACCACTCGCGCGGCAAGAGTTCATTTGGCAAGTACGGGTCGCGGTACGGAAATTTGCGATATTGATGAATCAGCAGCACGCGCCGCGCAAAACATTCGCCGGCGTCCCATTCGGCTTGCGCGTCCCGCTGCGCGCGGTAATGATTCAGCGTGGCTGCATGACACGCGATAAAATTGGCATAGTCCAAATTCAAACCGCTCAAATCCCAGCAGCGCGTCACGAGTTCCGCGGGCGCCAAAAAACCTTCCGATGACGCGTGAAAAGTTTGAACGAAATTTTGAATGTCGAGCCGCGCGGCGAGCGCTTGGACGGCGGCGGTTTGATGACGCGGCGAGACCCAGACGGTTTGCGTCAACATGCCATAGCCGAGCCAACCGAGTTCGCGGCGAAACTGGTCGCGCGCGCTGCGATGTTCTTCGGGAATAAAATAAGTTACGAGATGCCAGCAATGATTCCACGGTTCCGCCGCTTGCGGCGCGTCAAAAATGCGGGCGGTGCCTTCTTGAACGACTTGGCGCGCGCGGTCGGTAAAAACATACGAAGAGTGATTGCCGTTGCGCTCGGCGCTCAACCAGCCGCGGCGGGTCATGCGCGAAATGGTCGTGCGAACCGCCTGGTCCGAAATGCCAAAATGCGCGAGCAGACGGATGAGACTGCGAATGGCGATGCGGTCGCCATAATGATGAATGTAATCGCCGTACAGCGTAAAGAGAAGCGATTGCGGACGAATCCGTTCTACTTCTCGAGTCGAGGGGGACGATATTACATTTTCTAGCATATCGTTTTATTTCCGATATGCCAATTATAGAAATTCTTGACGATTCTATCCATATGCAAAAAGATAAATTCTAAAGAGAAAAAGGATAGTTTTTTGGGTGAAATTGACTACCCGTTTGTGTAGGGAACGCGGCGCGGGTTCGCAGTTTGCAGCGCGGTTCACCGAAAGCGGCGGAAATTTCGCGCCCTGAGGTTGAAACCGTTATGGCAAGGGAATCTCGACTTTGCCAGCCCTAGAGCTTAAACGCGGCAAAATCGGGCGGCGCGAGTGTGTTATACTTGAGGCGAACCCAAAAATTTTGATTCATGACAATGCGATTGATGGGGACAATCGCCAGAGAAAATAGGTTGCAGAATGGATTTGATTAACCAGATTTCCGACAATATCTTTCAAGTGCAGATACCGGTGCCCTTTCCGCTCAAAGTGGTAAATTGTTATATGGTGCGCGAAGAAGGCGCCTGGACGATGATTGACACGGGGCTGCAAGATGAACGCGCGCGTGCGGCATGGGCGGACGCGTTCCGAACCCTGCAAATTGCGCCGCGCACGATTCGCCAAATCGTCCTCACGCACGCGCATCCCGACCATTACGGCTTGGCGGGCTATTTTCAAGATATGACGGGCGCGCCCGTTTATTTGCTCGACAAGGAAATGGAAATTGTGCCGTTTGAATGGAAAGCGGACGGCGAACACATGTTTATGGTGGCGCGCTATTTCAAATTGCACGGGATGCCCGCCGATATTGGCGATTCCGTGCATGAACGCCAAATGCAAGTGTTGGCAATGTTACAGCCGCAGCCCGTCATGTCGCCGCTGCGCGAAGGTGAGACGATTGAAATCGGCGGGGAAACGTATCGCATTGTGTGGACGCCGGGCCACGCGGACGGTCACATGATTTTGCATCGCGCGGACGGTTTGGCTTTTACCGGCGACCAGGTATTGATAAAGATTACGCCCAACATTGCGCGCTGGCCCGGGCTGGACCCGAACCCGTTGGCGCACTATCTCGATTCGTTGGACAAGCTGGAACGTTTGCAGCTTGCGCGCGCGCTGCCGGGGCATCGCGCGATTATTTACGATTTGCCAAAACGCATGGCGGAACTGCGCGCGCATCACGCCGCGCGCTTGCGCGATTGTCTCGCCGCCGCGCGGCATTGCACCGCGTACGAGGTGTGTCTGGAAATTTTCCCGCGCCTCAAATCGGCGGACGATGTGCGGATGGCGCTGGTCGAGACGCTTTCGCATCTCGAATATCTGGTCGTCAAGGGACAGCTCACGGCGCACACGCAGCGCGGAGCGCAGGGCCAAGAGCTGGTGATTTATGCGCCAACCTTGATTCCCAGATAGCGTTCAAACGCGCGCCGCCGCCACAGCCAGCGCGTCAGAAACAGCCATGCCGTAGCGGCGAGGACGGCGACGCCAATTTCCCAACCATTCAGTTCGCGCAAGGCAAAGAGGTCGCGCGCGGGTTTGAAAAACAAAATTGCGAAAAACAAAATCATTAGGACGATTGCTAGAATCGTCGGTTTCCAATCGCCGCTGATATCGTCGCCGCCCGCCCACCATTCCGTCGGCGGTTCGACAAAAATAATGGTGAGCAAACCGACGAGCGCCAGAAACGCGGTCAGCGTGGACTGCGCGGTAAAAACCGCATCCTCAAAAAATGGTTCAATCATTTCGGCGCTGAATGGCAAGACCATGCCGACGCGCAGTACAAATTCTCCGACCAGCGTGCCGTAAAAAAGCAAGAGCGAAAAAATAGTCGTCACGACGACGGGCGTCAAGACAAAATGAAACAGACGGCGTTCCAACGTGCCGCGTCCGGTCGCGCCCGGGCGCGCCCACAGCGCCAACAGCACGGTGGGGATGCCGACGGAAAATAGCGTCACGAGCGAAGCTTGGCGCAGCGCCAGCGGAAATTCGCCAATGACCAGCGCGGACAAAATCACCATCGCCATCGTCGCAATGCGCGTCATGAACAATTTCAAAATGTCTTGCATCCCGTTGACGATGCGCTGCCCTTCGCTGACGGCGGGCGCGAGCGCGGCGAATGAATCTTGCATCAAGACCAAATCCGCCACCGCGCGCGCCGCCTGCGTGCCGCTTTGCATTGCGATTCCCAAATTCGCTTGTTTCAGGGACAATACATCATTCACGCCGTCGCCAATCATTGCCACATAATGCCCTTCGGCGCGCAGCGTCTGCACCAATTTTTGTTTTTGCTGCGGCGTGATGCGTCCAAAAATCGTCGTCGTCAAAGCGGCGTCGCGGAATTGCGCGTCGGTCATGCTCGCGAGTTCGACGCCCGAAAGCGCGCGGGTATTTTTCAAACCCGCCTGCTGCGCCAACGCCGCGACGGTTTCGGGGTTATCGCCGGAAATAATTTTCGGCGTGACGCCCGCGGCGATAAAATTTTGCAGCGTCGCGCGCGCTTCGGGCCGCAGCTCATCGCGCAGACTCACCAAACCCAACGGCGTCATGCCTTGCGGCAAAACGGATTCGTCGCCCGCGTCGCGCAATTCCGTTGACGGATGATGCGCGATGAGCAGCACGCGCAAACCTTGTTCCGCCAACTGCCGCGTTTCGATTGCGATTTTGCGCCACTGCGGCGCTTCCGGGTCGCCCCGTTCGCCGAGAAAAGATTGCAGCATTTCGGGCGCGCCGAGCGCAAAAATGCCGTCGCGCGGCGCGGCGCGCCCGGCGGACCGCGCGCTAGCCGGTTCGGTTTCTTTTGACCGCAAGGCGATTGCGCTCCACTTTCGGGCGGACGAAAAAGGAATTTCGCCGCCGACGACGCGTTTTGTTCCGGGAAATTTTTCCGCCAGCGCCTGACCGGTTTTATTTTGCGTCGTCGCGTTCGCCATCATGTCGCCGAGAATCGCCGCCAATTCTTGTTCCGAAATCGTAAGCGGATGCAGCGCGTCAAATTGCAAACGGTTCGTCGTGAGCGTGCCGGTTTTGTCCAAACACAAGATATTGACGTTGCTGAGCGATTCAATCGCGTTGGCTTGTTGCACCAGCACGCCGAAACGTAAAATGCGTACCGCGCCGAGCGCGTACGCAATCGAAATCGAAAGAAACAAACCGTTCGGCACGAGGCCCGCAATCAAGGTGGATTGTTGCAGCGTGTCGCCGAGATTGAGCGATTTCAACGCCGCGTTGAGCGCGATGAGAAATTCCATGTAAATCACAATCAACAACATGATGCGAATGACGAGCGCCATTTGTTCTTGGAGCGGCGTGAGGATGCGGCGAAACGCGCGCGCGCCGGCGGTGATTTGATTCGCCAGACTCGCGCTGCCCACTTTTTCGGCGACGTAATACGCGCTGCCGTTGACGCAAAAACTGCCCGAATACACCGCGTCGCTTGCTTGTTTGGAAATTAAATTCGATTCGCCGGTGAGCTGCGATTCGTCCACCGTCATTTTGCCTTCGATGACGCTGCCGTCGAGAACGATTTGGTCGCCGGGCGCGACATACAACACATCGCCGACGACGAGCTCTTCGGGCAGTGCTTGACGCGCTGCCCCGTCGCGGATAACAGTAGCTTGAGGACGCGTCAACAGCGCGATATGGTCGAGCGTGCGCTTGGCGCGAATTTCTTGCACGACGCTGACGAGAACATTCAGGGTAATGATGCCGACGGACAAGAGCGCGTCCGTGGGGCGTCCGACGAGAAACAAGGCGACGCCGAGAAAAAAAATCACGCCGTTGATAAACGTAAAAACGTTCTCGCGGAAAATTTCGAGATAGGTGCGGCTGGTCGGCGGCGGCGGCGGATTGCCGAGCCCTTGCGCGCGTTTTTGCGTCACGTCCGCTGTCGTCAAGCCGCGCACAGTCGGAGGAATTTGTATAGAGGTGGCGCTCATGGCAGATATTATACAATCGGACGAGAGCAAATTTATGAATTGAGGAAGGATGGCGCGCGGACGCGCGCGCCAAGCATTGTACGCAAAAGACGGAAAATAAAAAGCGACCGCGTACGCGGTCGCTTGGTCTAGCTGTACAAAAGCGCGTTACTATTTTATTTGCCGAATTCGCTCAACGTTTTATTTACGCGTTCGACGCCCTCTTTGGCGGCGGCGGCGGGTTCGGTGGCGCTAAAGTCCGCGCCAGATTTTCCGGTAAAGACGGCGGTCATCATGTTGGCGACAATGTTGCGTACGCTTTGCCATGCGGCGGCGGACGGTTCGCGTTTGCCGTCGGGCAAGAACGTCACCGCGAGTTTGTACTTGTCAATCACGCTCGCGAATGCTTTGTTCGTTACGGTGGAAGGATCCATCGCGCCGACGGCATTGGCGGCAGCGCGATTCGCCGGAAAGTAGGTCGTGACTTGGGCCCACTCTTGCTCTATGTCTGACGACAGCAAGAATTTAAGAAACTCCCACGCGCCTTTTTGTTTTTCGGGAGTGGATTGGATGAGCCCAATGCTAGGACCAAACAAGTCCACATAGTTTTTGCCGTTCGCGCTGCGCGGCAGGGGCGCAATGCCCCAGGTAAACGGTTTGCTGCTGCCTTCAACGGCTTTTTGGTAAAACGGCAGTCCGGCGGTAGAGCCGACGGTAAACGCCACTTTGCCATTGCCAAAATCGGTCTGGTCGCCAAACGCGGCGGCGGGAATGTACGCCCACTGTTTATCCGCGAGTTTCTTGATCCATTCGAGCGTGGCGACGCCGCCGGCATCGTCGAACATTCCTTTGGTTTCGTCCGCGCTCGCATACTCGCCGCCGAAATTCCAATCGAGATTTGCAAAGACGGACGCGCCGGGGACCATTGCATAGCAATATGTATCCGGCGGTTTGCTCACCGCTTCGCACACTTTTTCAAATTCTTCGAATGTGGCGGGCGGTTTGTCGAAACCCGCCGCTTTGAGCATGTCGGCGTTATAGTACATGACTTGAATCGAACGACCCGTAGAAATGCCGATGGTGCGATTGTCAAAAGTGTCAAAGAACAATGATGGGTCAATCTGCGCCGCGAGGTCGCCCAAACCATCTTTCGGGTCTTTGATGTAATCGTCGAGCGGCAGCATCACGCCCGCCGCATCATACGTCCCCAAATCGCCGGGGTTGCCCAGAATCATGTCGGGCAAACTATTTGCCGTAATCGCCGCGTTCATTTTTTGCAGCGTGTCGGCATAATTGCCCTGCAGAATGGGCTGGATATAGTATTGCGGATTTGCCGCGTTGAATTGGTCCGCCAATTTTTGCAATTCGGCGACTTGGCTCGCGCCGGTGAGCGCGTGCCAGAATTGAATTTTCACTGCGCCGGGCGCGGCGGTCACTTGCGGCGGGGGCGGCGTTGGCGTCGGACGCGGCGTATTGGTTGCGCCGGACGCGGGCGCGCTCGTCGGCAGAACGGCTGTCGGCGCTTGCGTATTTGCCGCGACGGCTGTCGGCGGCGCGGCGGTGGATTGAACTTGTGGCGCGCTCGTCGCTGGCGGCGGCGGCGTCGTCGCGGGCGCGCACGCCATTACGCCAAGCAGCGCGCCGATACCAAACGCCAATAGAAAAACACGAATCGTTTTCATCTTCTCCTCCTATGAGATAAACGAAAAGGTAAAGCGGAACGTAACCGCAGCTTGAATTTTAACCCCGAATCCCCGCAGAGGAAATTCCTTCGACAAACCAACGCTGCAAAATTAGATACAAAATCATAATCGGCAGAACGGTCAACGTCGCGCCTGCCATCAAGAGCTGCACTTGGGTCCCCGCTTCGCCGATGAATTGCGTGAGTCCCACTTGAATCGGACGCATCTGCGGCGAGTTGGTTACGAGCAGGGGCCACATCAACGCGTTCCACGTGCCGAGAAAGGTGAGCAGCGCGCTCGTCACCAACGCGGGCTTTGACAAGGGCAGCACGACGCTCCACAAAAATTGCAGATGCGTCGCGCCGTCGAGCAGCGCGGCGTCAAACAATTCATTGGGGATGCCGCGAAAAAATTGTCGGAATAAAAAGATGCTAAAGACCGATGCGGTGAACGGCACAATCAACGCATAGTACGTGTTGATCCAATTATGAATCCCTTCTTGCGAAAAACCAAACGTCGTCGCCAACCATGATTCGGGCGTAGGAAACCAGGTCATAAAAACGAAATTCGGCACGAGCGTCAATTCAAAGGGAATCATCAAGGTCATGAGCAAAATAGCAAACAAGGCGTTGCGGCCCGGAAAATTCAAACGCGCAAAGGCATAGCCCGCCAGCACGCTCGTCGCCAAGACGCCCAACACCACCGCGATTCCGACAAAAATTGTATTGACAAAATAGCGCAGTAGCAGACATTGCTCCAAGATGGCGAACGGATTTGCGGCGTCGAATTGACACGGCGTCGAACCGTTCATCACCGTAATCGCGTCGCGATAATTGGACCAGAGCCACTCGCGCGGCCAAAAGCCCGCCGTCGTCGCGTCATTGTACGATTTCACCGAACCGAGCAGCATCCACACAAACGGAAACAGCACAATCACCGCGCCCGCGATGAGCGTGAGATGAATGAGCAGATTGCCAAATTGTTTGCGGAAACGGTCGCGATTCATAAGTGAAAACGTATGGCAAATTTATAATTTGCCGTATTCGCGCGCGATTTGCGTTTGAAAAAAAAAGTTAGGCGTTCTCGCCGCGATTGCCGAGCACGCGAAATTGCAAGAGCGTGAGCCCCAAAATCATCAAAGATAACAGTACCGCAATCGCGCTCGCGTATCCCGCGCGAT
>JAJVIA010000055.1:18167-23029 GCA_022072245.1 Anaerolineae bacterium
TTTGCGTTTGAAAAAAAAAGTTAGGCGTTCTCGCCGCGATTGCCGAGCACGCGAAATTGCAAGAGCGTGAGCCCCAAAATCATCAAAGATAACAGTACCGCAATCGCGCTCGCGTATCCCGCGCGATTTTGTTCGTACAACGCTTGAAACATAAAGATAGACAAAGTGCGCGTTGTGCCGAGGGGTCCGCCGAGCTGCTGCGCGGCGGAACGATTCATGGCGAAAATGTGATTGAACGCTTGCAGCGAAAAAATCAGCGAAATGACCAAGATAAAAAAAGTTGTCGGCGCCAGCAGGGGAATGGTGATATAGCGAAAGACCTGCCAGCCGGTCGCGCCGTCAATGCGCGCGGCTTCGTACACCTCGACGTTGATATTGCCGAGCCCGGCGAGAAAAATCACGACGCTGAAACCGAGCGCTTGCCACACGGCAAAAATCATGATGCCGACGAGCGCGAGACTGGGCCCTTCCGCCCAACCGGGCACGCCGATTTGCAAACTCTCGCCAATCAATTTGAAAATGCCGGTGGGTTCAATCAACCACTGCTGCGCGGGGATGCCAAAGAGCGCGAGCGCGTAATTGGCGAGACCGGTGCGCGGGTCAAACACCCACGCCCACACAATCGCCGAGGCGACGGTGGAAATGATGTACGGCATGAAATAGATGGTGCGATAAACGCTGCGGCCGCGAATTTTTTGAAACAAGAGATACGCGATGCCCAAACCGAGCGCCATCGTAAAGGGGACCGTGCCGAGCGTGTAAAACAGCGTCGTTTGCAGCGCGCTCCAAAATTCCGGCGCGGTGAGCGCGCGGACATAATTGTCCAAACCCGCGAATTGAAAGCGCCGTACCGTGCCGGATTGCAGACTGAGCCAGAGGGCATAGCCCACGGGGAGAATGTGAAAAATACCGATGATGAGAAAGGCGGGCAGAATATACAGATAGGCGAACCACTGGACGCGCGGCCCGCGTGCGCGCGCTAGCGCCGCGTGAGGATCTTTTGGCTGTGCAGTGCGTCGTGATTCGTCTTGGGCAATCAATCCGCGCCTCCGCCGGGGTGAGCGTTAGGCAAGTCTATGTAGCGTTCGCGCCGAGTTTTGTGGGCGCGATATTTTCTAGTCGTCATTCGCCGCGCGTAATAAATTTTCTTCTTGCGCGTTGAGCAATTGCTGTAAATGTTCGAGCGTATGATTGTAGGCGTGCAAGGCGATATAGGCGAGAGAAATTTTGCCGTATTCGGGATGCACCGCGTAACGCGTCCAAGCTTTGTTATCGGCGCTTTGCAGCAGCTTGACGAGCTTGCGGCGCGCGGCGCGAAATTCGGCGAGAATGGCGGTCACCGGTTCGGCGGGCGAATAGTGCGCGCGCATCCACGCCTCTTGGTCAAAATTTGCGACGATAGGCGGCGCGCTCTCGCGCAAAATGCGCGCCGCGCGATAGGCAAAGACTTGGGCTTCGGTGTCGCGCAGATGCGCCAAATTCTGATGCAGCGACCATTTACCTTTGGCGGGAACGCGTTGAATCTGCGCGGGCGAGAGTTCTTTGAGCGCGGCGCTCACTTGGTTCGCGCTCGCTTCGAGTTGCGCAATTAAGGCGGCGTGTTGT
This sequence comes from Anaerolineae bacterium, assembly GCA_022072245.1. Lineage (GTDB taxonomy): Bacteria > Chloroflexota > Anaerolineae > UBA4142 > SHND01 > SHND01. The sequence continues at coordinate 19,773 of JAJVIA010000055.1, forward strand.
TTTTTCATTTCGACCCTTTTGATTTTTTATTGACGCAGCTTGGCTTGCCAGGTTGCAACCCAAGCTGCATCCATGCGCGCGCGCCGTTTTTTTAAATTTTCGCGCATCGTTGCGCGCGCGTCCGCGAATTAGGGACAGATTCCAAAATTGGTCCACAACTGTTCGCCGCGCAGATTGGTTAGCGGGATGCGCGCTTCGCCGCCCTGTTCTTTCATGACCGCGCGCGCGCGCAATTCAATACACTGCTTGATGCCGGTGCCAATCCAAAAGCCGACGGGGATTTGATTGACGCCGGTGGGAATGGCGACATTGTTACAGTCGGTGGTGCCGAGCGGTTTTTCCTTGTCCGGCAAATACACTTCGACGCATAACGGATAATTTTGTTCTTGGCCGGTGCGATTGAGCATGGTCACATAAAAATTGATGGGTTCGTTGCGGACCGGATTTGGCGGATCATATCGCAGCGCGCCGACATACAAGCGTCCAAGCGCGCCCGGACGTTCGCCGCTATCCGCCGTTGCCGCGACGCCGGCGCTGCGAGTGGGTTGCGCGGGCGCGTTGGTGGCGGTGGCGGCGGCGGGCGCGACGGTGACCAAGGCGTTAGCGGTGGCGGGCGCAGATATATTCGTCGGCGCGGCGGTTGGCGCGCCCAGGACCAAAGTCGCGGTGGGCTGCGGCGCTACAGTCGGCGGCGGCGCTTGCGTTTCGACAATGACGACGGCGGTGGCGGGCGGTTTGGCGGTGGATTGCGGCGTCGCTTGCCGATTGGGCGCGCAAAAGCCGAGAATGAGCAGCAGGAAAATCAGCACGCCGATCACAGCCAGCGCGCCGAGCGCAATAATGGCGATGCGAAACCAACGATTGCCTTGAAACGGATCATTGCCGCCGGGGTCTTGCTTGCGTAGATTTTCGATTTCCATGTTTTTTCTCCTGGCATTACGCGAGCGAAAGGCCGGGTTCGCTCCATGCTGCGCGCGTTATGGACATACGGTGAAATCTAACCACAAAATACTGCCATCGGGTTGGACAAATGCCATGCGATTGTCTTCGTCGTCGCGCGCAATGACGCGCGCGCGATAGGCGTGACAGTCGCCCAAGCCCTTGACGGTCCAGCCGGTTGAAGTGAGATTGCTGACGCCGACGGGCATGGGCGAATTTTGCGGCGTCGTCAAACCGAACGGACGTTTGGCGTTTTCGGTATCCCAAATTTCAATCGCCCAATTGTAGCCGTCGTCTTTGCCGCTGCGATTGTCGAACGTGACAAAAAAAGTTCCGCCATTGTTCGCTTGCGGCGTGGCGGGTTCGACGCGCAGCGCGGTCACAAAAACATGCGGCACGCCTTCGGGAAATGGCGTCGCGGTTTCGGCGGGCGTTGCGGTCGCGCGCACAGCCGTCGCCGCGCGTACGCTTGTCGCGGCAGGGGTTGGCGATGCCAAGGGCGTGGCGGTCACGACAATGACGACGGGCGTGGGCTGCGCCGCGACGATAGTAACGGTCGGCAATAAAGTTGGCGGCGGCGCCTCTGTGATGCTGGGCGTAAACGCCACAACCATCGTCGGCGCGCCAATGAGCGGCGTCGGCGGCGTCGGCGCCGCGCTGCACGCCATGACGCCGCTCACCATGCCGAGCGCGAGCGCCGCGCCGCTTAGCGCGCGCCAAGTCTTACGCAGTTTCATTCGCGTTTTCCTCTGGCGTTTGGTCGTTGGGCGAGGAATTCTTGCTGCCGATTTCGACGAGCTGCACTTGCGTTTGGTACCGCTTGCCGTCTATTTCGATTTTGCCTTGGCCGTGATACCCGCGCGAACCGGTCTTGAAATTTTTGGGCGCGGCGACGAGAACGGAAATGGGTTTGCCGTCTTCGCTTTTGATTTCGACAATGAGATTCATGGCTTGCCTCTTTTTTTTCAAATCGCAGAATGAATCAGCTGTACTCTCCGCCTATCATATCCGTTATGACAAGCCAGGACAAATTACGAATTTGTCCTGGCTTGCGCGTTTCGCTTGCCAAAAGCATTTTTTATTTTGGCGCGGCAGTTTTATTTCACCACGAATGGAATCTTTTCCACATCATATTTTTTACTGCCGTCTTGCGACGTGGCTTGCAGATACAAAACATGGTCGCCCGCTTGCAAGCCCTTGACTTGGATCGAGAACATACCCGGGCCCAATTGCGATTGATCCAACTTGTCCGAATCAATGCTCCAGCGATACGTGAATAAATCGTCAAACGCCGCGCCCGTGACGCCTGCGAGGAACGCGCCGGAAAAGGTGTTGGTGGCAAAATCTACCGGCTGTTGATTCCATGTCGCAAAGACCTGCCGCACGTTAAATTCTTTTTCAAACACGGGGCTCGGCGTGTCGTTCGCGTCAATGTATTGCAGATAGAGCGTGTGTTTGCCGACGGGCAGTGGAATTTTGCCGATGGTGACGTTGGGCGTGCCGGTCGCCGCGACGGCGCCGGTTTCGCGCGTCGGTTGGGGATCGTCAATGTTGTACAACAATTTCTTGACGCCGCTCTCCGAAAGCAGCACAATGAATTGCATCCCGTCATTGTATTGGTACACGATGGCGTCCAATTTGCCCGTGACAGTCCGCGCGTTCGCGAGCGAGTCGAATATTTTTTGCGCGTCCGCGAGATTTTTTTCCGCGAGCGCCTTGTCAATGAAATAACGCGTGTATCCTTGCGCGTTCTTTTCCAAATCAAAGAGCGTGGTGTACGCGTCGCCCTGCTTTTTCAATAAATCGGCTGTGGACGCGGCGCCGAGCGCGCGCGTGTATTCGCCGCCCAATTCGTAAAACACCGGACCGAACTGCGGCGCGCGCGCGGCAAGCGCGCTGTAACGGGCGAGACGTTCGGACGCGTTTTCCAATAAACGCGCGGACGCCAAATCGAGCGTCGGGCTGGCCTTGTTCGCGTTGTAATACGCGTCCACTTTTTCGCGCGCGCGCGCGATGCCTTCGGTCGCCTTTAGTAAATCGCTGTATTCCAGATACGGATCCACAAATTCCAAACCGTATTGGAAATACCCTTCGTACGCTTTGATGGCGTTCGCGGTATCGCCTTTGAGTTGATACAAACGCGCGTTGCTGTACCATTCCTGCGGCGTTTGCGGATTGTCCACGATGCTGCCCTTTTGCAGCGTCGCAAATTGCGTTTGCAAATCCGCGAATCCTTTGGCTTGCGCGGTGGCGGCGGCGGCTTGAATCGAAACGCCTTCGGCTTGACGCGTCGCCTGCGCGACCTGCACCTCGCCTTG
>JAJVIA010000055.1:23039-23617 GCA_022072245.1 Anaerolineae bacterium
GCCTGCGCGACCTGCACCTCGCCTTGCTCTGCCACGCGCGTTGCCGTGACCTCGGTCGTCTGTTTGATTTCGCCTACATCTTTTTGCAGACCGAGCAGCTGCGCCTGCACCTGCGCAATCGGCTCGATGTTTTCGGCGAGATAACCGCGTTCGGGTCCGACGGCGAAAATAAATGACCACGCGGTGAATACGACGAACGAGCCGATGCCGACGACAAACAACCCGACTGCCAGCGTGTCCCAAATCTCTTCGCCTCTGCGGCGGCGCAATAAAATTATCCAAACCAAAGCCGCTATGGCAATGACGAGCGAAAGTCCCGCAATCCATACGGCGAAATTGCCGAGCGGCTGGATAATATCGCCGATGAAACCGCCAACGGCGCCGATGATTGCAATCGGCCGCGCCGCTTGGGAGAATGCTTTACGTAGAGGAGCCGTAGAATTCACAAGTTGTTCCTTTCTTTGGAGTGTAATCCGGGTGCGTCAAACAGCGCGCCAATGAGATTTGCGCGCCGCGTTGGCATAAAACAAGAAACCTGCCCGTGTTTTATGAATCTAGGAAATTTGTTTATCTACGCA
>JAJVIA010000055.1:23717-28420 GCA_022072245.1 Anaerolineae bacterium
GGTTTTGAATACGGGGAATCAGCGGGGTTTGACGTCGCGTCGTTATCGGGTATAAAGGAACGGACGGACGACGGTATGCATATTCTTTTCGTTTTTTGCGATGGCATGGGCTTGGGCGCGGATGACGCGCTCATTTCGTCGGCGGACTCGGCGCGCGAAATAACCAATCCTTTTTTTGTTGCGCCCATGCCAACGCTGCGCGCGTGGTTCGGCAAAATTCCTACGCGCGCCGATGGCGCCTTGGTGGGCAAGGATTCGCTTCTTGTTCCCACCGACGCCAATTTGGGCGTGGCGGGTTTGCCGCAAAGCGGCACGGGCCAGACGACGATTTTTACCGGCGTCAACGCGCCCGCCGCCATCGGCGAACATTACGGCCCGTATCCGAATGAAGCGCTGCGCGAAATTTTGAAACGCGACAGTATTTTTTTACGGCTGGAAAATTTGGGATTTCACACCGCGTTCGCCAACGCGTATCCGCCATTTTTTTTCGAGCGTTTGAAAATCGGCAAAGCGCGGCGCACGGCGACTTTGCAAGCCGCGCTCGCGGCGAAAATCAAAATCCGCGATATAGATGATTTGGCGCGCGGCGAGGCGGTCAGCGGTCTGTCTATGGACAATCGCTATTGGATTGAAAACGGCGCGCCCGTGCCGTTGATTACGCCGTTCATTGCAGGGCAAAACATGATGCGGCTCGCGCAGCAATTTGATTTCACCGCGTTCGAGTACGCGCCGACGGATATGGTGGGTCATAAAGACAAGCGCGCCGATGTGCTTGCGGTGTTGAATGAAATTGACGAATGTTGGGGCGGCATTGTTTCGCAAATGGATTTGGATAACGATTTGCTCATCATCACGAGCGACCACGGCAACGTCGAAGATTGGAGCGTCAAAGGTCACACCCGCAATCCCGTGCCGACGATATTGGTCGGCGCGCGGCGCGCGGAAGCGGCGGAAAAAATTCGCGCGCTGAATGATCTTGCGCCGACGATTGTGGAACTGTTGCGCGGCTCGCGCCGCTAAAATTCCATCCGCGTCGCGCGCGCTTTTCGTTTATAATTCAATCCCTTTATCCATTTTAGAGCGAGCGAGAAACGTACGACAAATTTGTAATTTGGCCCCATGTCCGTTCTTTGTCCATTCCAAAAAATCCTATGACTCCTCAACAATTTATTGAAAAATGGCGACGCGCAGAGATCAAAGAGCGTTCCGCTTACCAAGAACATTTTATTGACCTGTGTCGCCTCATCAACCATCCGACGCCGGCGGAAGCCGACCCGCATGGCGTGTGGTTCACGTTCGAAGCGTTTGCAAACAAAAGCGATGGCGGCAATGGATTCGCCGATGTGTGGAAAAAAGATTTTTTCGCATGGGAATACAAAGGCAAGCGCGCCAATCTCGACGAAGCGTATACGCAGTTATTGCAATATCGTGAAGCGCTGTTCAATCCGCCGCTGCTTGTCGTGTGCGATCTCGAACGCATCCTCATCCACACCAATTTTACCAACACGGCGAAACGCACCATCGAAATCACACTCGACGATTTGCTTACGCCGCCGGGGCGCGCGCAGCTCGCGGCGATTTTCAACGACCCGAAATTTTTCCGCGCCGCCGAAACGACCGCGCAGGTGACGCAGCAAGCCGCGGTAGAATTTGGCAAACTCGCGCAATTATTGGGACAGCGCGGCGTGGCGCCGGAACAAGCCGCGCATTTTCTCATCCGTCTCTTGTTTTGCCTTTTTGCCGAAGATGTGGGTTTGCTGCCCAATCAGATTTTTTCCAAACTGCTTCACAAGACTTGGGCGAACGCCGCCGATTTTACGGCGCAGCTGCGCGATTTATTTCGCGCCATGGCGCACGGCGGCATTTTTGCGCTCGAAGATATTAAACATTTTAACGGCGGTCTCTTTGACGACGATGCCGTGTATGACTTGGATAGCGCGGGGCTGGATATTTTGCGCCGCGTGAGCGCGCTCGATTGGTCGTCCATCGAACCGTCCATCTTTGGCACGCTGTTTGAACGTTCGCTCGACCCCGCCAAACGCTCGCAAATTGGCGCGCATTACACGAGCAAGGAGGATATTTTGCTCGTCGTCGAACCGGTGTTGATGCAGCCGCTGCGCCGCAAATGGGACGCTGCGCAAACGCAAGCGCGCGCGCTCGCTGCCCAGCGCGCGGGACAGTCCGCCGCCAAACGCGCCGCGCTCGACAAACAGCTGCAAACGCGCTTGCTCGCGTTCCAAGCCGAAATCGCACGCGTATCAGTCCTCGACCCCGCGTGCGGCAGCGGTAATTTTTTGTACGTCGCGCTGGGGCAACTGCTCGACCTCGAAAAAGAGGTCACGACGTTCATGGGCGAATTGGGTTTGACGCGTCCGTTTCCGACGGTGCATCCCGCGCAGCTGCACGGCATCGAAATCAATCGCTATGCGTTCGAACTCGCGCAGGCGACGATTTGGATTGGCTATATTCAATGGTTTCACGAAAACGGTTTTGGTTTTCCGCCCGAACCGATTTTGAAGCGGCTCGATAATTTTCGGAATGAGGATGCGATTCTAAAGCTGCAAGATTCAGAATCATCCGAACCGCGCTGGCAGCGCGCCGACATTATCATCGGCAATCCGCCGTTTTTGGGCGTGCGAAAAATGCGCGCAGAATTAGGGGATAAATATGTGGATGCGTTGTTTAAACTGTATGAGGAACGCGTACCCCATGCCGCCGAACTTGTAACGTATTGGTTTGAAAAAACGCGTGCAATGATTGAAGCGGGCCAAGTGAAACGCGCAGGGTTATTGGCCACTCAAGCGATACGCGGCGGCGCAAATCGTCAAGTGTTGGAACGCATCAAACAGAGCGGCGATATTTTCATGGCGTGGAGCGACCGCGATTGGATTTTAGATGGCGCGGCGGTACATGTTTCGATTGTGGGTTTTGACAATGGCGCCGAAAAACAAAAATCGTTAGATGGAAAGTACGTCAGCGAAATTAATTCCAATCTCACAACTGCGCTAAATCTTACAACGGCGAAACGACTCGCCGAAAATGCAAACCTCGCGTTTATGGGCGATACCAAAGTTGGACCGTTTGAAATTGATGCGGTTACGGCGCAAAAAATGATTGCCGCAACAGGAAATCCAAATCAAGGGCCCAACAGCGATGTGGTTCGCCAGTGGGTGAATGGACTTGATATTACCCGCCGTTCACGCAATATGTGGATTATTGATTTCGGCTCTGATATGTCGGAAGAAGAAGCGGCAAAGTACGAGATGCCCTTTGAATACATTCGTGAACATGTAAAGCCATTTCGCGCAAAAGCTAGGTCGGGAGATGCGACAGGGGTCGCTTGGTGGCTTCACCAACGACCGCGCCCTGAGATGCGTCAAGCGTTATCGCCGCTCAAACGATATATTGCGACTGCAACTACCGCAAAGTATCGGCTCTTTGTTTGGTATGAAAATGTTGTTCTGCCCGACCACGCTCTAATTGCTATTGCGCGCGACGATGATTATTTCTTGGGCGTATTACATTCACGCGTCCATGAATTGTGGGCGTTAAAATTAGGAACGGCATTGACTGACCGTCCGCGCTACACGCCGACGACTACTTTTGAAACCTTTCCTTTTCCCTTTCCACCGGGCCAAGAAAATCAAGACGACCCGCGCGTCATTGCCATTGCAGACGCCGCGCGCGAATTGGTGGAATTGCGCGACCGTTGGTTGAATCCGCGCGACTTGGCAGACGCCGAAATGAAAAAACGCACGTTAACGAATTTGTACAATCAAAAGCCGCAGTGGCTGCAAAACGCGCATCGCAAATTGGATGCGGCGGTTTTTGCGGCGTATGGTTGGGGGAACGAAATTGCGAAAGAGGAAATTTTGGCGCAATTGTTGGCGTTAAATCTGACGCGCGCCAACGCTACTGATAATAAATAAACACCGTCTCGTTCGCCACTTGAACGTCCAACTCTACCCCGTCGAATTTCACATGATACGCGCCGTCGTCGGTGAGCGGCGCTTCAAAGCCGCCCGCGCCGTAATGTTTGGCGACGCCGCTGACGGTGATAATGCCGTTGCCCGCCGCGTCGCGCAGCGTAATCAACATGCCCGGCTTGGGCAGATTGCCCGCAATCACACGCGGCCCCGGTAATGAATCGAGCAAGATTTTGGGCTGCGGCGTCTCGGTCGCGTTTTCGTACAGCGGCGGCGGCGGCGCCCACGCGAACGGCGTCTCGGCGTCAAACGCTTTTTCAAACGACGGCAAATTTTCCGGCATCGAAGGCGGCGCGTCGAGCGGCGTGTAAAATTTTTCGACCGGCGGCAAAAAGGTATCCAAATCCGGTTCGATGACGTGCGCCATCGGCGGCGCGAGAAAATCGGAAATAATTTCTTCGGGCGCGCTCATCGGCGGCGCGATAAATTCCAACTCTAACGCGTTCGGCATTTCTTCGGGCATCGAAGCGGGCGGCGGCGCGCTCGACGCGGGCATAAATTCTTCCGGCATCGAAGGCGGCGGCGCATCCGAAACCAAAGGCGGAAGGTCGAACCCTGAAGGTTGTTTGGGCGGCGGAACCGGCGCATCGTGTTTGAGCGAGAGCGCCAACGCGTCGTCGAGCGAAATAGATTTTTTCGGCGCGTCGGGACGTTCGACTGGCGGCGCCTGCCGTTCCTCCGGCGCGGGCGCGGCGTCTTGGACCGCGAGGAACGAGA
>JAJVIA010000055.1:28520-62676 GCA_022072245.1 Anaerolineae bacterium
CGCGCGTTGTATAGGCGTGACGGGAATCGTGACGCGCGCGCTTTCGTCAATGCCGATTTGTTCGAGCGCGATACCGCTATAGTAATGCCGCAGGATGAAATCATACGCGGCGTTCGCCCGCGCCATCGCCACCATGCCGCGCAGACACATGCCCAAGCCGTGTCCTTTGAGCGCGGCGAAACCGCACGGACACGCGACGCTTTTTAAATACGCGGGCGCGTTGACCAAGATGCCTTGCGCGCCGCGCGTCTTGCCGTCGCAGTGTTCAAAATAAAACGCCTCGATGAATTGGTCTTGGTACGTGCCGACAATGCCGCGCGTTTCCATCGTCGCGCGCGCGGCGCGCGGATTGGCGCGCGCGTGCCACGCTTGACAATGACGCAGCGTGCATAAATCCGCGCCCTGTTCCAAATGGCGATGCGTATGCGCGGCAAAAGTGCGCGCCGCGACCGCCAACGCTTTTTGCGCTTCGAGCGGCGCGTCGGCGTCCAATGCCGCGGCGACGACGCCGCGCAAATAATCTTCGAGCAGGATATTTTTCACCGCGCCATCGGGCAACAGCAAACGAATGGCGGCGGGTAACGCTAGAGACATGTGTGATTCAGGTTTTGGTCAGCCCGCGCAAACGCTGCGCTTCGCCTTCCAATAATTCAATCGCGCGCGCGACGGCTGCGGGGTCTTGGACTTGGGGGTCGCGCCGCGTCGCTTCGGCGCCCGCTTCAAAGCCCCATGGGTCGCGCGGAAAACGCACGCGATATTTGCCCAACGCTTGTTTAGCCGCTTTCCATTCCGCTTGCGCCGCGAGCGCATTGACCAACAGCGCGGTCAGCGCATAGTATTGAAAGATTGCCGAACCCGCTTCCGCCGTTTGCGGCGTTTGCAGATTGCGCGCCGGAAATTGTTTTTCCAGCGCGTCGAGTTGCGCGTGACACGCCGCAATCGTTTCGTCATATTTGCCCGCGTCAAATAATTTTGCCGCGTCAGATGCGGGCGGAACGAGCGCGGCGGGCAGAGGAAATAATGGTTTCATGGGCAGGTTATTGCGGCGTCATTCAAAATTTATTTCAAAATAACGCGAGTTGACGCATGGGCGCCCGGCCATTCAATAAAATAAATGGCGCCGCCCGTTCGGCGTCGGCGCCGAGACGTTTCAGCTCTTGCATTGTAGTAAAGGTGTGGGCGCGGCGCAAATGCAAGAGCCGTTCCACGCTTTTGGGTCCCAGCCCCGGCACGCGCAATAAAGCATGACGTTCCGCGTGTTGCAGGTCGAGCGGAAATTTTTCGGGATGCGCGCGCGCCCAGGCGGTTTTGGGGTCCGTATCGAGGGGCAAATTATCTTGCGCGTCAAACGTCAGTTCGTCGAACGTAAAACCGTACTGGCGCAAGAGAAAATCGGTTTGATACAAACGCAGTTCGCGCAGCGGATTGGTCGGCGCGTGATTTTCGAGCGGCGTATCGCGCACGGGACGGAACGCGCTGTAATAAATGCGCGCGAGCGCGAGCTCGCGGTACAAACGCGTCGCGGCGGCAATAATTTCGCGGTCGCTTTCTTCCGCCGCGCCGACGACAAATTGCGTTACGATGGACGTGTGCGCCAGCTCGGGCCGTTCGCGCATCAAGGCGCGCGCCGCGCGCAGCGGCGCCAACAATTCTTGCGTGAACTGTTTGGTCCCCGAAAGTTTTTGCAGGCGCGCGGTGTTGGGCGCTTCGAGATTCACCGAGACGCGGTCGGCGAGTTGGATGGCGCGTTCGATGGCGGCGCGTTCCGCGCCCGGCATGAGTTTCAAATGCACATAGCCGCGAAATTCATAACGTCGCCGAATAATTTCTACGGCGGCGATTGTTTTTTCCATCGTGCGCGTGCCGCCGCCAATGACGCCCGACGACAAAAATAGACCTTCCGCCAAACCGCGCTTTTGAATCAGATTGAATCCCGCCGCAAGTTCTTCGGGCTTGAACGTTTCGCGGCGCGTTGAATTTCTGCCGCGCCGCGTCGCGCAATAATAACAATCTTTTTCGCACGCGCTCGTCATCAGAGTTTTGACGATGGGAATTTTTTTGCCGTCGGAACGAGTCGAGGTCGCCAGCCACGGCTGCAAATCGCGCGGGCGGACAGAGATGTCGTTCGCATCAAGCGGTTGGTTGGCGCGATGCGTGACGACGGAAGCATGAGGATTTGCCGCGCAGGTTCCGCACGCGACGTCGGCGCTCGCTTCGCCGCCGAGCAGATTTAATTTCGCGGAAAAATCCAAACTCATAACCGCATTATATCAGAACTTTTGTTCTGTGTGGAAATTGGCTTTGATTTGGGTTAGTTTGTCTTGGGGCAAGCGGCGAGGTCGTATGTCCCGAAAAACTTCCGAGTTCTCGAAGAATTCGGAAGTTTTTCAACTTTACAAATGTCGCGCCTCAATGGGTGCGGCGCAGAAAATGGGGCGCGTCCTATGCGGATGCAAGCTCCAAGACGCTGGTCGTGATGGCAAAGGTCGGCGGATGTTCCAACGCCTTTTTCACTTTGCACGTTTCCGCCGCGCGCATGACCGCCGCTTTATAGCGTTCGGGAAAATCGGGCGGCAGTTGAATGTCAAAGGCGACCTGTGTCAGCATGTGCGTCGTCGGGTCGAATTCATGTTTTTGGACAAGCCGGATATTGTCGGTAGGAATTCCGCGCGAACGACAAAAGCCCGCGACATAAAAACCGGCGCAGGCGCCGAGCGAGGCGAGAAAATAATCAAACGGCGTCGGCGCGGAATCGCTGCCGCCGCCCGCGACGGGTTGGTCGGTCTGGACGGTGAATCCTTTGAAATGCGCGTCCACGCGCGCGCCGCCGGGAAAATCAATCAACATTTCCATATACAGTTTCCTTTAACGTTATATTGCTGCGCGTTCTGCGCACAGCCGGATTGCTGGCTTGGATGCAAACGTAGGCAAAAGGTTACAGCGCGCGCGAAAATCTTTTGACAGAATCGGCAGTGTGCGTACACTGTTTGCCATGACGGACCAACTACGGGTGGCGGTGGCAATGAGCGGCGGCGTGGACAGTTCAACCGCTGCCGCCTTGCTGCATGAACGCGGCTACGAGGTCATCGGTTTGATGCTGCGAATGTGGGCGGAAGAAGGCGACGGTTATTTGCCCAACAAATGTTGTTCGCCCGAATCGGTCGCCGACGCGCGGCGCGTGTGCCAAACGCTGGGCATCCCCTTTTATTTGTTGAACGTTGAAGATGAATTCAAAACGCGCATCGTAGATTTTTTCATCGAAGGGTACGCGCGGGGCGTCACGCCGAATCCGTGTGTGCAGTGCAACCGCTGGATTCGTTTTGGCACGCTGTTGAACAAGGCGCGCGCGTTGGGCGCCGAATTTTTGGCGACGGGACATTATGCGCGGATTCGCAAAATGCCGCGCCCGGATCAAAGCGTCGCGTATGAATTGTGGCAAGGCGTGGACGCGCGCAAAGACCAGGCGTACGCGCTGCACCTTTTGACCCAAGACCAACTCGCGCACGCCATGTTTCCGCTCGGCGCTTTGACCAAAACGGAAACGCGCGCGCTGGCGGCGCAATTTAATTTGCGCGTCGCGGAAAAACACGATTCGCAAGATTTGTGTTTTATCGCCGACGGCGACTATCGCAATTTTATGCGCCGCAATCGTTCCGCCGCGCTCGTGCCGGGACCCATTTTGGATACGCAGGGCAATGTGCTGGGGCAGCACACCGGCTTGGCGGATTACACCATCGGTCAGCGCAAAGGTTTGGGACTTGCCGCAGGCGAACCGTTGTACGTGACCGCGTTGGACGGCGCGCGCAACGCGGTGATTGTGGGCCGCCAAGCGGAATTGGGGCAGCGCGTCTTGACCGCGCGCGCGGTCAATTGGATTCCGCCGGAAACGGCGGCGCAATTGCCGCTGCGCGCTACGGTAAAAATTCGCTACCGTTCGCCCCAAGTCCCCGCGCTGCTTTCTGCGGTCAACGCGCAGGATGTGCGCGTGGAATTTGACGAACCGCTGCGCGACATTACGCCGGGTCAGGCGGCGGTCTTTTATGACGGCGAACGCTGTCTCGGCGGCGGAATTATTTCGAGCGCCAAGTGAAACGCTAAAACCCAAGAACTTGGAGCGTTAATTTTCTTGTTCACTCTGCCCACCCTTGCGCTCGCCCTCGTGATTGCGTCCATCATCGGGCTGGCGTTTTACCTCGTATTTGGACACGGTTGGCTGCGGCTGGTCGTCTACTGGCTGGTCGCGGTTTTCGGTTTTTTCGTCGGTCAGATTCTTGGCGCGCTGTTCCAGTTCTCGCTCCTGCCCATCGGTTCCGTGAATCTGCTCGAAGGCACGATTGCCTGTTTGATTGCATTGTTTGTGACGCGCGCGGTGTGGAAAAATCCCGCCGCCTGAATTGTTGCGCGCGGGCGTCAGGGATTCAAAATCGTAACGCGTTCTCTTTTGTGCTATAATTCAGTGCAAGTTTGTCTGCGAAAAAATGCCATGAGCGCTGTTGAAACCGTCCGCGATTTTTCCATCATCTTTTTGGCGCTGTCAACCATTGTGACGCAAATCATTTTGGTGCTGCTCTTGTTGGAAATTCGCTCGCTGTCCAAGATGTTGCGCGAAAACGTCTTTCCGATTTTGCAATCGGCGGATGAAACGGTGCGGACGGTGCGCGGCACGAGCGTCTTTGTCAGCGACAATGTGGTGACGCCGGTCGTGCGCGTTTCGAGCATGGCGGCGGGCATTCAACAGGCGCTGCGCGTTTTGGCGCGGCGCGGACGCTAACCGCATGCGGCTTTATGCGTAAGCATAAGCGAATGGCGCGGCGTACATTCAATTCGTAAATAACAGTAGGTTCGATTCGTGCGCTCAAACGATTGAGCGCAAACGAAAGGAGAAAGGTCCAATGAATAATTCTCGTGGCTTTGAATTTTTGGCGGGGCTGCTTTTGGGCGGCATCATGGGCGCGGCGATTGCGCTGCTGCTCGCGCCGCAATCCGGCGAAGAGACGCGCGAGCAGATTCGTGAACAAGCGATTGAACTGCGGACGCGCGGCCAAGAGTTTTCCGAAGACGCGGTGCAGCGCGCCAAACTGATGGCGGATGAGGGTCAAAAGCGCGCAGCCGAGATGCAGGAACGCAGTCGCCTCGCGCTCGAAGAACAAAAAGCGCGTTTGCAAGAAGCGATTGACGCCGGCAAACAAGCCGCCGCCCAGCGCCGTTCCGACATGATGGGCGCGTTCGACGCGAACAAAGCGCCGAAACCTTCCATCGAAGGTTAAGCCGAATAAAAAAAATTGGCAGCCCCGCTGCCAATTTTTTTTATCTCTGCTTGGCGCTATAATCGTTCGCATCATGAGCGCCGCGCCGCCTGTTTCGCCGATGTATCGCCCGCCCGGGCGTCCCGTTGACGTTCGCAAAATTTTACGGCGGCATCGTCCGTTTCTAGGCGTCGCCGCGTTGGCGCTCGCCGGTCTGGTTGCCATCGAAGCGTGGGGCGTCGCGCAATTTTTTCCGGCGGCGCAAAACGCGTGGCTCGGCGCGTTGGCAATTTTGATTGCGCTGCTTGGCAACGGCGCGGCGTTTTTATTGCCGCCGCGCTGGGTGATCCCCGAAAAATTTCCGCGCCCCGTCGGCGCGTTCGCGCAAGCCACCGCGTACGGCGCGGTCATTTCGCTCGCGTCGTTCGCGCTAATTTTTTTCGTGTTGTGGCTGCAAGCCGGCTGGACGCTGGACGCGGCGACGCTGCTCCTCAAAGATTTATATTTTTACGCGCTCGTCACGGTAGTTCTGTTTCACGGCTTGGTCTATTACGTGCGGCAGATGCATTGGCTGTATGAAGAATTTGGCGGCGCGGATTCGCCGCTAAAACCGATTGCGGCGAGCGGCGGCATCGGGCTGATGATTTTTGTCGTCACGATTGTATTCTTGCCGCTCGATTTACAAACGATTACAAACGCGCCGCCCGACCTGCGCGGCGTGGTCGGCTTGTTCACGTATGGCCGCGATTTGTATTTGCTCACGCTCGCGCTCGGCGCGTACGCGTGGCATTTTCGCTGGGTCGCGGACCATTGAGATTGCAGATTGCAGATTGCAGATTGCAGATTTATCTGTGACTCAATCTGAAATTTGAAATCTGAAATTTGAAATCAATATGCGAACTCCCATTATTGCGGCAAACTGGAAAATGAATACAAATCTCGCGGCGGCGACGGCTTTGGTCAACGCGCTGAAAAATGATTTGGCGGCGCTGACCCAAGTCCAAGTCGTATTGTGTCCGCCGTTCGTCTATCTGCCGCGCGTGGCGGAATTGGTTCAAGGGACCGCCATTGGCGTCGGCGCGCAAAATATGTATTTTGAAACCAAAGGCGCGTTCACCGGCGAAATCGCGCCCGCGATGGTCGCCGATTTCGCGCAATACGTTATTCTTGGTCATTCCGAACGCCGCCAATATTTTCACGAGACGGATGAAAGCGTCAATAAAAAAATTCATGCCGCGTTGGCGCAAGGTTTGAAACCGCTGGTGTGCGTCGGCGAAGCGCTCGAAACGTACGAGATGGGCGAAACGGATGTGTGGGTGCGGGGCCAGATTCACGGCGCGCTCAAAGGTTTGACGGCGGAACAGGCGCGCGGTTTGGTGATTGCCTACGAACCGATTTGGGCGATTGGCACCGGCAAAGCGGCGACGGGCGCGGGCGCTAACGCCGTCGTCGGCATTTCGATTCGCGGCGCCATCGCGGATTTGTACGGCGAAGCGGTGGCGCAAGCCGTGCGCGTCCAGTACGGCGGCAGCGTCACGGCAAAAAACATTGACGAATTTATGGTTCAGCCCGAGATTGACGGCGCGCTCGTCGGCGGCGCAAGTTTGAAAGCGGATGAATTTATCGTGATTTGTCGCGCGGGGTTAAACCAAAGCTAACGCGCGTTCTTTCCGATGCATGGAGATTCTTGGATTCCTCTTGCTCTTGGGCGCGATGCTGTTTCTCCAGCATTGGCTTCAGCAGCATATTCAAGGCGCGACGTTTGCCGTGACCGGCAATGCGGGCTGCGCCGTGCGCGCTTTGTTTTTAATTTTGCTGCCGGGCGTGCTGCTGCACGAATTTAGTCATTGGCTCGTGGCGAATCTGTTGGGCGTGCGTACGGGCAAAGTCAGCATCGGTTTGGGCAAAGTGCGCGGCAACAAATATTTTTCGCTCGGTTCGGTCACGATTGAACGCACCGACCCGCTGCGCGAATCGCTCATTGGCGTCGCGCCCTTTGTGTTTGGCATTCTGGCGATTTGGCTGTTGATGGGCTTTGGTTTTGATTTGTGGGCGCCGAACGACCCGCGCCTGGTGGCGGAAACGGTGTGGGCAGCTATCGGCGACCCGTTGACGTGGCTCGCGTTGTATCTGGTTTTTGCGGTTTCGACTTCGATGATTCCGAGCGCGTCGGACCGCGAACCGTGGGGCGTCATCATTGGAGTTTTTCTGGGCGTCGGCGCGCTGGCGCTCATCCTCGGTTGGGCGCCGCGTTTTTCGCCCGAAGCGATTGCGTTTGGGCAAACGGTTTTATACACGCTCATTTTTGTCTTTGGCGTGATTGTGACGGTCAACGGCGCGCTCGCGCTCGTGATTTTTATTTTTGAATGGGTGTTTGGCGCCATGACGCAGCGCCGCGTGCGTTACTGATGGCGCAGCCGCGCCAACACCGCCACCGCGCCGCCCCCGATAATGACCAGCGCAATCAATTTGTACGCCGGACTCGGCAGCCACAACGCCAACGCGCCAAAGAGCGCGGTCAAGCCGTAATAGAGCAAAACAATTTTGCGCGGCGACAAACGCATGTCGTACAAACGATGATGCAAATGACCCCGGTCGGCGGCAAACGGCGATTTGCCCGCGCGCACGCGCTGAAAAATTTGCCACGCGACATCGAGAATCGGAATAGCCAAGACGAGCAGCGCCGTCGCAACCTTTGCGCCGCCGATGATGGACAGAACCGCGAGCGCCAAACCCAACACGTACGCGCCCGAACCGAGAAAAATTTTTGCGGGCGGAAAATTAAATACCAGAACGCCGAGCGTCGCGCCCATCAACGCCAGCGGCAGCAGCGCGATGCTGTACTGTTCCAATTTGTACGTGTGCAAAAATAATACCGCGCCCGCAATCAACGCCACGCCGCCCACCAAACCGTCCAAGCCGTCCAAAAAATTGACCGTGTTCATCATGCCCACAATCCAAAAGATGGTGAACGCGATGCCCAGCCATTCCGGCAAAAAGATTGCCGCGCCGCCGAACGGATTGGGGATTTCCAAAATGCGGACGCCGGACACGATGGCGATGATGGCGACGCCGAATTGCATCGCAAACAACGGCAGCGGTTTCAATTCGCGCACGTCGTCGAAAAAACCCACGACCGCGACGATGGCGACGCCGAGCATCAAACCGACGACGCGCGCCAATTCTTTATCGTCCGTGCGCGGCAGCGCAAGCGTGAGCGCGAGCGCGAGCAAAAACGCGAACGCGAGCGGGACGCCGCCGAGACGCGGCGTGGGCTGGGTATGCGTGCGGCGCGGCGACGGTTGGTCGAGCCAATGCAAACGGCGGGCGAGGCGAATCGTAAGCGGCGTGAGGATGAGCGAAGCGCCGAGCGCAACGGCAAAAATGAAACCAAAATACGCAGCCATGAACAAGCGCATTGTAATGCAGAGTTTCGGCGATTTGAAATCGCCGTTCCATTCCGCCCGCGCGCGGCGTTTGGGCTAAATTGATTCGCGCTAGATTTGGATTGCGCTGAATGTGCTAAACAAAATCGCGTTACTGCAAAAATATGCGTGGTTGGCGCCGAGCCGCGACGCGTTGAATCTCGTCATTGGCGATGATTTGGATGCGGCGCTCAGCGCCGCGCTGTATTTGCACGCGCATCCGAACGCCAAACTCATCGGCGTCTATGCCAAATACACGACGGTGTATTATTCCGCCGCGCACACATGGGACGACGTATTGAATGCGGTGTGGCTCGATTTGGATATTTATCATCCGCAATGCAAATCGCTCGGCCATCATATTGTGCGCGTGCAGCCGCGCCAAGTTTTGCCCGGTTTCGACAATTCATTGAACTTGAATGATTTGTTTGGGAAATCGTTGCAGCGCAAATTCGACGAAAAATATCCGCTCGGCACGATTCATTTTTTGATGTGGTTGTACGGGCGGGAAATTCCAGCGCGCGCGGACGCCGATTTGTTGTTATGGCTCGCGGATTCGGCGTACATTAACGCGCAAGCGCGCGCGTACCGCAAGCGTTGGCGCGACGGCAAAGCGGAATGGGAAGCGCGCGCCGGATTCAAGTGGAACGTCAAGAGTTGGCTGCACGGCGCGATTCAGATTCCGTCGTTGCAGCGCACGTTTGAACTTGTGGATACGCGCGCGTTTGAAGAACGGATGCGCGCGTTTCAACTCGAAATGGCGGCGCACGGTTTCCCGCAAGGCGACGGCCAAGTCGCGTCGTCGCTGCTCAAATTGTTTGGGTACCAATGTCAGCTGTCCGACGACGTGCGCGCGGATTTATTGCGTTTGTTGGAATTTGCGGCGACGCGCACCGGTTGGACGTTCGCGCCCGCCCAAGTCGCCGCGTTACAAGATTTGCGCCGCAAAACGGGCGAACGCGCGCGCGAAAAACTGGAGCATATTGCGCCAAACGATTTTGTAGAATTTCTAGAAGCGCGCCGCGTATTTTCCTACGTCTTTACGCATTTCGATACTATCAATTACACCGCCGCGTTGGCGTAAAGCCGCGTTACGGCTGCGGTACGGCGAAAAAGTATTCGAGCATCTCGTCGGTCAAACCGCCCCACGTGCCCCAATTGTGTCCTTCGGGCGTCGTAAAAATTTCCACCGTATCGCCGCGCGCGCGCAGCGCTTGCGCGCGCGGATTCAAATCGCCCACATCCCAACCGGGGATTCCCGAACTGTAAAAAATTTTTTGCGGCGCTGTCGGACACGGCACAGCGCTCGCGCCGCAGTTGTATGCGCGCGTGATGAAATCGTTCATGCGCTGCGCGCCCGTCGTCGCGCCGCCGCCCGCGCTGTTGGGATTATCAATGACCCAATACGCGGGCGAAAACGCGGCGAGATTGCCAAAGACCTCTGGATAGCGCAGCGCGGCGTACGTGCCAAATACGCCGCCAAAACTCGCGCCGACCAATACGCGCGCGCGCGGCGTCGCGGCGGTGTGATATTGCGCGTCAATCGTCGGGACCAATTCTTGCGTAATGAATTGCGCGAATTTTTCGGGCGTCGTCAAAAAATCTTGGACGCGGCGATTGTTTTGCGGCGCGCGCGGGTCGCGTTCGTCAATATAAACCGCCATGACCGGCTCGATGCGTCCCGCCGCAATCAAATTGTCCAAGACCGCGCTCATTGCGCCGATATTGTCCGGCGCAAAGCGTTCGCCGTCGGTGACGTACAACGTCGGCAATTTTTCCAACGCGTCATAGCGCGGCGGCGTGTACACGCGATAATTGACCGGATAGCCCAAGACTTGACTGTCCAACGGCATCCAAGCGCTGACGGTTCCGGTCAGAATGTTGGACCGCCGTTTCGTTTCATCGGTGTTTTGAAATTGCGGCATCGTCAAGATATTGTTGACATCTAAACCATCGTTGCGGCGGCGCGGATTCGCGGGGTCGAGAATTTCTTGCGTGTCATTCAACACGATTTGATAATCGGTGCGGCTGTTTTGCGGAAATTTTGCCGTGCCGTACCACAAATCGGTCTGGGGGACGCGGCGACCCTCAACCGCGCCTTGCTTGCCCCAAAATGAAAAATCGCCGTGCCAATACACGCTCGCCGCGTCGCCGCGATACAAAAACACGACGCCGTTTTGCGTCGTCAATGGAATACGCTGCGCGCGCGTTAATTGTTCCCACAACGCGTTCACTTGGGCTTGCGCGTCGGCGCTGGCGGCGATTTCGTCTATCGTTTGCTGCCACGCTTCCAACGTTTGCGGAAAATTGTCGGGCGTGGGCGACGCTTTGGGGATGCGCGTCGCGGTGGGCGTGCGCGTCGGCGGCGGCGTGCGCGTTGCGGTGGGCGTAATCGTTGGCGCGGCGGTGCGGGTTGGCGTGGCGGTGCGCGGCGCGCGCGTCAAAGTGGGTTGGACGGCAACGCGCGTCGGCGTGGGCGCGACGGGCGCGGCGGCGCAGGCGGTGAAAAAAAGCGCGCTGCAAACGTACAACAAAATCAAATAACGCAAGACATTTCCTCTGCCGACATTGCGGAGCGTTGCGATTCTACCATATTGTGCGGCAGACCCATTTTTTACCTTTCACTTGCGTAATCGTTCCAACAGCTGTTATACTTTTTTTTATAGCGCAGCGGTCAAGCAAAATGACCGTTGTTCTTTTTCCCCGCCATGAGCGACGATAAAAAAATGACTCCGATGCTCGCGCAATATCGCAGCTTGAAAGCGCGTTTTCCCGACGCGCTGCTTTTATTTCGGCTCGGCGATTTTTATGAAACGTTCGAGGACGACGCGAAAACGTGCGCGCGCGAATTGGAATTGGTCTTGACGCATCGTTCATTCGCCAAAGGCGTGCGCTTGCCGATGGCGGGCGTGCCGCATCATCACGTGCAGGCGTACATCGCTAAATTGATTGACAAAGGTTTCCAAGTCGCGCTCGTCGAACAGCTCGAGGACCCGAAAAAAGTAAAACGTCTCGTCAAACGCGATGTGGTGCGCGTGATTACGCCGGGCACGGTCGTCGAAGACGCGCTGCTCAAAAGCAAGAGTCAAAATTATCTTGCCGCGATTGCGGTGGCAAATAACGAACGCCGAACGACCAAGAGCCAAGCGCGCTCGAACTCTGTATCGCATCCCGCAGCTCCCAGCTTTGGTCTCGCCTTTATTGATTTGTCCACCGGCGAATTTGCGACGACGCAGATTGACGGCGCGGACGCGCAAGCGAAATTGTTTGACGAATTGGAGCGCGTGCAGGCGAGCGAAATTTTATTGCCGCCCTCATTGCGGGCGGATGAAGCGTTTGGCGCGCGCTTGAACGCAATTCGCGCCGCGCGCATCGCGGTTTTGGAAGCGCGCGCGTTCGAGCCCGATTCTGCGCGCGAATTATTGCGCCAACATTTTCGCGTCCAGACGTTGCACTCGTTCGGCTGCGAGGAATTGCCGCTGGCGATTGCGGCGGCGGGCGCGGCGCTGCATTATTTGAAACAGAATCAACTTTACGCGGACACGCCCGGCGCGCCGCTGCCGCATCTCAATCAATTGTGGACGTATGCGCTCGACGAATACATGACGCTCGACGCGGCGACGCGGCGCAATCTCGAACTCACAGCTCCGCTCTCTCCCCTCCCCTTGGGGGAGGGGTTGGGGGCGAGGGCTAGTACAACGCGTTCGCTTTTCGGCGTCCTCGACCAAACCGAAACGGCGATGGGCGCGCGGACGCTGCGGAAATGGATTCAGCAGCCGTTATTGGATTTGGAAAAAATCCGCGAGCGTCAAGACGCGGTGGCGGAATTGCACCGCGACGCGTTTTTGCGCGCGGACATTCGCAAATTGCTCGATGGATTGTACGACGTCGAACGTTTGGTGGGGCGCATCGGTTTCGGCACGGCGAACGCGCGCGATTTGATTGGGCTGAAACGCGCGCTGCTGCGAATTCCAAAAATCAAAGCGCGTTTGCACGACGCGCAATCCAAACATTTACGCGCGTTGAACGACGCCTTGGACGAGTTGGACGACGTGCGGCAAATGATTGACCGCGCGCTGGTGGATGACCCGCCGCTGTTGATTAAAGCGGGCGGCCTCATCAAGGAAAATTTTGACCCCGCCCTCGACGCGTTGCGCGATGGCGCCGCCGAGAGCCAAGCGTGGCTCGCGGCGTACGAAGACCAAGAACGTCAACGCACCGGCATTAAAAATTTGCGCGTGCGTTACAATGAAGTTTTTGGTTTTTTCATTGAAGCGCCGCGCCGCGATGCGAAATTGATTCCGCCCGAATACGAACGGCGCGCGACGATTTCGCACGCCGAGCGCTATGTGACCGCCGAATTAAAGGCGCGCGAAGAAAAGATTGTCGCCACCCAAGACCGCGCCCAAGATTTGGAATACGAGTTGTTTGTGAATGTGCGCCGCGCGACCGCATCGCACGCCGCGCGCTTGCAAACTGCCGCGCACATTCTCGCGCAGCTCGACGCGTTGGGTTCGCTGGCTGAAATCGCCGCGCGTTACAATTATGTTCAGCCGCTGGTGGACGACGGCGACGCGATTGAAATAAGCAAAGGGCGGCATCCGATTGTCGAACGCTTTTTGCGCGACGACGAATATTTTGTGCCAAATGACGCGCGGCTCGACCATGCCGCGCAGCGCGTGGTGATTCTCACGGGACCCAACATGTCGGGCAAAAGCGTTTTCATTCGTCAGGTCGCGTTGATTGTGTTGATGGCGCAAATCGGTTCGTTCGTCCCCGCGAGTTTTGCGCGCATCGGTTTGACCGACCGCATCTTTACGCGCGTCGGCGCGAGCGACGACATCGCGCAGGGCCGCTCGACGTTTCTGGTCGAGATGAGCGAGACGAGTCATATTTTGCATCACGCCACGCCGCGCAGTTTGATTGTGTTGGATGAAGTGGGGCGCGGCACGTCAACGTATGACGGCATTTCGCTGGCGTGGGCGATTGCGGAAGAATTGCACAATCGCGTCGGCGCGAAAACATTGTTCGCCACGCATTATCACGAGCTGACGCAGTTGGCGGTTTCGCCAACCATATCAAGCCATGGCGGCGCGGTGAAAAATTTTACGATGGCGGTGCAAGAAAGCGACAACCGCGTCATTTTTTTGCGTCAAGTGATTCAAGGCGGCGCGGCAAAAAGTTTCGGCATCCACGTCGCGCAATTGGCGGGATTGCCGCCGCGCGTCATTGACCGCGCGAATGAGGTATTGCGAAATTTAGAGCTCGAACGCGACGGAACGGTAGAGAATGTTCGCCGTAACGTTCTCCCCGCCGATAACATTCTCCCCGCCGATAACATTCTCCCCGCCGATATCGTTCTCCCCGCCGGCAACGTTCGGGCTGACGATGGGCAATCCGCGATACGCGATGGGGCATACGCGATTACGCGCAAAGAAAAAAGTTTGTACGACGCGCGCGTTGAGGCATGGCGCGATGTTTTGCGCGAATTGTCAGAGGCAGACATTGCGAACATGACGCCGGTGCAGGCGTTGGTGTTGTTGAATGAGATGCAAGCGCGGATCAAAGAGTTGAATGGTCGGATAGTTGGATAGTCTGTTGGGCAATCGAAAATCGAAATTCAAAAATCAAAAATCAAAAATCAAAAATGTCAAACATCCACATCCTCCCCAAAATCGTCTCGGACCGCATCGCCGCGGGTGAAGTGGTGGAGCGGCCCGCGTCCATCGTCAAAGAGTTGCTCGAAAACGCGATTGATGCGGGGGCGACGGCGATTTCGGTAGAGCTGCGCGAGGGCGGACTGCAATTGATTCGCGTGGGCGATAACGGCAGCGGCATGACGCGCGCGGATGCGGAATTGTCCGTCGAACGTTTTGCGACGAGCAAAATTTCGAGCGAACGCGATTTGCAAACGGTGCGGACGCTCGGTTTTCGCGGCGAGGCGCTGCCCTCGATTGCGGCGGTATCGCAATTCGAGATGTTGACGCGCGACAAGGATGAAATACAGGGTACGCGCATTCGCATCGTGGATGAGCAAAAGGCAATCGAGGTCGCGGGCGCGCCGATTGGGACGCTCGTCTCTGCGCGCGAACTTTATTACAATGTGCCGGCGCGGAAAAAATTTCTCAAGGCGCCGCTGCGCGAAACGGAACTCGTCACAAAAGTCGTCACGCAATACGCGCTTGCGTATCCGCACATTGCTTTTCGGCTCGCGGTGGATGGCAAAGAGTCGCTTGTGGCGCCGCCTTCTTTTGCGCTCGAACGCATCGGCGCGGTGTGGGGGCGCGAAGCCGCGAACGAAATGCTGGCGGTGGAATACGAGAGCGTTGATTTGAAAATACGCGGTTTTATTTCTAAACCATCGTTCGCGCGCGCGTCGCGCGAGTGGCAAAATTTTTTTGTGAATGGGCGCCCGATTCGTTCAGGGCTTTTGGCGGTGATGTTGGAACGTCCATACGCGGGACGTTTGCCCATGAACAGGCATCCGCTCGCGGCGATTCGCATTGAACTCGACCCGCAATATGTTGACGTGAATGTGCATCCGCGCAAAGCCGAAGTGCGTTTTTTTCAAGAGCGTGCGATTTACGGCGCGGTGCAGCAGGCGGTGGAACGCGCGCTGCGCGATTTTCCGTTCTTGGAGTGGAACGCGATGGGGAACGCGGCGGGATACGCGGCGGGGAACGCGGCGGCGGGGGACGCTGCGGTGAGCGTTCCGTACGAATGGCCCTTTGCGAATGTGCCGGAGAGCGCGTTTGGCGCGTTGCGTGAGGCGCAAGCGGAATATCGCGCGGGGACGTGGCGCGCGTTGGGACAAATTCACAATACGTATTTGCTCGCGCAAACGCCCGATGGCTTTGTGATTGTGGATCAGCACGCGGCGCAAGAGCAGATTTTTTTTGAACGGCTGACCGCGCGCACAGCGCAAGATGTGACGGACGAAAATTCCACGTCCCAGCCGTCAACCCCCATTACGCTCATGCCGAACGAAGCGGCGCGCGTGAACGCGCATGTAAAAGAATATCGCGCGTTGGGCGTGGACATCGAGCCGTTTGGCGCGAATACGTTTCGGGTGAACGCGCTGCCCGAATTTGTGAAATTGTCGGCGCGCGAGGCGTTGGATGTTTTGGCGCTTGAACACGCTGCCTATCGCGCGTTGGAAGGCGACGCGCTGCGCGATAAATTGGCGTCGAAACTCGCGTGCGTGAGCGCGTTGAAAGCGGGCGACGCGTTGACGTTGGAACAGCAGCAGAATTTGTTGAATGAGCTGTTGCAAATTTATTCGCCCGCGACGTGTCCGCATGGCCGCCCGACGTTTGTGTCTGTGACGTTGGCGGAATTGGAGCAGAGATTTTTGCGGAGGTAGCGTTAGGGGGCGGAGCGTGATTGGGCGCGCCGCGCAATTTTTATGGCGCGGGCGTTTGTTGAGTAGGTTTTTCTTGCGGACGCGCGAGTTTGGAAAATGGCGTCGGCGTCAAGGTCGGCGTCGGGGTCGGCCGTTCGGTCAGCGCGTGGGCATTGGTGGGGCGATTGGATTTGCCGCGCGAATCGTTGACGGATGTATCGTAATCGTGCAGACAATTCCAACTATTGTTCGGGCCGAAATACGCCGTCGAGCCGCCAATCCAAAAGGGATAATCGCACTGGTCGCCGAATTCATTATCGGCTTCGGCTTTATTGTAATCAAATTCGTGACCGAGACCGTAGGTCGCTTCAAAGCAATTATTTTTCGCGCCCGCGCAATAATTGTTGTAAAACTTGATATAGCTGCTGCCGTAACCGCCATCGCCGTTGGCGTAATAACAATTGCTGACGCGGCGACAAGTATTGTCATGCACCAAAACATTGTTCACGTGCGTCATGGCGAGCGCGGAACTTTCGCAGCCGTTGGAATGATACACTTGGTCGAGACCGTTGCAGCTGCGATTGATGCGCGCAAAATGATTGCCGACGATGTAATCGTTGCGCGTTTGCATCAGCATCACGCCCCAGCCGTTGTGGTCGCTAAACGTATTGTCGAAAATTTTATTGCTAAAACCGCGATACACGTACACGCCCGTTGTGCCGCCAAAAAAATCGGAATTGAGGACCGCCGCGTTCGACGTATTTTTCAAAAGGATGCCGCCGCCGTAACCGCGCGCGCCGCCGATTTCGGGCGTGTACGGACAGCGCGGATACAAGCACAGCCATTGATTCAAATCGTTGTCGCTCGTTTTGCCTTCGACGCGCACGCCGTCAATGACGATGTTGCTGCCGTTCACCGTGAGCGCATATTGACGCGGCGCGCCTTGAATCAACGCGGTCTTGGCGGCGTCGCCGTACAAGGTTAGATTGTTGCCTTCAATCTCAAATGGCGCATAGGTTTCGTTGGGACACAATAGCGTCGTGCGCGAAATCACTTGCGGCATCTGGTTGGCGTGGGTGCAAATTTTGGGGCGCGCGGTGAGCCGAATTTCGGCGGACGGAAAATTGACGTACGGCGGCAGGTCGAGCGAAATTTTTTGCGAGACAAATTTTATCGGAATCGGCACAATCACGGCGGGGCGTTCATCTTCGGTTTCGATAATGGGCGTTGGCGTCCAGGTCGGCGGGCGCGGCGTATAGGTCATGGTCGGCGTATGCGTTTCCGTCGGCGTGTTGGTGATGACGACGTAATTGGGAACGAGCGTGTGGGTCGGCTGCGGCGTGCGGGTTGGAACCGTTGGCGACGGGGTGCGCGTGTTGGTGGGGGTGGGCGTAAAGGTTGGCGTAAAAGTTGGCGCGACGAGCGTGGCGGCGAGAGCGACGAGCGTTTTGTCTTTGGAACCCGCCGCGACCGCGAGCAGCGCCAAACGCTGCGCGATGTAATCTTGCTGCGGCGCGTATTCTTGCGCCAACGCGATGATGCGCTGCGTCGTTTGCGGGTCGTTCAAACGGGCGAGGCGCTGCTGCGCGAGCGGAACGTCGTGGTCAACGGCGTACGCTTCGGCGACCATGATGATATAGTCGTTCTGTTCGGCGGGCGAGAGTTGGACAATTTGCGGCGCGGGCGGCACGAGCCAATACTGCGCCAAAATAAAACTCCACGCCAGACCGGCGACGAGCAATACAAGCGCCAAGATCCCAACGCGGCGGCGCCGCGCTTTATTTTTTGCGACGTCCGGGTCCGCTTGCTGAAATTGGTCGAGCGGTAAGTGTGACACTGTGCGGATTTTACAACGCCGCGCGCGCGCGGTCAATTATGCCAATGGTCATGGTCAAACCCGCGCTTGCTTGTTGTCGTGGCGACAACGACCCGCTTGGAACGCGGTTATCAACCAAACCGCGGCATCCGTTAACGGAAACCCGCGATGGACAGGGGCATTTGGTCGAGGCGCATTTGAAACATTGTTGCCAAAAACTGGGCGCGCCGTCGCAAAGCGAGGCAGTCGCTCAAGCGCGCGCGTGGGAGCTTTTGGAATAGGAATTGCTAGGCGGGTGCGCTGTACTTGATTGTGCCTGTACTGCGAGTCTATGTTAGAATCCCGCCCGCGTCGAAATAATCTCCAGTCTCGATTCTCTAATCTATGAATCACGAAATTTATTTTTCCGTTGATGTGGAAACGTCGGGCCCGATTCCCGGCGAATACAATTTGCTTTCCATCGGCGCGTGCGTCGTCGGCGCTAACGCGCAACGTTTTTATGTGGAACTCGCCCCCGTGACCGACAATTTTACGACTGAAGCGATGGCATTGTCCGCCGTGACGTTGGCGGAATTACGCGAACGCGGCGCGCCGCCGCGCGACGCGATGGCTCAATTTGCGGCGTGGACGCGCGCGCAGGCGCACGACGCGCGCGCGGTCTTTGTCGGTTTCAACGCGGCGTTCGATTGGAGTTTTGTCAATTATTATTTTGTAAAATTTCTCGGCGTTGATGCAAATCCCTTTGGCTATATGGCGCTCGACATTAAATCGTATGCGATGGGCGTGTACAATACGACTTTTGGCGCTACGAGCATGCGGCATTTGCCGCCCGAAATTCATCCGCCCAACACGCCCCTGTCGCACAACGCGCTGGACGATGCGATTCAGCAAGCCGAAATTTTTGAACGGCTGTTAAAGCGCGCAAGCCGCCGCAAATGAGGCGTGGCTTGCGCGTTCCTATGCTCTCATGTCCGCTTTCGCGCAGCGTCTTTTGAAATGGTACGCCAAGCATAAACGCGCGCTGCCGTGGCGCGCGACGCGCGACCCGTACCGCATCTGGCTTGCCGAAATTTTGTTGCAGCAAACGCGCGTCGAAGCGGTCATCCCCTATTACGAAAAATTTAGCGCGCGTTATCCCGACGTGTTTGCTTTGGCGCGCGCGTCGCGCGACGACGTATTGAAAACATGGGAAGGCGCGGGCTATTATGCGCGGGCGCGCAATCTGCATCGCGCCGCGCAAATTGTGGCGAACGAACGCGGCGGAAAATTTCCACAGACAGTTGAAGGATTGATGCAGCTGCCGGGCATCGGACGTTACACGGCGGGCGCGGTGGCGAGCATTGCGTTTGATGCGCGCGCGCCGGTTGTGGATGGCAATGTCGTGCGCGTGTTGTGCCGCTATTTTGGCATTCGTGACGACCCGCAAGCGAGCGCGACGCAAACGCGTTTGTGGGATACGGCGGAAAAATTATTGCCGAAAAAACGCGCGGGCGATTTCAATCAGGCGTTGATGGAATTGGGCGCGACGATTTGTATCCCCAAAAATCCGCGCTGTTTGTTATGTCCGCTGTACAAGGATTGTTTTGCGCGCGCGGATGGCTTGCAAAACGCGCTGCCCGTGAAACGCGCGAAACCGGAACTGCCGCACAAAATTATCGCGGCGGGCGTAATTTACCGACGCGGTAAAATTTTGATTCAGCAGCGTTTGAATGAGGGCTTGCTCGGCGGACTGTGGGAATTTCCCGGCGGTAAAGTGGAAGCGGGCGAAAGTTTGGCGGATTGTGTCGCGCGCGAATGTCGCGAAGAATTGGGCATTGCCGTACGCGTGGGCAAAAAAATTATTTCGGTGGACCACGCCTTTTCGCATTTTTCGATTACGCTGCACGCGTTTCACTGCGAATATGTCGCGGGGCGCGTAAAAATTTCGAGCGCGCAAAAATACAAGTGGGTCAGACCCGAAGAATTGGAACAATACGCGTTTCCGGCGGCGAACAAAAAAATTATTGCGGCGCTGCTTGCTCCTCCAACTGCGCCTGACGCCATTGCTCCGCCTCGCGGCGCGTATACAAAAACAAATACACCGCGACCTGCGCGAAAAAATTCGCGAGGAGAATCACGCACAGCCACGCCACTGAAAACACAAACGCGGACGCCAACGGTTCGCCGCACGCGAGACCATCGGCGGGTTCGCACGCCATGAGCCGCAGCGCGACATCATAGAGCGCATACGCGCCGCTGACGAGAATCACCGGCGTCGCCCACCCCACCGCGTACGCCCACAAACCCAGCCATTTTTCAGTCAATAATGTGATGCCCGCGCCCAACAGCGGCGGCGTGAAAATGAGACATACGCAGAGGAGCGAAACAAAAACTATCATAACTCTCTGCCTTTCGGAAAAAAGAAACGCGGGGCGCGCGCCCCGCGTGTTTATTTTCTCAGCGCCCGAATCGCGGCGGTCAATTGCATAATATCCGCTTCGGTGTTGAAAAAACCTGTCGAGACGCGATTCAGCGCCGGTTCCGGCACGTGCCGAATCAGAATCTTTTGTTCAAATAATTTTGTCGTGAGGTCTGCGGGCGCGATGCCGTCAACGGTGAAATGAAGCAGCCCCGCGATTTGGTCGCGCGGCAGGTACAAATTCACGCCGTCAATTTGCGCCAACGCGTCATACGCATATTGCCCCAATTCATGCGTGCGGCGATAAATCCATTCCCAACCAATTTCATCGCGCAGCCATTTCAACGTTTCGGCAAAACCTTGTACCGACGGAAAGTAATGCGCCGCATACT
Organism: Anaerolineae bacterium; assembly: GCA_022072245.1. Lineage (GTDB taxonomy): Bacteria > Chloroflexota > Anaerolineae > UBA4142 > SHND01 > SHND01. Next base: position 49,140 of record JAJVIA010000055.1, read on the forward strand.
GGTAACGCGTCGCCGTATCCGCGAATTCAATCGGCGTCGCGGCGTGCGTGACGCGCTGCTTTAAACTGAAATAGCCCGAAAAAGTATTTTGGATTTTGGGCAGCAGCGCGCGGCGAATAAATAACGCGCCCGTGCCGTCGGGACTGCACAACCATTTTTGTCCCGAAAGCGCGTATACGTCCACGCCCAAGTCGTACACGTTGGACGGAATCATGCCGCACGCTTGCGCGGCGTCGCAAATCACCAGCGCGCCGACGCGATGCGCAAGCTCGCACAATTCGCGCAACGGCAAAATCGCGCCGGTGGACCACGAGGCGTGCGAAAGCACGACCGCTTTGGCGCGCGGCGAAAGCGCGCCGCGCAGCGCCTCCAGCGGGTCGCAGTGACGCAAACCGATGTCGGTATAAATGACGCGCGCGCCGTAACGCGCTTTTAATACGGCGGCGGGATTCAAGCCGCCCTCGTGTTCGCTGCTTGCCGTAATCAATTCATCGCCCTCGCGCCAATCGAGACCGAGCAGCGCAATGTTCATGCCTTCGGTCGTGTTGTGCGTGAGCGCGATTTCTTCTAGCGCGCAGCCGAGCAATTCGGCGACGAGCGCGCGCGTTTCCGTCAACAGATTCATAAAACGGTCGAACACGGGTTGGCCGATGCGCCCCTCTTCAAACTCGCTGCGCGCAAAAGCCAAAAGCGCGTCATAGGCGCGGCGCGGCAGCGGGCCGTTCGTGCCGGTGTTGAGATAGACCGCGCGGGTGACGGCGGGCATCGCCGCGCGCAGCATGGCAATTTTTTGGGTATCGGCAGAGGTTGAAACAGAATACATAGCGGGTTCACAAATCCTCGCGCGCAAGCCATTTGCTCACGGTTGCGGCGCGATAATTTTCCATACGGTCGAGTAAATCGGAAATGTCCGGCGAAAGAATCAACATGTCGCGATGCGCGTCGCGCAAAAAACCTTCTTGCCGCGCGTGGTCAAACATCGCAATCATGGCGTCGTAATAACCGACGACGTTCAGCATCGCGCACGGTTTTTGATGCAAACCCAATTGCGCCCACGTCACGACTTCGCAAAATTCGTCGTAGGTGCCAAAGCCGCCGGGCAGCGCGATAAAACCATCGGCGAGATCCGCCATCAACGCTTTGCGTTCGTGCATGGTATTGACGACATGCAATTCGGTCAGATGATCGTGCGCGAGTTCTTTGTTGACGAGATGAAAAGGAATGACGCCAATCGCTTCGCCGCCGGCTTGCAAGATCGCGTCCGCCACAATGCCCATCAAACCGACATTGCTGCCGCCGTACACCAAACCGATATTGCGCCGCGCCAATTCCTCACCCACCGCGCGCGCCGCGTCGCGATAGAGCGCGCGCGTACCCATATTCGAACCGCAAAACACACAGAGTCGTTTCATTCAAGAATTTATTTTACGCCCCGGTACGGCAAATTTGTAATTTGCCAACGGGACACATTGAAAATTTGTCGAACGGGACGCATTGAATTTCTCGCCGCGCGTATTTATTGGAACAATCCTTGCGGATACACGCCGAGATTATTCCAAAACAAATATCCCGCGCTGTTGGCGTCGTCGGAACCTTGCGCTTGCGCGCGCATGGATTGTAAATCCATTTGATACGCTTGCAACCAGGGCCGCACCAGCGTCCATTGATTTAGCGTGCGCTCTTGCGCTTTAAGAGTCCCGTAGCGCATAATATCGTACGGACACGCGTACGCGTCGCCGCAATTTTTGATGCCAAAGGCGGCGCCCCATAAATCAACCGCATAACGCCAGGTGGAAGGATACATCATGGGCGAAATATAATCGAAATGCGGCGCAATCTCTTCCCACACCTGGCCGATGCCCTGCTCGTCCGTCGTCGCGGTGGTCAAACCAAAAACATCGCCGGAAAAAAATGCGTTCGTCGGCGCGAGCGCCTCATTCGCGCGCTGCAAAAAATTCGCAATCGTATTGACGCGATAATCGCGGTCGCCGAATTCATTGACGTTCACATTGCGCGTGCCGGGATAACGAATGTAATCGAATTGGATTTCGTCAAAGCCCATCGCCGCGAGTTCTTGCGCCAGCCCGATGTGATAATCCTGCACCTCGCTTTCGCCGGGGTCGGTCCAATACGCGGCGTTCTCGTACAATAGATTGCCGTTCGCGTCATGCAGCGCGAGGTCGGGGCGATTTTTGGCGAGCAGCACGTCTTTGAATACAGTGACGCGCGCGATGCAGTACAGTTTGTACGCGCGGCACATTTCCACTTCGTCCTGCGCGCCAAAGTCGCGCGGCGTGTACGCGCCGATTTGTTGGGCGAGCGCGGTTTGCGAATCCCACAAAATATAGCCGGGGTCTTCTTTGACATCAAAGACGACGGCGTTCATTTCCGTATTTTGAAATTGAGCGAGGATGCGTTCCGCGTCGGCGCGCTGGATGCCGTAATAGAGATGAATGCCTTTGGCTTGGAACGGCGTGAGCGCGAAATCTTGTGCGCCGCCCTGTTTCAAATCGAACGCGCCGAGCGCGTAACCGGGTTTTTTGACGATTAACCGTTGAACCTTGCTAAAATCGTCGAGATGAAAATTGCCCTGCGCGTCGGTTTGCGCCAGCGCGCCGTTGAGAATGAGCCGCGCGGCGGCGATGGGCTGCTGCGTCGCGCCGTCAAGCAGGCGTCCGTCCAAATTCGTCGGCTGCATTTTCAGCGTCAAATTCGTTTCGCTGCCCACTTGCGCGGCGGCGACGGCATAGCCCGGCGCTTGCGCGCTTAACGTCGCGCCCTCAAGCAAGCCCAGCAGTACGGCATTGCCGTTGGCGTCGGTGTTGACCAATGCGCCCTGCGCGCTGACGCGCACGCCCGGCAATGGTTTGTTGTTTGTCGCGTCAAGCACGGTCACGCGCAATTCGGATGGCGCGAGCGGAATGGCGACGATTTGTTTGCCGTCGCCGCTGGCTTGGACGGTGACGGTGACGGCGCGATAGCCGGGCGCGCGAATGTGGAGGGCGGTTCCGTTTTGGAGCTTGCGCGCGGTGAATTCGCCTTGCGCGTCGGTCTGCAAAGTTTCGTCGGCGAACTGGACGGTGGCGTTGGCGATAGGTTTATTGGCTGCGTCCACCACGCGCCCGCGAAATTGTTTCGGTTCGAGCGCGAGGCGCGCGGAAAAATTTTGCGCGAAAAAATCGTCGGCGTTGATAGCTTGCGCCGCGTCTTGATAACCGTCCGCGAACGCGCGCAATTCATGCACGCCGCGCGGAAATTGAATTTCAAAATAACCGTGTTCGTCCGAAAAGGTCGAGCGGCCCGCAATCGTCACCGCCGCCTGTTGAAGCGGCGCGCCCGCGTCGTTTAGCACGGCGCCTTGAATAGTTTTTGTTTCAAAATACGCGACGGTGAGACCGAGCGCGCCCAGCGCGACCGCGCCGCTGAGCAGCGCAATGATGAGGAGGGAAAGTTTTTGCATAGAGCGAGCCAAACAATAAAGCGTGGATTTTGGATTTTTGCTTGCGCAACGTTTATCCGCGATTCATTGGCGCAATTATATCATCTGCCGCGCGGGAGCGAAAAAAAACCGCGCGCGCAGGGCGATTTTTTTTCGGAATGTGGATGCGATGGGGATGGCGCGCGGGTTGTCCACATTTTCTCGCGGGGTATCCACAGTTTAGCGCGAGTTTTCCACACCGCCAACCTTGACTTGTGCGTGTGCGCCTGTGAATATCCTATAATTAGTGGACGCGATTTTTTTTCCACACGCGCGGGGGCATTTATCCACAAGTCGTAAGCGTTGACGCCCAACTTAAAGAATTTGCGCGCGCGTGCATCTTTTAAGGTACAACTATTGCGCGCGGCGTGCGCTTTTGCTAAGATAGCGCACGCGTCGCAATACCTTAGCGGCAGCCATTGTTTCTTTGTGGGAGAGAAACAGCGGCTCACGCATTGCGACGTGTATTTTTCGCAATTTTTTTTCAAGGAACTCGTATGCTTTCCACTCAACCGCTTCACCCGGTCCGCGCGTTCGACGGCGCGCGCAAACCGCTCGCGCCCAATGCCGCGCACATTTGGCAAGCTGCGCTGGGCGAGCTGCAATTGCAAATGACCAAAGCGACGTTTGATACGTGGGTGAAACCGACTTTTGCGCTCGCGTTGGATGCGGAAAAAAATATCCTCGTCGTCGGCGTGCGTAATGCGTACGCTAAACAATGGCTTGAAAATCGCTTGTATGGTATGATTGAACGGACGCTCAATCATGTGCTTGGGCAGCCGGCGGAAATCCGTTTTGTTTTGAAAACGGAACAGGACGCGGAAGACGAAACCGCCGCCGAAGCGTACGATTTCACGTCGCCAAGCGCGCGCGAGACGCCTGCCGCCGTCGCCGAACCGAGCGTATCGTCGCGTTCGCCTATGAATGACGAGAATCGTTCCCCGCGCCGCGAGAGCGCGGACAGCAATTCATCGGCCTATACGCCGTCGCGCGGGCAAGGTTCGACGCTGAATCCGAAATATACGTTTGACATGTATATCGTCGGCAATTCAAATCGCCTCGCGCACGCGGCGTGCATGGCGGTGGCGGAACGGCCCGCCGAGGCGTACAACCCGCTTTTCATTTACGGCGGCACCGGCTTGGGCAAAACGCATCTCTTGCACGCGCTCGGCTGGATTCCGCAATTGCGCGGCAAACAGGTGGTGTATGTTTCGTCGGAAACGTTCACCAACGAGCTCATCAATTCGATTCGCACCCAAACCGCCGAAGAATTTCGCCGCGCCTATCGCGAAGTGGATGTTTTGCTGATTGACGACATTCAATTTATCGCGGGCAAAGAAACCACGCAAGAAGAATTTTTCCACACTTTTAATTCGCTGCACGGACTGAATAAACAAATCGTCATTTCGGCGGACCGACATCCGCGCGCGATTTCGACGCTGGAAGAGCGCTTGCGTTCGCGTTTTGAAGGCGGCTTGATTGCGGACATTCAACCGCCCGATTTTGAAACGCGCGCGGCGATTTTGCGTTTCAAAGCCGAAGCCCAGCCGATGGCGGTGCCGTCGGACGTGATTGATTTTCTCTCGCGCAAAATTCAATCCAATATCCGCGAATTGAATGGCGCTTTGACGCGCGTCGTCGCGTACGCCCAATTGATGCAGCTGCCGCTGTCGGTGGATTTGGCGCAAACGGTTTTGCAAGATGTTTTGCAGCAAACGCCGCTCAGCATGGATCAGGTTTTGACGGCGGTGTGCGAATATTACCGCGTCAGCGTCGAAGAAATCAAAGGACGCGGCCGCAATAAAGAAGTGGTGACGCCGCGTCAAATGGCAATGTATCTTTTGCGCGAAGCCACCGGCGCGTCGCTTCCGCAAATCGGCGAAACGCTCGGCGGGCGTGACCATACGACGGTGATGTATTCGGTGGACAAGATTGCGGAAGAAATCGAACAGGACGACCAGCGCCGCCGCGAAATGCTCGCCATCAAAGAACGGCTATACAACGGCAATCGGTAGTGAGGTTTGCAAGAGAATTCAATTTAGCGTTTCTGATCATGAACGTCAAGCCCTCAAGCGTTTTCAAAAACGCTTGAGGGCTTGTGATTTTCAAACGGTGGATAACCGCCGCTTGTCAAGCGCGTTTTTTCATTTCCCAAATCCCATCCGTTTGAAAAAATTCCGCGCGGCATGTTTCGCAGCGCAGCGTTAGCCCCTCCGCCGCGATGGTTTCCGCCTGACAGTTCACACAGCGCCACAAATTTTTATTCGCGCGCGCATCGCCGGGCTTGAGATTTTCCGCGCGATATAAAATGCTCGGCGCGATGGCAAGCCGCGCGGTAGGGCGCTGTAACGCGGCATCCCACGCCACGAGCCAATTCGTCGGCACCGCGCGTTTGAGCGCGCCGATACGAAAGGTCGAGACGGCGCGCGCGGTTTGAATTTGAAAACCGACCTTTTCTAAATTTTTCCTTATGTAACTTGGGTGATAATCAAAATTGAGTTTTACAAATTCGTACGGCGCATCCGAAAAGGGGTTCATGCCGTCCGCGCGGCCGAGATAGTATTTCACAATCGCTTTGAGATGTTTCTTGTTGGCAAAGTCTGTGAGATAGACGCCGCGCGGCCGCACCGCGCGCGCGATTTGGGCGAACGCTTGCGGTACGTCGGCGACGTGATGCAGCACGCGAATCGTCAACGCCGTGTCGAGCGCATTGTCCGCGAACGGTAAATTGTACAAATCGGCTGCGACGAAAATAAAACGCGGGTCGTTGCCCAAACGCGCGCGCGCGTCTTGCAGCATCGAGCGCGCGTAATCCAATAAAATCACTTGGTCGTAGCCGCGATACAAATCGGCGAGCCGCCCAAAGCCCGCGCCGATTTCGACGAGCCGCGCGCCGCGCGCGGGCAAGACTTGGGCCAAGGCGATGCGTTCGACGGCGTCTTCGTACGCGCGCTCGCGCCAAAACTCTTGGCGCCAGCGCGAACCTTCGTAATCCATGATGGGCGGAGATGGCATCATAAGAAACAGCAAAAAATGGTAATACGGGAAGAGATGGAAATTAAATTATTATCGAATAAAAAGATGAAAAATAATAGTATTAAATTGCAATACAGAGTAATTCATCTATTACGGCGTATTATAACTCACGTTACGCAGTCCATCACAATTCAGTTTTTGGGACACGGATTACACAGAAAAAGAAATGCAATGCCCGATAATGAAAAATCTGTGGTGTCTGTGGCATCTGTGTCAAAAATGCATCCGTAAATCCTGACCGGATACTTTTTGTCGGCAAGGCGCGTAACACGAGTTATAACTCACGTTACGCAGAATAGTTGAAATATGCGAGTCAATGGATGAAAACGCGAACCTTGCGCATCCGAACGAATTCCCACAAACTTTTTCGCGCAGATTCGTTGAAATTCGCGCAGATTCGCGTTTCTGATCCGGTAGCGGAAATGCAGCGTAACACGAGTTATAAATAATCTTGGTTTAGAACATCTGTTGCAGTGTCACGTGAAACATTAAACAGGACTGAGGTAAAAGGGCTGAGGACTGAGCGCTAAACTCAGTCCTCAGCCCTCAGTCCTCAGCGCTCATCACTTCAAGTTCTCTCTCACCCGCGCATACAATTCTTCCGCGCGCAATTGTTTCAGCGTGTACACGTTTCCGCCCAATTTTTCTGCCAGCGTCGCGGCGAGACCCCGGTCGAACGCTTCGTGTTCGGTGTTGATGACGACGGTGCGAATGTCGTTCTTTTTGAACATGGCGGCGATGCGGTGCGCTTCTTCTTGCGGCGGCAAATCGGTCATGGACACATTGCCCGCGCCGTCGGTGACGATGATGGCGAGCGGCATGATTTCGGGGTCGCGGATTTTTTCGCGCACGAGGATTTGATGCGCCAAGAGCAAGCCCGCGCTGAGCGGCGTCTTGCCGCCGACGGGAACGTCTTTGAGCGCCTTTTGCGCGAGGTCAACCGATGAGGTGGGCGGCAGAACAGTGCGCGCCTCTTCTTTTTGAAAAACGACGAGCCCCACGCGGTCGCGCTTTTGATACGCGTCCACGAGCAGCGACATGATCGCGCCTTTGGTCGCAATCATGCGCTCGGCGGCAGCCATGCTCCACGACGCATCCACGACGAACAAGATGCAATTCGCCGCGCGGCGCACGCGCACCTTTTTTCGTAAATCCTGTTTTTCAATCGCCAGCGCGAGTTCGCTGCCCTCCGCTTTGCGGCGCAGTTGATGCGGCGCGGCGGAGCGAAAGGTCGCGTCGAATGCGACATCATTTATCTCGCCGCGCATTTCGCGCGAACGAATGTATCTGCCGCGTTTGCGTTCGGTGCGCGTCCGCGAGCGTTTGCCCGCGGACTTGCGCGCCATTTTATCAATCGGAGTTTGAAGTTTGCGGGGGGCGAACGCGTCGCCGATATTGACCGGACGGTCGGCGGGATTGGGCGATTGCTTTGAAGGGTCGTGTCCCTGTCCCTGCACCGATTGGTCGCTCGGCGACGGCGTGTGTTCGGAAGATTGGTCAGAGTTTAGGGACGCTTTTTTTTTACTTCTTGCTTTTGGTCGCCTTTGGGTTGGCCCTCGCTTTGAACGCCTTCGCGCGCGCGTTCGAGCTGTTTTTCCAATTGCTCAAAACGCACTTCGACATCCTGGAACGGTTTCCGTTTCAAGCGATGCGGCAGCGCGAGTTCGGCGGCGAGCAAAATATCTTGCTCATCAATGTTTGTGCGTCCCGCGAGCGCGGCGTGTGCGCGCGCCGCTTTCAAGATGACGAGGTCGGCGCGGTGACCGTCCACTTCCAAACCCGAAGTCAATTCCGCAATCGCGTAAATGTCCGCGTGAGAATGTTTCACTTCCGGCAAATGTTCGCGCGCATTCTCGATTTCTTTGGACAATTTCTTTTCCGCCGTTTGCCATTCTTGATTGAACGCTTCCGGGTCTTGTTCAAAGGCGAGCCGGCGCTCGATGATTTCGACGCGCTGCTCGGCGTCGGGAATGCCGCGAATGTCCACCGAGAGCCCAAAGCGGTCCAAAAGTTGCGGGCGCAGTTCGCCCTCTTCGGGATTCATCGTGCCGACCAAAACAAATTGCGCGGGATGTTGAAACGAAATGCCCTCGCGTTCCACATTGTTCACGCCCATCGCGGCGGAATCGAGTAACAAGTCAACGACGTGGTCATCCAAAAGATTCACTTCGTCTACATACAAAATGCCGCGATTCGCGTTCGCCAAAACGCCCGGCTCGAATTTTTTCTCGCCGCGTTTGATGGCGGTCTCGATGTCTAAGGTGCCGACGACGCGGTCTTCGGTCGCGCTGACGGGCAAATCTACCAGACGGACTTTTCGTCTAGCAATCGGCAGCACTTCGCCGCGCGCTTCGCGCTCCATACACTCGTCGCACAAATGCGAATCGTGGGGATTGCAGCCAAAGCGGCAGTCGGCGACGATTTCAATTTCGGGCAGCAGCGCGGCAAGGGCGCGCACGGCGGTAGATTTTGCCGTGCCGCGTTCGCCGCGAATGAGGACGCCGCCAATCAATGGGTTAATCGCGTTGAGCACCAACGCGCGCTTCATACGGTCTTGACCAACTATGGCGGTAAAAGGAAAAATCGCGGGCATCTATTCACCTTGAGAAATATGAGAAATTCAAACGCATAGAATTATACCACGCTTGAGACGTGGGGCAATAAAATTTTGCATAAAAAAATTGCCGCGGCTTAATCGCCGCGGCAATCTGAAATTTATTTGACGCGGGCGCGCGCAAAATAAAGATGCTCGCATGCCGAGTAACCATCGGCGCGTCCGCGAAAATAGCTTGCTTGAATGTCGGCGGGACTCGAATTTTCTTGCAACGCAAAACCGAGCGCGTCCAGTTCCGCGCCAAGCGTTGCGGGGTCGAAACCTGTTTGCATGGGTTCGCCGCTTTGGCGCGTCGCCGCTTGCATTTTCGCCACGCGCGGCGCAGTGCGTTCAGGAATAAACGCGTCCGCGTCGAAATAATCAAAAATGAGTATGCTGTCCGCGCATGCGCGCGCCGCAATCTCGCGCAAGGTCGCGTCAATGACCGCGCGCGGTAAATAGTACGTGACGCCCAACCAACTGAACAATGTTCGCGCGCGGGAATCGTACCCGATTGATTCTAACGCGGACATCAAATTTCCCTGTGCGAAATCGAGCGCAACCCAATGCAGCTGCGGCGGCGCTTGCCATCCGAGTTCTTGTATGCGCGCGCGTTTGTAATTTTGCGTCGCAGGGTGGTCCACTTCAAACAATTTCAAACGCGGCATCAAATCGGAACGCCGAAACGCGAACGTATCCAGTCCCGCGCCGAGAATCACATATTGCGTTACGCCCTTTTCGATTTCGCGCGTCAAAATCTCTTCGACATAGCGCGCGCGACTCAGCGTAATCGGCAGACTTGAATTTTGCATAAATCTCGCCAGCGCTTCTTCTGGCGTCGTTACGTCTGCCGCGCCTTCGGGGTCGAAAAATGCGAACGCGCGCGCCAAGTTTTCTGCAAAGAACGCGCGCTGCTCGTCCGTAAAGAGTTTGTCTGCGAGATAATCGTCAAAGATTTTTTCCTGTGCGTGTGTGGCATGATACGCGCGTCCATAAGCCGAAATCAATGCCGTTGCGCTGGGTTGGCTTGAAGCCATAAGTCCTCCGTTACTTGTGGATTTCGCGAAATTCGCGCAACCTCCTATTATACTACAGATTTGACATAATGTCAAAAAAGCGCGCGACTCGAAAACTTGAAAAAATAGTTAAAAAAAGAGGACTGACAAACGTCAGCCCTCTTTTTGGGGTTCGCTGGAGAACAATTTTTAATGCACCAATTTATCGTAAATCGTCTCGAGCTCTTCGTCCGAATAAAACTCGATGATAATTTTTCCGCCGCGCTGCGAGCGAAACAATTCCACTTTGGTGCCCAACGCGCGCCGTAAAGCTTCTTCAATCGAATGTGTGTCGGGCGACGTATGACGGGTTGGCGTCTCGCGTTTTTCGTTCGCGCTAGTCTTGGGCCGATGACTAATTGTCATGGCTAGGGTGCGCCGCACGAGCTCTTCGGTTTGACGCACGGATAAATTTTCGTCCGCAACATGCGCGAGCAATTTTTCTTGTTTCGCCGCATCGGGAATTTGCATCAACGCGCGCGCGTGCCCTTCGCTAATGGATTCGTTCAACACGGCATCTTTGAGCGCGTCGGGCATTTTCAAAAGCCGCAGCGCGTTGGAAACGGTCGTGCGATCCTTGCCTACTTTTTGCGCGACCTGTTCTTGCGTCAATTCAAATTCTTGAATGAGTTGGCGATACGCTTCCGCTTCTTCGAGCGCGTTCAAATCCGCGCGCTGCACATTTTCGACGAGCGCGAGTTCGAGCATTTGCTGCGGCGTCGCGCCTTTGACAATTGCCGGGACAGAGTGCAAGCCCGCGCGCTGCGCCGCGCGCCACCGCCGTTCGCCCGCAATCAATTGATAACGCGAACCATACGGCGTTGTGATTTCTCTAAGCACAAGCGGTTGAATCAAGCCGTGTTCGCGGATGGACGCGGCGAGTTCTTCTAGCGCGTCATTCGTGAACCGTTTGCGCGGCTGATGCGGATTCGGTTCAATCTGCGCGATTTGAATTTGGCGCACGCCGCTGGCGCTCTCATTTTCGGAAATGGTTCGTTGCGGAATCAACGCGCCGAGGCCGCGTCCGAGTCCGTGTTTGGCGGTTGTCGTCATAGTTTCTCCAAAGAGTAGCAAGTAGTAGGCGGCAGGGAATTTGCCTCAGTCTGTAGAGTTTCAGTTCCCTGATACGTGCTACCTGCTACGAATCTTGCTTCCCGCATCAAAAATTCATTTGTCAATTTTTCGTACGCCTCCGCGCCGCGCGAGTGAATGTCGAATTTTACCAAGGGTTCGCCAAAGCTGGGCGCTTCGGCGACGCGCACATTGCGCGGGATGTAGGTTTCAAAAACTTGGTCCGGGAAATGCGTTCGCACTTCTTGCATCACTTGGGCGCCGAGACGCGCGCGCGGGTCAAACATGGTCATTACCAAGCCAAACAATTCCAAACGCGGATTTAAATTTTCGCGCACGAGCGCGATAGTTTGCATCAACTGCGCGAGCCCTTCGAGCGCGAGATATTCGCACTGCACCGGTACGACGACGTAATCGGCAGCGCACAACGCGTTGACCGTGAGAATTCCGAGCGACGGCGGACAGTCAATCAGGATGTGGTCAAATGCGGAACGAAGCGACGGAAAGGAATGTGACGTGGAACGCTGCGGCGAATCGGAACGCTGCGGCGAATCGGAACGCTGCGGCGAATCGGAACGCTGCGGCGAGCGTTCCGTACTGTAGCCCTCGCTCGCCGCAGCGAGGGCATCGCGCAGGATGAATTCGCGATGGGGCGCGTTCGCCAATTCGATTTCGGCGCCCGCGAGCATGGACGTCGCAGGCGCAACGCAGAGACGCTCAATCGTGGTCGCGGTGAAAATTTCACGCAGCGCGATGCCGCCGACGAAAACGTCATACACGGACGCGGACAGCGCAAAGCGGTCAATGCCGAGACTCGCCGTCGCGTTGCCTTGCGGGTCGAGGTCAATCAACAGCACGCGCCGACCTTGCCACGCGAGGAATGCGCCGATATTGACGGCGGTGGTAGTTTTTCCGACGCCGCCTTTTTGATTGGCAAACGTATATATTGTGCCCATCGCGTAATTCTACTACTATAAATTGTGGTTAGCGAAATATATTATATAACAGCGCGCGTATCCGCGCAATATCGAGTACAAGCGTGTAATATCGCGCAAACAAGAGCAAATCTTGGGTTACATAATAAAACGGGAAGGATTGGGGAAGCGTCTTTTGTCGCGCGCCGCGTCGCATGGCGCGCGCTTTAGGCGTCGGCGTTCAATCGCGCTTGGACCTGCGCGCGTGTCGGCATATTTTCCGCGCCAACGCTGCTGATGGCGAGCGATGCCGCAGCGTTCGCAAAACGCGCGGCTTGGACCAGGTCGTGGGTTTCGTGATAACGGATGAGGAATGCGGTGGCGAACGTATCGCCCGCGCCGGTGGGGTCAATGATTTGCGTCGGAAAAGCCGGAATGTCCAATGGGCGTTCGCGTTGGCGATAAATGGCGCTGCCGTGTTCGCCGCGCGTCAAAACGACCAGCGGCGCGAGCGCAATGTACGAAGAGAGCCGTTCGGTATAGCCGCCCAAATCTTCTTCGCTCAAAATCAAAACTTGGACGCGCGGCAATATAGTTTGCGCCGCTTGCCACGCCTGCGCGCGCACGCGGCCCAGCTCGTCCCACCGACGCATCCAGCCCTGCGGCGAAACCGCCAGCAGCGTATCGCTCGCAAAAATATCGAGCATCGTATGATCCATTTCGCCGACGAGCGGCCCAAGCAAAACAATTTTCGCGCGGCGCCATGCCAAAGGCACCGCGTCCGGCGTCAGGGGCGCGGCAATGTCACGCACGTATTGCGTGCGATGACCGGCTTGGTACAAATTGCGAAAAGTCGTCGTTGTGGAAGAGGGGACGCGCACGATTTCGATATCGTGCAGCAATTGCGGTTCGGGAAAATCGTCCGCCGCAGCGGTGACGATGCCGACGCGATAGCCCAGATTGCGCGCCGCGATGGAAGCGAACGTCGCCGCGCCGCCAAGCGTGTAACGCCCGTCGGGGTGTTCGTCGCGGGTAAGATGTCCAATGACGATAAAGTCGGGGACCAAGGAAAGGGTCAAGCGTCAAGTTAAAAGCTAAAATACATGCCGCGCGCGAATTTTTAGCTTTTAACTTTTGGACTTATTTGGGAAGGATCATGACCCGCCGTCTATCGCCTTCGCCGATGCTTTGCGTTTTGACGGTGGGATGTTCTTTGAGCGTAACATGAATAATGCGGCGTTCATTCGGCGGCATCGCTTCGAGCGTAATCGGTTGACGATTTTGTTTTACGCGGTCCGCCATGCGTTTCGCCAGCGCGCGCAAAGTGAGTTCGCGGCGCATGCGGTACCCTTCCACGTCCACCATAAAGCGCTCGTTGCTGTGCGTTTTT
>JAJVIA010000055.1:62776-65567 GCA_022072245.1 Anaerolineae bacterium
TGCGTTGAATCGCTCGTGCCGTTCAAGAGCTCGACTTCGACCTGGTCGCGCGTCGCTTGCAATTCTATCAAGCCGTTTTGAATGGCTTGTTCGACGGTGTGTCCGCCGGCTTTAACGCTTTTTGCCACTTTTCTTTTTTCCCTTGCTCTCGCCGGCGACGCTTTCTTGCGAAGATGCCGCGAGCTCGTTTTTATTTCCGTTCGCGTTATCCGGGGGGGGCGCGACCAATGTGGCGCTGCCCGCCGAACGCTTGGTGCGGACCGGTTCCGGCGCGCGTTTGGGGAGCAGATTGGTCAAGCCGCTCCAGCCGCCCGTTAGACCCTGTTGGATGATGCCGATAACGCTGAACGTAATCCAGTACAACGACAAGCCGATGGGCGCGCTCCAGACGAAAAAGCCAAACATCAATGGCATCATCAGCGTCATGGACTGATTCATTTGCGCTTGCTGGGGATCCATTGCCGCGCCGGGGGTTTGCATCATTTTCGTTTGAACAAATTGCGTGCCGACTACGACCACAATCACTGTGCCGGCAATCAGCAGATTTTGGGTGCTGAGAATGGCGCCCAAATCGAGGCCAAGAAAATTTGAATTCACCGGCAGCAGCGCGGCGACGTTGAGAAAATTGGCGTACAAATGGCGCGGCAGCTGCATCATCTGTTCGGGACGGTCGCCCATCACGGCGGTAATGACTTGGTACATCCCGATAAAAATCGGAAACGGCAGCAGCGTCAAGAGACAGCCCATGTTGAATGGATTGGCTGCGCCGTGTTCCTGATACAATTTCATTTGTTGCTTTTGCAACTCTTGGGGATTGTCTTTGTATTTCTTTTTAATTTCGTCGAGCTTGGGCTTTAGCGCCGCCATTTTTTCTTGCTGCGCTTTCATGGACTGCTGCGACTTGATGCGAAAGGGCATCGTCGCTACGCCAATGATGAGCGTAAAGACAATGATGGCGATGCCATAATTCGGGATGAACGAATAAAGATACATCATCGCGTTCAACATCGGATTATAAACAATCGTGTTGAACAGAGTTCCGAGAATATCCATAGAGCATTAATTCCCACACGCTTGACGAGCGCTGCCGTCAAAACACCACTTGCGCGAACCGTCGGCCGCATTGAGCGCGTACATATTATGTCCTTGTACGGGAATATACAAAATGCCGTCGCGCAAATACGGCGTTGTATAAATCGGTCCCGCCAGGGCTTTGTCTGCCGTTTTCCATTTTAATTGACCGTTCGTCAAATTAATGGCGTACACATTTTGGTCTGACGCGCCAAAATAACCCGTGTCGCCATCCACCACAAGCGCGGAACGAATTTCTGCGCCGCTGGTAAGCGGAAAGGTCCAGAGGCGGTTGCCCGTCGCCGCGTCGAGCGCGTACATGTTGCCGGTCAACGAACCGATATAAACCGTGTTGTTGGCAATGGTCGGCTGCGCCCAAATCCATTCGTTGGGATTCGGCGATTTAAAGGTCCATTTGATTGCCCCCGACGACGCGTCCACCGCCAACAGCGTATTCAACGCGCCGACATAGACGACGCCATCTTGGACGCGCGGACTGCCGGCAATCAAGCCGCCGGCTGCGGTCTTCCATTTTTGCGCGCCCGTTTCGGCGTCGAGCGCGTACAGATTGTGGTCCAACGAACCGAAATAGAGGGTTCCGTTATCATAGACCGCGCCGGACCAGATTTTATTTTGGGTGGGGAATTGCCATTTTTTAGCGCCGGTGGCGGCATCCAACGCGTAAAAATTGTGCATGTTGTCGCCGTAATAGACGGTGTTGTTGACGACCAGCGCTGTTGGCACAATCGGGCCATAGACGGCTAAATTCGCTTCGGTGGGAAATTGCCAGAGCTGCGAGCCGTTGGCGTTAATGGCGCGCATGATGCCGTCATAGCCGCCGACATAAATTGTATTACCCGCAATGACGGGAGTGGCATAAATGGAGCTAAGCGTTTTGTCGTTGGGAAAGAACCAGGTTAGCGCGCCGGTGGCGGAATTGAGCGCATAGACTCGCGCATCGTTGCCGCCAAAATATAAAGTATCGGCGTTGAGCGCCGCGCCTGACCAGCCGGTGGAAGCGGCAGAACCGCCGCACGCCGTCAAGACCAAGCCCGCCAATGCCAAAACGAATACAATGAACTTGTTGATGTGAATACTCCTGACAAGAATAAAACCCGCAAGGTTCGCGCCGCATTGGCTGCCTGACGCGCAAGTTGAAACCTGTCGGGGCGGCAGACTCAATCGCGATACGGCACCGGGTCAAACCCCGGCGCATGAAACGGATGACACCGCAAGATGCGTTTCACCGCCAACCCGCCGCCGCGTACCAGTCCAAAACGGTCGAGCGCTTCAATCGCGTATTGCGAACAGGTCGGCTGAAAACGACACGCGGACGGCAAGCCGCGCGAGATAAAGCGTTGATAGAAACGAATCGGAATGAGCGCGAGATATTTCATGATTCGAGCAGCTGCGCGCGCGTCAACACTTGCTGAACCGCCGCCGTTAATTCGGCAAAGGGAACGTTATTTACGTTGTTCCGCGCAATCAAGACCAAATCCTGACCGGGCGGCAGCTGCGGAAAATGCGGACGGAGCGCTTCACGCAAACGGCGTTTGGCGCGATTGCGCGCTACGGCATTTCCCAATTTTTTACCGGCGACAACGGCGGCGCGTGACTGCGCCAAACCATTGGCGCGCACGCGCAATATGACAAGCGGGTGGGCAAATGCGCGTCCCTCTTGCCACACCCGCTGTACGTCGGCTTGCTTTTTCAATCGCCA
>JAJVIA010000055.1:65667-70695 GCA_022072245.1 Anaerolineae bacterium
TTGCGTCCGCCGGGCGAACGCATTTTGCGGCGAAAGCCGTGCAAACGCAGGCGATGCAAACGTTTTGGTTGATACGGTCGTTTCACGTCGAAAAACTCCGGTGTGCGTCAAGGATTGCGCGTACGCGTCGCGTCCCTTGGCTGCAACAAAAATGTGCCAAAAAAATCGCGCGGTCAAACGTTCACCACGCGGGCGATGGAAGATTATACACGCGCGCGGGATAAATTCAAAATTGCCTTGCGGGCGTCAGCGGCGCGGCGCGACGCGTTCGCGGTCTTGTACCGCGCGCAAATTTTTTTGGTACGCGCACTGTTGGGCAAGCGGACAGCGGTCGCAGCGCGGCGCGCGTTTCGTGCAAATCAATTTGGCGTGCGTATCCAGCAGCGCGTGAAATTCTTGGAATAATTCGACGTCGGACGCCAAATTTTCCATACATAAAGTTTGCAGCGCGTGATATGAAATGTTCGCGGCGGCGATGCCGAGCCGCGTAAAAATGCGCCGCGTGTACGCGTCCACGACAAAAATCGGCTGCCGCGCCACATACAATAAAATCGCGTCCGCCGTTTCGGGACCAACGCCGTGCAACGCCAAGAGCTGCGCGCGCTGCGTCTCTAAAGCGCCGCCGCGCAGATTGGCGGGTTCGTCGGCGTATGCGTCGCGTAAAAATTCCGCGAGCGTGACGAGACGCTGCGGCTTGCTCGCGGTAAAACCGGCGGGGCGAATCAATTCCGTCAACCGCGCGCGCGGCAGGGCGCGCAGCGCCGCCGGCGTGAGCGCGTGCGCGCGTTTTAGATTGGCGAGCGCTCGTTCGACGTTGCGCCACGCGGTATTTTGCGTCAAGATTGCGCCGACCATGATTTCCCACAGCGTTTCGTGGGGCCACCAATTTTGGGGACCGTGATACGCGTGCAGGCGCGTAAAAATTTCGCGCAGACCGGCGGCGGTGATTTTTCGGGACGCGATGCGCATACGCTTATTGTATCACTTGGCAGTCACGGCTGGCACGAGTATAATCGCGTGTATGAAGTTGTATTTTTTGCGGCACGGCGAAGCGACGTGGGAAGATTGGACCAAAGCGGATGACGAACGTCCCCTGACCAAAAAGGGACGCAAACGCGTTACGGCGATTGCCAAAACTTTGCGCGAACTCGAATTTCATCCGAATGTGATTTTGACCAGTCCGCTGCCGCGCGCGTACGAGACGGCCGCTATCGTCTCGGCGGAATTGGGCATCGAATTCGCCATGACGCCGCTGCTCGCGCCGGGGTTTGACCTTAACGGCTTGCGCCAATTGTTGAACGAACACAACGCCCGCGATATTTTATTTGTCGGCCATGAACCGGATTTTAGTCTCATTATCGAAACGCTGACCGGCGGCAAGGTGCGAATGGCAAAAGCGGGTTTGGCGCGTGTGGATTTGGAAGATGGCGCGACGCTGACGGGACAGTTGGTGTGGTTAGCGCCGCCTAAAATTCTCCAAGCCCTCTAGTTCTGGATAAAGTTGCGGGATACGAGACCTTTCGGGTTTCTGGAAACTCGAAAGGTCTTGACAGGCGTCCCCGTAATTTCAAGTCAAAATACTAGCGAGGCGCGTGGAGCTGTGAATGGAAATGCCGCCTACGCCGCGACGCGTAGCGCGTATTTCACAAGCTAAATCATGTCAGAAATTATTGTCGGCTGCGCGCTGTCGGATGTCAATCGCGCAGACCTGCCGCGCAATCTGCGCGTGCCGGAACGGTTGAACGATTATATCGAGCTCTATCAGGCGCGGCTCGCGTCGCCCGCCGTGTTGTTGGAAATTCAGCCCGAAGATTTGTGGACGGTCCCCGCGACGTTTCCCGACCAATTCATTCCGCGCAAAAATAATCGGTGGTGGCGTACGGTCCAAGCGCAGCCCGAGTTGCTGGCAAAATTGCGCGCGCCGAATATGCGGCTCGGCGTGCATCAACCCATCCTCAACCGCGACGCGCTCTCGTCCAATTTTTTTCACAAGTACGAAGCCATCGAGGCGACGAAACAGGCGATGGAGTTTGCCGAATATATTGACGCGGATTATTTTGTGTTTCATCTGGCGCAAGTGGATAAATGGAATTGGGACCGTCACGACCAGATGGAAAAAGCGATCAAAATTTTTAACGTCTTTGCCACATACTATACCGCGCGCGAAATGAGTTTTACGCCGCTGATTGAAACGCTGGTCTATCCGAAATTTCCGGCGACGGGCGCGGAAGCGTTCTTGCTGTTAAAAGAATGTCGCAAAACATTACGCCACACCCGGCTCGCGTTGAACATCGCGCATCTGTGGAGCTCGCGCAATCGGATGCTCCAAACTCAAGTTTGGCCCGACGAACGCGTTTCATTTGAAGCGTCGCTGGAATATGCGCTCGATACGTTGGCGGACGATGTGCATCTCTTTGATTTGAGCGGCGGTTGGGAATCGGAAACGCACGCGATTCCAGGTTTGCATCCGCAGCAAGACCCGTTCCGTTATCCGATGAAATTGCGCGAGAGCGCCAGCGTTTATGCGGAATCGGGCGAATTGGATTTGAATCGCGTTTTGGAATTGATGGTGACGGCGACGGTGCGGCGGGACAAGGATTTGCGCGTGGTCTTGCAAGTTTTCGACCGCGATATTGAACAAATTCTCGAAGCCGCCCGTTTGATTCGTCACGACCTGATTGCGCGCGCTAATGCGCCCGCGATGGAATATCGCCCCATCGAAATTGTGACGGCGAAAAAGAAACGCGCGCCCGCGCGCCGCCGCACTGCCGCGCGGCGCGTGTCCGCCGCGCGCGCGGTCAAGAACGGCCATTCCGGCGCCAAGAAAAAGACGCGCAAGAAAAAGACGAAAAAGAGTTGAGCTAAAAAAAGCGCAAGCGTTTCGCTTGCGCTTTTTTGTTCAGTCTTCTTTTAACGTAATCTCGACGCTTTGCGCGCCCGTCAATTCGATGAGCGTTTGGAGCGCAATCGGAAAGACGGCATGGGGCGTTCCCGCCGCCGCCCACACAGTTTCAAAACGCAAAAGCGAATCGTCCAGCAAAGTGGCGTACAGCGCGTCGCCAGTGTGCGCGACGGGCGCGACGCCGCCGATGGCGAAACCGGTGCGTTCGCGCACTTCGTTCGCGTTCGCAATGCGGACGGTGCTGGCGCGCACGGCGCGCGCAATTTTGAACGGGTCGGCGCGGCGGTCGCCAGCCACCAACGCTAGCACGGTATCGCGTTCGTCCAGAATGAAAACGAGCGATTTGACGATTTGTCCCAATTGACTGCCGACGGCGTCTGCCGCCAATTGGGCGGTGCGCGTCGAGTTAGGCAATTCATGAATTTCAATGTCGAGCTGTTTGGCGCGAAAAAAATCGCGCACGCGGTCAATAGATTTTGCCATGTTAAACAGAGTTTCGTTTGCGACGCGCGGCGTAGCGCGCGCGCCGCTCGCGTGCGCGAAAACCGATTTCTCGGCGCGCAGGTTCAGGTTCCGCCGTCAATTCTTCGAGCGCTTGAAACACCGCCAAAAATTGCGCGTCATAGCGGTTTTCCAAATCGTCAATGCGGCGCGCCAATTCGGCGGCGCTGGGACTGTGACGCAAGCGCACGAATGCGCGCATGATTTCGATATTTACCAATACCGCGCGTTCGCTGCGCAGCACGCTGGAAAGCATCGCGACGCCTTGTTCGGTGAACGCATAGGGGGCGGCGCGGGGCGTTCTGCGTTCGCTTAAAGTCACAAATTGTGACTTTAGAATTTCAAATTCGGCGCGCGTCAATTGAAACATGAAATCCGGCGGAAAGCGTTTGAGGTTGCGCTTGACTGCTTGCATCAAGACTTTGGTTTCGACGCCGTACAATTCCGCCAAATCGGCGCCCAACATCACGCGTTGCTCGCGCAGATCGTAGATGCGCTCCCGAATGTGTTCGCCGGGAATGGCGAGAGCTTTTGTTTTCATCGCTGCGATTTCATCGGATATGGTTTGACAGCTTATAAATTTGTTCTGCGGATTTCGCGCATTTTTTTTGTGCGGCGTCGCATGAAGCATTTAACGCGGTTTGTTTTGCAAGAGCTCTTCGATGCGTTTCATCACGTCGGGCGTGAGTTTGGCGACAAATTCTTGCGCCGCGAGATTTTCTTGCAATTGATCCACCCGCGACGCGCCGAGAATGACGCTGCTGAGATTTTGATTTTTCAAGCACCACGCCAGCGCTAATTGCGCCATCGTCGCGCCCAATTCATTCGCCAGCGGCATGAGCTGTTTGACCTTTTCGATGCGGTCGGCTTTGCTCACCGATTTTTGCAGCCATTCGTAGCCGGGCTGCATGGCGCGGGAATCTTGCGGAATGCCGTCGAGATATTTGCCCGAAAGGAAACCCGAGGCGAGCGGACTCCATGTCACATCGCCGTAATGATGTTCTTGAAATAAACGCGCGTATTCTTTTTCGACCCGTTCGCGCGTGAACATGTTATAGTGCGATTGTTCGCTGATGGGTTTGTGCAGATGATGTTTCTCGGCGATATACAGGGCGGAAACGATTTCGTACGCGCTCCATTCCGAAGTGCCCCAATAAAACGCCTTGCCGGATTCGATGAGTTGGTGCATCGCCCACACCGTTTCTTCAATCGGCGTATTGGGGTCGGCGCGATGCGCGAACACAATATCCACATAATCGAGTTGAAAACGTTTTAACGAGCCGTTAATCGCTTCCAGCAGATATTTGCGATTCAAAGTATCTTGTTGATTGACGACTTCACGAATGCCCCAGAAAAATTTTGTGGAAACGACAAACGCTTCGCGCGCCCAACCCGCGTTTTTGAAAACTTGGCCCATAATCGTTTCCGCTTGGCCGTTGTTGTACGATTCGGCATTGTCAAAAAAATTTACGCCCGCATCGAACGCGGTGCGCATCAATTTTTCCGCTTCGGCGACTTGGAGCTGCTGCCCGAACGTGACCCACGCGCCAAACGATAATTCGCTCACTTGCAAACCGGAAGGGCCCAAACGACGATACTTCATTGCTTGACTCCTGTGTTTTTTT
>JAJVIA010000032.1:0-56369 GCA_022072245.1 Anaerolineae bacterium
GGCAGGATTGTTTCGGACGAATACGTTGAACCTGACGCACACGCGATTGCAGGCGCCATTGAACGCGCGAAAAATTTGAATGTAGATTGCATCATTCTGGCGGGCGAAACGTCCATTATGAACACAAGCGACGTTACGCCGAGTGGGATTACTTTGGCGGGCGGAACGATTGAATTGTACGGCGCGCCCGTCGAGCCGGGGAATTTGTTGCTGCTCGCATACGCGGACGATTTGCCCATCATCGGCGCGCCGGGCTGCGTGAAATCGCGTGATACGAATGTAGTGGATTTGATTTTGCCGCGCGTGCTGGCGGGGGAACGCTTGAGAAAACAAGATATTGTCGCGTTGGCGAATGGGGGCTTGCTGCTCTAGAAACATAAAGACGTTCCGCTGGAACGTCCTTTTTTTTATTGCGGCGCATTTGCCGCGCGAATTTTTTCTTGGATCCACTGCGCGTCCGCCTGATTCAATTCGGGCGGCGGCGGCGGTTGCGTGTAATCGAGCAACCGTTCGTAGCGCACCAATTTGAAACAGGCGTCCACCGCCGCTTGCAAATCGAGTACAACATCGGGGTCGGGCGGCAAAAGCGGAATCGGAATTTTCGGCAATTTATCGCGCAAACCAAGCGGATAAACCAAAGTGCGCGGACGCCGTTCGGCGCGGCTCAAGAAAACAAAATACGGCGCGTCGGGCAATTTGCCGATCAGTTGGATGCGCTTGCCTGCGCGCAGTAAATCAATTTCGACGAGATGCGTGCGCGTCCCCAAGAGTTTCGCGCGCTTGGCATTGTATTGTTCCCATCCTTTGCCGCGTTTGTTGCCGGGCGACAAAAGTTCAATCACGGTCACGAGACGCCGCTGCGCCACATCGCGTATTTCCACGCTCAACGCGGGAATCGTTTGCGGAATTGGGCTTGTCAACTCGACCGCATCCGCGCGCGTTTCTTCCGCCACATATTCCGCCAACGCCTCTTGGACGCGCGCCGTCTCGACGATATGGACATCGGGATATATGCTATCGCCCGGTTCCGAAACGATTTCGAGCGCGCCATCATCCAGCCAATAATGTTTATTCAACAAAGCCGTATAGCGTTCCGAGAGCGCGCGCAGCAATTGTTCGCTAATTTGATTTATCAAGCGGTCGTGAAATTCCATCCACATCTCGCCTTCGAGATACGGATCCATGCCGGGAAACGGTGATGCCATCACAACCTCCCCTGAGCGCGTTCCGCGCGCGCCCGCGCTTCGATTTCGCGGATGAAGGGTGTTTTGGCTTCAGTGTACGCGGGACGGTCATTGCGAAATTTTTCTGCGAGCGCGTATTTCAATTCAGCGTACTCTTGCGCGGCGTCGCGATGCGCGCGTAGATAATCGCGAAAACCGAAATGGCGTTCGATTTCGGGATTCCCGCGCACGTAAAGATGAATGTGACACGGCTCGAACGCGCGACGGTCAAAATAAACACGCCCCGCAACTTCCGCCTCGCCAAAACAGGTATAGCCCATTCGCACCAGCGGCGTAATCGCGCGCAGGGCGTCTTCTGCCGATTCGACGATGATCGCAAGATCAAGAATCGGTTTTGCCGCGAGCCCGACGACGGACGTACTGCCGATATGTTCAACCTCAGCGCGCAATTCGTCAAACGCGCTCAAAATCATTTCGCGTTCGGCTTTAAATTGAACCGCCCATTGTGGGTCATAGGGCAGCACGACGATTGGCTCACTCATACGCGCTTGGTAGTAACGAATTGAATTCGTTACTATGCCTTACTCATAACCCAACTCGCGCAGCAAACGATCATCGCGCCGCCACTGCGGACGCACCTTGACCGTCAACTCTAAATACACTTGATGCCCGAGCCACGCTTCGATTTCTTTGCGCGCGGCGGCGCCAACTTTTTTCAACATGCTGCCGCGTTCGCCGATTACAATCGCTTTTTGCGAATCCTTTTCCACCCAAATCGTCGCGGAAATGTACGTTAAATTTTCGGAACGCTCTTCCCACTCATCCACCTGCACCGCAATCGAATGAGGAATCTCTTGGCGCGTATTGATGAGCAATTGTTCGCGCACCAGTTCGCCCGCGAGAAATTGCATCGGCATATCCGTAATTTCATCTTCGGGATACAGCGCCGGGCCCTCGGGCAAACGCGCCACAATCAGCTCTAAAAGTTTGTCCGCGTTTTCCCGTTTCGTCGCCGTCAAACGCATCCAATCCGCATGTTTCACCAAATCAAAAAACGCTTGCGTAATTTCGCCGATAGCATCGCGTTTGAGCAAATCCATTTTGTTGAGCGCGAGCAGGACGGGAGCTTGGACGCGCGTATTCAACATTTCGGCAACATCCTCGTCTTCGCGCGTCGGCATCTTGGAGCCGTCCGCCACAAACACGACCACATCAATTCCGTCCAACACATCTACGGCGGAGCGCACCATAAATTTGCCGAGCGGATGAATCGGGCGATGAATGCCGGGCGTATCCACAAATACAATTTGCGCGTCGGGGCGCGTCAAAATGCCGCGCACGACGCGGCGCGTCGTCTGCGGTTTGTCGGACACGATGGTCACTTTGGCGCCGACATATAAATTCAATAGCGTGGACTTGCCCACATTCGGGCGTCCGACAATGGCGCACAAACCGGCGCGAAATTTTGACGTGTCCGCGTCCGCCGGCGCCGGCGTTTCATTATTTTTAGGTCGTGGCATAATTACGGAAAAGATAAAAATAGAATGCGGCAAATTCGCGCAGCACGCTGTACGTGTCGCGCCATGCCGGTCTACGGTCAACGGCCGCCGCCGAGACCTCTGAAATCCCAAAACGATAAAAGGCGAGCAGCGCGCGGTGCAGATGAAAATAATGCGACACAATCACCGCCGAATGGAATCCTTGCGCGTCCATAATCATTTTTGCGCTGCGCCCCGATTCATACGTATCATAGCCCGCGCGGTCGGTAAAAATTTTTTCGGTCGGCACGCCGCGCTGCGCCAGATATTCGCGCATCACATCGGCTTCTTGAAATCCTTCGCGCCCGAGACCGCCGCTTACAATAATATACCGAACCGTTCCATTTTGGTACAATTCCAACGCGCGGTCAAGACGCACGCGCAAATGAATGGAAGGGACCCCGCTGCGTTCCACGCGGTTGCCCAGCACGATGGCGACATCCGCTTGACGCGGCTGCGCCTTGACGCCGAGCCATACCGTCAACGCCGAGTGCAAACCGACCCAGCTTGCCAATCCCAGCAAGATCAATAATCCAACCCGCATCACGTCGAATTCGTCCACTGTTCCAATTCTTGCGCCAGCGCATCCAACGTCACCAAACGCGCCGCCGCCGCTTGACGCGGTTTGAATTCTATGGCGTTCTGCGCGACCGTCTTGGGGCCCACCGTGATTCGCAATGGCAAGCCGATTAAATCGGCGTCGTTGAATTTGACGCCCGCGCTCTCGCTGCGGTCATCCACAAGCGCTTCCAAACCCGCAAAGAGCAGCGCATCCTTGACCTGCGCCAGCGCGTCCGCCACTTCGGGTTTATCCGCGTTCAACGCGACGATACAAACGTCATACGGCGCAATCGTCCGCGCCCACAGGATGCCCTTGTCGTCGTGATGCGCGCCAATGTGCGCCAATAAAATCGCGCCGAGATCGAGTTCCATCGTCACCGCGATAGGTTTTTGCGCCTTGCCGTTCACGTCGAGGAAATTGGCGTCGAGCGCGTACGGCGCGGAAACTCGACCGAGTTCAATGCCGCGCGCGAGTTCGAGCGCGCCGTCGCCTTCAGGGCTCGCGTCGCCCACGCGCGCCAATGCAATATCGGTCACTATATTCGGCGTATAATCGCGCGGCACATTCGTATTGAGCAAATGATAATCGGCTTTGTTCGCGCCGGCGACCAGATTCGGCGAATTCAAAATCGAATCGTCTATCACAATCGTCGCGCCGCGCGTGCCGATGGGCGAAGCGAAACCGGGCAGCGCGCCCACACGCGCAATCTCGTCGTTCGTCGCCCAGCGCAGCGTCGGGACGTCCAGCGCGCGCTTGACCTTGTCCTCGTCAATTTGCAAATCGCCGCGAATGACCGCAAAAATCACGCGCCCTTCGGACGCATAAAAAACGGCTTTGGCGGTGCGACTCGGCGGCACGTTCAAAAAACGCGCGAGCGCTTCAATCGTATCGCAATGCGGCGTCGCCACTTCTTGACGCGGCAGCGGCGCTTCGGCGGCGGCGGCAGGTTTCAACGGCGTCGCGGCGGCGCGCGTCGCCGCGTACGTGCGCGCGGCGTTGGTAAAAACTTCAAGGTCGCGCGCCGGCGCGGTGAGATACCACACGCGCGCGTCCGCCGTATCGCGCGCCATCTGCGGCGCGATGCGCGTATATTCAAAAAAATCGCGCGCGATTTTCTGAAACACGCGCCGCGTCTCTTCAGCTGCCTCACGGCTCGCTTCGAACGACGTCACATGCAAACGCGTGACGCCGCCGCTGCGCCAATAGATGCGCGCGGGCAATTGTTTGTACGATTGGATTTCGGCGGACGCGAACGCGTCCAACGCGAGATGAGGCGCGCCGCGAATTTCGTGCGCGTCGAGCTCGCGCAAATCCGCGCGCAGCATGTGGCGCATTTGTGAAATCACATTCGCAGCGAACGGCAGATAAATTATCTCGCCGCGTTCGGCGGGACGAATCAACCCCGCGCGAAAAGCCAAGCGCAGCGTTTCATCCGTCAGGTCGGACGGCGCCTCACGCTTGGTTTTGATAAAAAGTTGAGAATATAACATTGGAGCAAGTATAATCGTAATTGCGAAAACAAAAAAGCAGCGAGGCAACAACTCTCGCTGCTTTTTGCTTTGATTTTTATTTCGGCATGGCTGCCAACGCATCAACTCCCGGCGCGGGCGCGCCGCGCAGCAATCCTTCGGCGCTTAGATCTTCATCCACATCGGGCCAGTGAATTCCAAATCCAGCGCCTGCAATCTGCCAGTTTTCGCGCTGTTGTGGTGTAGCATGTAACAAGCGTGGATACCACACGATGGGCGCCGTAATCGTTCGTCCATCCCACAGGTCAACGCTTAGCGTATCCTCCGTAAAGTGGACATCTTTAATTCTTTCCCCAGCCGGAACGTCGTAGATGTTCATTCCATCCCTCCAATAAGATCCGCTGATTTTCTTGGATTATCCTTTCAATCAGGCGCAACTCTTTAGGGCTATAACCAAGATTTCGCGCCAGACCAATTGGTTGAATCCAAAATTTTGCAGATTGCGCATCGCGATCAACATGGACATGCGGAGGTTCATGCAGGTCGTGACTAACAAAATAGAAGCGGTACGGGCCCACGCGCAGAACGCTTGGCATTGTATTTTATTTCGGCATGGCTGCCAACGCATCAAAGGCGGGTTTCCCGGCGATACGGAAGGCGTCCAATTCGCCGCGGTCAAAATCCAACTGCCACGCGGTCATGACGCCGACCCATTTTTCTCGTTTAGCCCACTGATACGCTTCCACATACCACTGCGCCGCTTGTTCGGGCGAGTTGTCCGCGCCGGCGGGATGACAGGGACCGCCGCCGCAAGAACCGCCCGTATGAGTGGGCCAACCAAACTCGGTGGGCCAAACTTGTTTATTGCCATCGCCGTATTTGAGCATGATATTGTGGTACGTCAACATCGTGCCAAGAAAACCCCAGCTGTGATGCCGACTGTCAAACGGCGCGCGGAACGACGCTTCAGGCCGATTGCACGCGGGATCCATGATATTGCACAAGGCAGGCACATTGAAACCGCTCGGATGCGCGCCAATCGCGTCAGAATTTTCCTTGAGCCCGTTCTGATACATTTGCTCCAAGAACACGCCATCGTCAATCGCAACGACGCCATCATTCCACCCCGTCGGCGTCGGCGCGCCCGAAACGACAACAATGTTGGGACATGCGGCTTTGATGCGCGGATATGCCGCCTTGAGCATATCCATATACAACGGCGCGGACAACGGTTTGCCGTGCCATTCCGTCAAGAGATTGTGTTCGTTCCACACTTCAATCGCGCCGAGACCTTTGCCGCAGTAACGCGCTGCGAGCCCTGCCATGAAATCCGCCGCATCGTTCATGTTATCCGGCGGACCGCTACCGCCCGCGCCGCCATCGGAACGCGACCACGATGGCGCGCACACGACGCTAAAAAGCACCTGGATGCCGCGCGCGTTTGCCTTGCCGACAAAATCATCGGTTGAACCCAAGTCCGCGTTGCCCTTGGAACCTTCCATATCGCACCAACGCACCTGAATCTTGACCCAATTGAAACCCATGCTTTGCACTTGGTTCAATTCGCCATCGCGGTCTTTGTTGGTCCAATCCAATTGAATGCCATACGCAAATAAATTCTTGCCCCCAAAGTTTCCGGTGGTCGGAGGCGGCGGCGCGGCGGTGGTAGGTTTCGGCGTCGGGCTGTCCTGACCCGACGACTTGACCTCGGTTGGTTTTACTTTGACGACCTGCGGCGCCTCTTTGGTCGGCGGCGGCGGTTCCGTCGGTTTGGGCGTCGGTTTGGCTTCGGCAAGTTTTACCACGCCGCTCACGGGCAAACCCGCAATCACGCTGCCGTCCACCGAAAGGACGACTTCGACCGTGTGTTGTCCGCTGTCTTGGGGCGCTTGCCAAACCACGCGCGGGTCCGTCACAGAGGTCTGGCCGATTTCTTGGCCATCCACTTTCCAAATCAGTTGGAGGCGATTTTCGACAGAGGTGGGTTGAAGCGATTTGTAATTTTCCAACACCGTCCAGATGCGTCCATCCGCGCCGGTGTTGGCGTCGTAATTGGCGACGGCAATGCCGCCGAGATTGTATTTCAAAGCGAGCGCGACTTTGCGCGCCAACGAATCGGCGTTTTCAAGCCACACCGTGTGCGACTTGTTGCTGCCATCGGTATAGTTGAAATAAAACAATCCGCTCGGTTCGTGAACTTGAATGCCGCCCGCCTGCTTCAAACCTTGCATTTCCAATGTAACCTGGCTGCCCGGCTGCGCGTTTGGCGGAATGCTCACATTGCCAATCAATTTCAATGCGTCGCTGAACGTAACGGGTGAATACGTCTCGGCGGTGCTGTCGCGCCCTTCCATCGGCGCAATCAACAAAATTTTACTGCGGTCAATTTGTTTGACCGCCCACGCCAGATATTGGTCTTGGAGCGCGGGTTCCCCTTCAAAGGCGCGCGGGTCGCTGAGCAGCGGAATTTTTACTTGGTCGGCATAACGGCCGAGCAGCGCCCAATCGTAGCCCGTCGTATCAAATTCTTCTTCGGAAATCGGCGTCGGCGCGGGCAGCGTCACCATCAAAGTTTTTTGCTGCGCGTGCAGCGCGGCGGCTAATTGTTTAATGAACGCGGTGAACAACGCGCGGTCGCCCGCGCTCAACCCTTCGTACGAAACGTTATAGCCGCGATACACTTTTTGCACCGCGAGGTCCACCAGCGCGTTAATGTGCGCGCGGCGCGCTTCGGGGTCATCCATCATGTTGCCCGTCAAATCGGTGCGCGCGCCGTTCGCGTCCACATTCGTAATGGTCGGGACCACCGCGAAATTTGAAGACGCATTGGTTTCGGGCGACGTCAACGGTTCGCCCGCGATGCTGCCCGCATCCGCCAATTGCAAGCCAATCGGATTCACCTCGACGACAACATTGTCCGCCGCAGCGGGCAATACATTGCGCGCTTGAATATCCGCCGCAATGACGGGCGCGCGCGGATTGGTTTGCGTAATTACGACCGCGCGCGGCGCAAAATTCAAATCCGATTCAACGCGCTCGTCGTCAAGATTCAAACGAAACGGAATTTTAAACCACCGCTGATTGTACAGCGCAAACACATCGAGCGTTTCATACGGCTCGACATCCAACGGCAAGGGCAAACTCAATAGAGTCGCTTTGGGTTGTTCGCCCTGCACTTGGATGGCGTACACCGGACTCACCACGTCCAAATTCGAAGGCAAGCTTTGCGCGTTCTGGCCCGCGTTCAACGCTTCGAGCGTTGTCGTCGTCAAACGCAGCGCCGCGCCATCTTTTACGGCGTCCTCCGGCACAATGATTTCGGCGCCATCGGAATTGTTGATAGTCATGCCTTTGCTGTTGACAGAGGTATAGCCCAAATTGCCAATGCGCGAAGGCAGCGCGAGCGGCGGCAAAACCAAAACGAGACACGCGAGCATGGGCAGCAACACAAAATAAATCAGCGCCGAGCCGGGATGTTTGCGTAACCAAAAGGTAAATTGTTCGACGGGATTGGAAGGACCTACGTTCAAGAGCGTTATACTCCTTGCAAAGATAGTTGCGTCATCGTGGCGTGCGCGCGCGCGGCTATCGCGCTGATACGCGGCGTCAGCGTCTCAAAACTGGCGCGCCGCCAAGCGCGGTTAGCAGTCACAAAATGATATACCACGACAACCATACGATGGAACAGGTGATACTGCGGAAGAAAGCGCTATGCTTTGGTACGACTGAATTTTTCGGGTAAAGCGCAACCGTGCGGAAATTTTAACGATAATATCCTCACGAACTGCGCGGAGCGAAAACGATACTAGCACAAGCCAACTAATCCCGCAAATTGGCAGATGTAGGGATATGAGATGAAACT
The DNA here is from genome assembly GCA_022072245.1 of Anaerolineae bacterium. GTDB lineage: Bacteria > Chloroflexota > Anaerolineae > UBA4142 > SHND01 > SHND01. The sequence goes on from JAJVIA010000032.1 coordinate 8,616, forward strand.
CATACTACATCTGGCTCGATAAAATCGTCCTTATGTTTGCGCGGACGGCGCGGTTTCCGCGCTCTCTTGCGACGCGACGCGGCCATAAATTTTGGTCAGGTCCAACAAACGTTCGCCCAATTCGTCCGTCAATGCGTCCGGCGCCATGCGCCAACACCAATTGGGCGGACCCGAAACGCCGGGCAAATTCATGCGCGCCGCATTACCCAATTGCAGCAAATCTTGCGTCGTCGTCATTGCCGTATTGGCGACCGACGCCCACGCCGCGCGGATCAAATCCCAAGCAATCTCGGCGCCGTCGCTATTCAAATAGCGCCGCGTAAAATGTTTTTCCGCCGCGCTGGCTGAATCCCACCAGCCGACGGCGGTATCGTTATCATGCGTGCCGGTATAGACAACCCAATCGCGCGTATAGTTGTGCGGCAAAAACGCGGCTTCGGCGGTCCCGCCAAATGCAAACTGCATAATCTTCATGCCGGGAAATTCAAATTGGCGCAGCAGCGCATCCAGCCCCGCGCGCGATTGCGCGTCAAAATCGCCGAGGTCTTCGGCGACGATACGAATATCGCCCAAATTTTCGCGGACGACCTCGAACAATTTTCCGCCGGGGCCCGCGCGCCATTTGCCTTCGCGCGCGGTCTTGGCTGTCGCCGGCACTTCCCAGTAATTGTAAAACGCGCGGAAATGGTCAATCCGCACGACATCGCTCAACGTCAACGCGCTGCGAAAACGCTCGACCCACCAACGATAATTTTGTTTGGCGATAACGTCCCAGCGATACAAGGGATGGCCCCAAAATTGGCCGTCCTGACTGAAATAATCCGGCGGCACGCCCGAAACCAAAGTCGGGTTCAGCGCCGCGTCCAGCGCAAACAATTCGGGATTCGCCCACACGTCGCAGCAATCGCGCGCGACGTAAATCGGAATGTCGCCGAACAGCGCAATGCGCTGCGCGTTCGCGTACGCCTTGAGAGTCAACCATTGTTCATAAAACATCCATTGCAAATACATTTGGCGCGCAATGTCTTGCGCCAAGTCGCGCCGCGCGCGCGCCAGCGCATCCGGTTCGCGCGCGCAAAGTCCCGGCTCCCATTCGTACCACGCGCTGCGATTGTGCGCCTCTTTGAGCGCCAAAAATAACGCGGCGTCGTCCAACCACGACGCGTTTTCAGAAACAAATTTCTCGAACGCCGCGCGCTGCGCCGCCTGCGCGCGCGTTTGAAAATTTTCGTGCGCGCGTCGCAACAGATTCATCTTCCACGTAATCACCCAACCGTAATCAATCCGTTCGGTCGGAAAGGCGGGCGCATTTTCCACATCGCGCGCGTCGAGATGTTCGCGCAAAACAAGATGGTCGAGACTGATGAGCAGCGGATTGCCCGCAAAGGCGGACAGACCTTGATACGGCGAATCGCCATAACCGGTAGGGCTCAGCGGCAAAACTTGCCAATAGCTCTGCCCCGCGTCGGCGAGCCAGTCCACAAACGCGTAAGCGGCGTCGCCCAAATCGCCAATCCCATACGGACCGGGAAAACAAGACGGATGCATCAAAACGCCGCTGCGGCGCGGAAATTTCATAGAGCGCTCCATAGACGAGAAATAACTAGCTCTTTGACATTATGAAATTGCAGAGCGCGAAAGAGTAGCAAGACGTTCGCAAGCGCACTCTACTTGATAACGCCGCATTATCACACGCCATTCACGCGCCAATGCGGGCTATACAATTTCATGTTGGTCGAACGCTAGCGCGCGCTAGTGTATCAGCTTTTGCGTCGCGTCAAAAAAATAGCGGACGCGCGCGAATTAAATTTTGGTATAATTCAAGCGCAGCGACGCGCCGTCAAAAGCGCCAATTCCAATTTCAAGGAGTTCTTATTAGTACCCGTTTCATCCTCATCCGGCACGGCGAAACCGAATGGAATCGCCAAGACCGTTTTCGCGGCCGTTCAGATGTTCCCTTGAACGCCAATGGTTTGGCGCAAGCGCAAAAAATCGCGGCGCGCTTTACAAACGTCCCGGTCAGCGCAGTCTATGCTAGTCTCTTGCCCCGCGCAATTCAAACGGCGGCGCCGCTCGCGCAAGCGCATCAACTCGAAATTGAACAAACGGCTGATTTGTTGGATATTGATTACGGCGCGTGGGAAGGCATGGCGCGCGAAGACATCCTCGCAAAATTTCCCGACCTCTATGCGCAGTGGACGAAAACGCCCGGCAAGGTAAAATTTCCCGGAGGCGAATCGGTGCGTCAAGTGCGCTTGCGCGTCGAAAAGTTACTGGGCAATTTACGCAAAGACCATTTGGGCGAAACCGTCGCGTTGGTCTCGCATCGCGTAACGTGCCACGTTATCTTGTGCGTGGCGCTCGATTTGCCCAACGATGCCATTTGGCGCATCCGTCAGGATGTCGGCTGCATCAATGAATTTGAAACGCGCGACGGGTTGTACGTCGTCACGCTCATGAACGAGACGAGCCATTTGCGCTGAACCGCGCAGCCCATTCTACAAAGGTTATCCCTCCGCCCATGACACAAATTACAGAGAACGCCGGCGCGTCGCCGCTCATTCGCCTGCCCTTGCGTCACAATGCCACGCTGCAAACCATCATTGACCGCGTGAACGCCGACCAAGAATTGCACGCGCTGTGGCTCGCGCAAAATATCAACGCCGTTGACCGGCTCGGCATGAGCGACCATGGACCCGTCCACATGAACATTGTCGCCAACATTTCGCTGCGGCTCGCGCGCCTCTTGCACGAACGCGAGATTGCATTTTCGCTCACCCAAAATTACGGCGCGTCGCACGGATTCACGTATTACGATTCCGAAGTCGTCGTCGTCATGGCGGCGTTGATGCACGATTTGGGCATGTCCATCCATCGCGTGGATCACGAACAGTACAGTCTCTTTGTCGCGCAGCCGCTTTTGACGCGCTTGCTGCGCGACTTGTATCCCGTCGGCGCGGCGACGCTTTTGCGTTCTGAAATTTTGCACGCCATCATTTCGCACCGCGCGGACGGCCATCCGTTGACGGTGGAAGCGGGCATCGTGCGCGTCGGCGACGCGTTGGACATGTCGCAGGGTCGTTCGCGCATTCCCTTTCAAACGGGCAAACTCAACATCCATTCCGTCTCTGCCGCCGCCATTGACCAAGTGGAATTGAGTCACGGCGAAGAGCGTCCGATTCGCATTCGCATCATCATGAACAATTCCGCCGGAATTTTCCAAGTGGACGAATTGATGAAAGATAAACTCAAAGGTTCTGGCATCGAACAATACGTCGAAGTCGAAGCCACAGTCACGGGCGAAACGGAAAAGAAATTGGTGACGCTCGTCAAAATTTAAACCGCCGCGCGGGTTGCAAAATTCGGCGCGGCGCGTATAAAATAGCCAAACTGTATTTTCGATTCACGCGACGCTTCGCGCGCGCATCTACTACAGCGAAAAAGGAGAAGCCATGTTCAAAAAAATCATCGCCATCAGCTTGTTTGCCTTTTTGGTCATGTTGTCCGGCGGCATCGTATCCGCCCAAGGGCCCACGCCGACCAGTGGGTTCGGAAGTTTTTTCGATTCATTCGGTAACGCCACGCCGACTAGCGGCAGTTCGAGCAGTTCGAGCAGTTCGAGCAGTTCCGGCAGTTCTTTCGGCGCGTCGCAAACGCCGACGCCCAACCCGGTCGCCCAAACCTTGACTCGAGCGAATTACGTTGTCTATGCCGCGGGCAATTGGTACGACGCGCAAGGAAAAATCGCCAACGATTCGGTGTACGTCATGATGCAAGGCGTTTCCGCCGACCCGAAAAGCTCCGACTCGATTAAACAAATCACGTCCGGTCTTGCCGCGCTCGTGGATCAATATCCAAACGCGGCGACCTTTCACGTTTTGCTGCTGAACGGGCCGTATGTGCATGACGCGTCCACGACCGCCAAAACTTTACAACTGCTCAATTCGCGGCTGCTCACGCCCGAAAATTTTCTCAAAGATTTGCTCGCGCAAATTCGCACGACGAATCTGGTGAGCGGCGCGAGCAGCGGCGCCACCGGCAGCGCCACACCGCCGAGTACCAGCGCCGGCGCCACCGCCACGCGCGCGCCGACGCGCAAACCGACCACGAGCAGCTGCACACCGCCGGCGGGCCAAGCGCGCTTGTGGGTCAAGAACGGATACAGCGGCGTGATGCGTTTCACCATCGGCGCGCCGGATGTAGGTTTCCAAAAAGATTTTGATGTTCCCGCCGATGGCCAATTCCATTACATTGACCTGCCGCCGAGCGCCAAATACACCTATTCGGCATCCATTCCCGGCGTCGGCAAAGCCAGTCAACGGCTCGCGGATATTTTTGGACCCTTTGTCGCCGGACAATGTTATTACCTGCCATTCCAATCCTCATAACGATTGGGACGCTGACAAAACAATAAAAAAACTGCGCGCACTGATGCGCGCAGTTTTTTTCTGCCCGTCCCGGTAAGGTGATGTATAATCTTGATGGAGCATCCCATGACCCTCGAACAATTTCATGATGAATTGGCATCCGCCTCGCCCGCGCCCGGCGGCGGTTCTGCCGCCGCCATGGCTGGCGCGCTCGGCGCGGCATTGGTGGCAATGGTCGCGCGTTTGACCATCGGACGCAAAACGTATCAAGACGTCAGCGCCGAGTTTGAAAATCTTTTGCCGCGCGCCGACGCGCTGCGCGCAGAACTATTGCAGCTCATGGTTCACGACGCCGACGCGTATCGCCGCGTGATGGACGCGTATCAACTGCCCAAAGACACCGACGCGGCAAAGACCGCGCGCGCCGACGCGATTCAAAGCGCGTTACAACACGCGGCGAACGTTCCGCTGCGCGTCGCGCAAGCGTGCGCCGAAATTTTAGAAATGGCGCAACGCGCCGCCGCGCGCGGCAACAAGAACGCGGCGAGCGACGCGGGCGCGGGCGCGCTCATGGCAGAAGCCGGTTTGCGCGCGGCATTATTGAATGTCGAAATCAATTTGGGTTTGATTCAGGACGAGCGCTTTGTCTCACGCTTGCGCGCGGAAATCCAACCTTTGGAACAGCGCGCCGCGCAGCGGCAGGCGATTCTCGATACGGTTCATACACGCTTGTGAATTCAGTCAACGCCTCTCCTCAACATATCGCGCGCATCGCGGAACAGCTGGGCCTCACGGCGGCGGACATTGAACCGCACGGCAATTTTCGCGCGAAACTTTCGCCCGACTTGCTGACGCGTCTGGCGGACAAACCCGACGGCAAATATATTGTCGTCACGGCAATGACGCCGACGCCGCCGGGCGAAGGCAAAACGACCACCGCAATTGGGTTGGCGATGGCGATGAATCGCATCGGATACCGCACCGCCGTTTCGCTGCGGCAGAGCGCGCTCGGCGCCGTGTTGAATTATCGCGGCGGCGCGGCAGGCGGCGGCAACGCGCGTCTCAGTCCGTACGCGGCGCTCAATCTGCACGCGAGCGGCGACCATCACATTATCGAGCTCGCCAACAATCTGCTCGCATCGTGCATTGACAATCATTTGCTGCGCGGCAACGCGTTGGACCTCGACCCGTTTTCGCTCGCCTGGACGCGCGTCGTTCAAATTAGCGACCGCGCGCTGCGCCAAGTGTTGACCGGTTTGGGCGGACGCGAAAACGGCACGCCGCGCGAAGCGCGGTTCGATGCGGTGACCGCTTCCGAAGTGATGGCGCTGTTGGGTTTGGTCAACGGCGCGGACGAACGCAGCGCGCTGCAAGATTTGCGCGCGCGCGTCGGGCGCATCACCATCGGACGCACGCGGCGCGGCAAGCCCATCACCGCCCAAGACCTGAAAGCGGCGGGCGCCATGACCGCGCTGCTTCAAGATGTGTTGAAACCGAATCTGATGCAAACGTGCGAAGGCACGCCCGCGTTGGTGCATACCGGCACGCTTGGTCATTTGGCGCACGGCGCGAGTTCGATTTTGGCAGACCGCATCGCGCTCAAAACCAACGCGTATGTCGTCACCGAAACCGCGTTCGGCAGCGACTTGGGGCTGGAAAAATTTATCAATATCAAATGCCGTGTGTCGGGCTTGATGCCCGATGCCATTGTCATTACGGCGACGCTGCGCGCGTTAAAAATGCACGGCGGCGTCGGCAAGGTGCAAGCGGGCAAACCGCTGCCCGACGAATTGTACAAAGAGAATTTGCACGCGCTGGAACGCGGCGCGGCGAATCTGGTCAAGCACATCGAAAATGCGCGCTTGTTTAACATTCCAACGCTGGTGGCGGTGAATCGGTTCGCGCAAGACAGCGACCGCGAAATTGCGCGCGTGGAACAAATCGCGCGCGCGGCGGGCGCGGAAGGGACGTACACTTCGGACGCGTACGCGCGCGGCGGCGCGGGCGCGATTAGTTTGGGCGAAGCCACCGCGCACGCCGCCAACAAACCATCGCAAGGAAAATTGTTGTACGCCGACGCGCTGCCGCTGCCGGACAAAATCGAACGCGTGGCGACGCAGCTGTACGGCGCCAAAGAGGTAGAATTTTCCAACGTCGCGCGCGACAAACTCGCGCAAATCGCCGAACAGGGGTTGAGTCATCTGCCGGTGTGCATCGCCAAAACGCATCTCTCGCTGACGGCGGACGAAAAAAACAAAGGGCGTCCGAAAAATTTTCACATTCCCATCCGCGACGTGCGTCTCGCCGCGGGCGCGGGATATGTGATTGCGCTATGCAATGAAATTCGCACCATGTCGGGGATGCCTGCGCGGCCCGCGTTGGAAGAGATTGATCTTGACGCGGACGGCAATATCATTGGCGTCGAAGGATAGAACGCACACGCCAATCCATTCGTTTGGGAAAACGACAAAGGAGTCAAAGGACCAAAATGAAAAAACAAAAACATTCAAACGGACAAACTCGAACGCGCGAACGCACCGGCGGCGCGCGCATCATTACCCCGCCTCCGGGACCCAACGCGCGCAAATTGTTGGCGCGCGATAAAAAAGTCGTCTCGCCGTCGTACCCGCGCGATTATCCATTCGTGATTTCGCACGGGCGCGGCGCCGAAGTGTGGGACGTAGATCGCAATCGGTACATTGATTGGGCGGCGGGCATTGCGGTAACGGCGACAGGACACAGCCACCCCAAAGTAGTTACGGCAATTCAAAAACAAGCGGAACAATTTTTGCACATTTCGTCAGATTATTATCACGAATCTATGGTGCGGCTCGGCGAACGCATCAATGAAATCGCGCCCATCAAAGAAAACGTCGGCGTCTTTTTTGCCAATTCGGGCACCGAAGCCGTCGAAGCCGCGATTAAACTCGCGCGCTATGCCACCAAGCGCCAACGCTTTATCGGTTTTCTCGGCGCGTTTCACGGGCGCTCGATGGGTTCGCTTTCATTCACCGCGTCAAAATATGTTCAGCAAGAAAGATTTTTTCCGACCATGCCCGGCGTGGTGCATGTGCCTTTTCCCGACGCGTACCGCCCCGTCTTGGAAATGAAATCACAGGGCGATTACGGCGACGCGGTGATTGATTATATCGAGCGCGTTATTTTTCAAAGTATCCTGCCGCCCGATGAAGTCGCCGCCGTGTTGGTGGAACCGATTCAGGGCGAAGGCGGATACGTTGTGCCGCCGCCAAACTTTTTTCCGCGTTTGCGCGCTCTGTGCGACAAGCACGGAATTTTGTTGATTGCGGACGAAATTCAATCCGGCGTCGGGCGCACCGGCAAGTGGTGGGCGATTCAACATTGGAACGTCGAACCCGATATTGTGTGCATCGCCAAAGGCATCGCGTCGGGCGTGCCGCTCGGCTTGATGGCGGCGCGTCAATCCATTATGAAAAAATGGGTGGCGGGCGCGCACGGCAACACTTATGGCGGCAATCCGCTCGCGAGTCAAGCCGCGTTGGCGACGCTTGATTTGGTCGAGAACGGCATGATGGACAATGCCGCCGCGATGGGCGAATTCATCATGGACGCGCTGGCGGAGATGCAAGTGCGGCATCCTTCAATGGGCGACGTGCGCGGCAAGGGTTTGATGATTGGCGTCGAGTTTGTCCAAGACAAAACGACCAAAGAACCCGCGCGCCAATTGCGCGAAGAAGTGGTGGCGTACGCGTTCCAACACGGACTCATTACGCTCGGCTGCGGGCGCAGTACCTTGCGCATCGCGCCGCCGCTCATGATTCAAAAACCGTTGGTCGAAGAGGCGCTCGAAATTTTTGAGGACGCCGTAACCGCCGCGGAAAAGAAACACAAAATGCTGTGAGGATTCAAAGGATGGGCGGCAGCGCGCGCGTCGGTCGCGCGCTCCGCCGCCCGTCGCGGCGATGATGAATTCGATTACGCTTTTGAATGTCCGCGTGGACGATGTGACGATGGGCGAGGCGCTGGCGCAATGCGATGTATGGATGCAAGAGCCGCGCCTGCATCAGCTTGTCACCGTCAATCCCGAATTTATCATGACGGCGCAAAAAAATCCCGACTTTGCGGCGACGCTGGCGGCAAGCGATTTGAATTTACCCGACGGCGCGAACTTGGTGCGCGCGGCGGAATGGCAAAAGACGCCGGTGCGCGAGCGCGTCGCGGGCACCGATTTTGTGTGGTATTTTTGCAGCGCGGCGGCAATCTGCGGCTGGAAAATTTTTTTACTCGGCGGCCGCGCGGGCGTCGGGCAAGCGGCGGCCGCGCGTTTGCAGGCGCGCTATCCAAAATTAAATATCGTGGGCGTGTACGAGGGTTCGCCCGCGCCGACAGAGGAAAGCGCCATCACGGCGCGCATCCGCGCCAGCGACGCGGAAGTGTTATTTGTGGCGTACGGCGCGCCCGCGCAAGATTTATGGATTCGGCGCAATCGCGCGCAGCTGTCTCAAATTCGGATTGCCGTCGGCGTGGGCGGCGCGTTCGATTACATTGCCCAACGCGTCAAGCGCGCGCCGCTGTGGATGCAAAAAAGCGGCTTGGAGTGGACTTTTCGTTTGCTGATGCAGCCGTGGCGCGCGAAACGTCAAGCGGCGTTGGCGGGCTTTCTCTGGCAGCTCTGGCGTCAAAAGACGCCGCCCAAAAATTCGACGCTCCAAACCGACGGCTGAGGCAAAAAGCAACGCGCCAAACGAGGATTCGTTTGGCGCGTTTTTTATTTTTCTTGGTCTTGGAGGCGGTATCCTTCGCCGCGTACCGTGACGAGCAAAGTCGGCGCGCTCGGATTCGGTTCGATTTTTTCGCGCAGCCAGCGCATGTGCACGTCCAGCGTGCGCGTGTCGCCCAGATAATCGGTATTCCACACTTGCTGCATCAAGACGCTGCGCGAGACAATTTGACCCGGGCGCTGCATCAAAAATTTCAAGAGCGCGAATTCTTTGGGCGTCAGTTTGTGCGTGCGATTGCCGCGCGTGACGCGGCGGCGTTCGACATTGAGCGTCAACGCGCCGACGCGCATTTCGCGCGGCGGGCGATTGTCCAATGCCGCGCGCACACGCTGCGCCAATTTTTTGGGGGGGATTGTCTTGGGCACAATAATTTGCGCGTGATTCATGCCGTCCACGCGCGCGGGATTTTGCGCGATGAGCGCCAGAATCGCGTTCGAGTCGCGGCGCAGCGCGCGCGCCAGGCGTTTCACGCTCAAGCGCGGCGCGGTGGCATCCAACACAATGACGTCGGGCAAACGCGTTTTGACTTGGGCTAGCGCTTGACGACCGCTGTGCGCCGTCAAGACCGTATATTCTTTTTTATGAAACGCCGCCGCGTACATCGCGGTCACGTCCGGGTCATTCGCAATCAATAAAATTGTCGCAGTCACGCAAACTCCCAAAAAAATACCAGCGCTCTTTCGTTCCGACGCTGGTAAAATTTTCATGCAAAGCGGATTATAGCGAACCTTAAGAAATGCGCAAATTCGCGGCGCGGCTTGATTTTTCAAAAAAAAGTTGCCGTGCCGTCCAAAAAATACCCGTTGACAATACGTCTTGGCGCATGGTATATTTTACATGTCATGCCGTTGGGACATGACGACTTACGTTGGTAAGTTTGGCTCTTTATGATTTCCCTTTGTTCAACTCTGGCTGAATTCATGGGGGGGCTTGCCCTTGAGCGTGAGTTGTTGCGGCATCGCGTCCGAGAGTTGATGCCGCAGCCGGGAGAAAGGAGCGCCGTCGCGCTTCAGCGCCGCATCGTACGAGATTGCACAATTTCCATCCGCATCGTATTGGTTCGCCGATTCACCCCGGTTCGCTTTTTTTGAACCGCGCTCAAAGGAGACTCTGCACATGTCCGGCCAACGTCCGCGTTTGTATGTGGGCAACCTTCCCTATCAACTTACGTCCGAGGAATTGAAAGATTTTTTCGCCGCCGCCGGCCAAGTGACCGACGCCGCCATCATTATGGACCGCGAAACGGGCCGCTCGAAAGGTTTCGGCTTTGTGGAATTTGCCACCGACGAAGACGCGCAGCGCGCGCAAGCCATGTTTAACGGCGCGCAGCTGCGCAACCGCACCCTCAAAGTGGATCATGCCAAACCGCGCGAAGACAAACCGCGCAGCGCCTCGGGCGGCGGCAGCAGCAACTTTGGTTAGACGCTTCCGCTAAAAAAATGCTGCGCGAAATTTTTTTCGCGCAGCATTTTTTATTGTCCTATCACGCAATGGCAAATCAAGACCCCGAACCGCCGACGGAACGCAAACGCCTGGATGTATCGAACCCCGCAAGCGCGGCGGAATATGATTCATGGATTGACGAAAAAATTCGCGACGCGATGGCGCGCGGCGCGTTTGATAATTTAAAAAATCAGGGCAAGCCGTTGAATCTGGCGCGCGACCCGAATGTGCCGGAGGACGTGGAGATGGCGTACAACCTGCTCAAGAACGCGGGGTATGCGCCGGACTGGGTTGAAACGCGTAAAGAAATAGACGCCGCGCGCGCGAAATTGTTTGCGCCGCTGGAACGTTTTCGCGCGCATCCGCCAAAAAATGCAGACGAATACGCGCGAACCCAGAACAAACTCGTCGAACAATTTCGCGTCCAAGCCGCCGAACTCAACAAGTTGATTGACACCTACAACTTGAAAGCGCCGAATATGCAAGTGCATCTGCATCGCATACGCATCGAGGCAGAGGCGACGGCGTTTTTGAATTCGCGCGCGCCATAACGCAAATTGATTTTCGCCCGCGCTTTAACTTATCGTTTGCGCGCCCACCACAAAATCAAGCCCTCCAACCGTTTCGGCATCAGTTTCCCCACAATCAGCCATTCGTCCGGCCCCAACGCGCCGGTGACAAGTAACGTCACGCCATACACCACCGACGCGATAACCAGCGCAATAAAAATATTCTGCGGCACGAGAAAATAGAGCAGCGCGCCCATGACAAACGCCGCAACCGCCGGCCGCCAAAAAATGTCCAGAATCGGCAGCGGCGGCATGTGTTTGCGTAACGCGTAATAGAACGGCGCGAGGAGCGCCAATTCCGACAACACGGTGACGAGCGCGGCGCCGCGATACGACAATGCCGGAATCGCAATCAAGTTCGCAATGATGTTAAAGACGAGACCGATTAAAAACGCGCGCGTGAGAAAACGCTGTTCGTTCAACGCAATCAAGACGTAATGCACCACGCTGTTGATGAAACTGAACGGCAAAAACCAAATCAACCATTGCAGCGCCAGCGCGGAATCGGGAATGTACGCGATGCCCGCGAACAAGAGAATCAACGGCTCGGCAATAAACATGGTCGCCACCGCAATCGGCAGCGCAATCCACAGCAACAATTTGGTCGAGAGCAGCAGCGCGCGCTGCATCGCGTCCGTCGAACCCGTCGAAAGACGCGACAGCATCGGAAAGAGCGCGAGCGTAAATTTGGACGGAATGAAATTTAGCGCGTTCACAAATTTGTACGCCGCGTTGTAATAGCCCAAAACCGTCGCGCCCGCCAAGGGCAAAAGCAAAAACACGTCAATCCTAAAAAACAGATTCGAGAGCAAGTTATTCATCATTAACGGATACGATTCAAAAAACATCCAGCGCGCGAGACGGCGGTCAAATTGAAAATGCGGTTTAAACAACAAGCGCCGCACCAGATACCACATCACGCCCAACGTAAATAGATTGGTGAGAATGGAAACGCCCGCCAACCCGACGATGCCCCAACCCGCCAACAACGCCGCGATTTGCAGCGCGACGCTGACGAGCGCCGTCGCAATCTCGATGGCGGTCGGATACTCGAATTTTTCAAACGCATAAAACATGCCCGCCAGCGCGCCCGCGATATGATTGGGAAACAGCGAAACCCACAAGAGCAGCAGCGCGCCGAGCGTCATGGCGTCCATATCGCCGGTATAGGCGTAAAACGCAATCACGCCCGCCAGCAGCACAATCGAGAGCAGCGTCAAACCCATTCGCAACAGAATCGCGTTGGTCAAAATCACATTCGCTTTGCTGTGGTCGCGCGCCACTTCACGCGTGGACAAGATGCCCAACCCAAATTCCGTAATCGCGCTGAGAAAAAACCAGACCGTCACCGCGAACGCATAGCGGCCGTTATTTTCGGGACCCAGCACGCGCAGGACGACCAACGCGAGCGCAAAGTTAATGAGCTGAATCAAAAATGACGCGCCCATCGGCACGACCGAATTTTTTGCCACGCGGCGCACTTGGGAATCGCCCGCCGCGCCGACTTGCAAAACAAAACGCTGCCACACCAACGCGACGAGCGCGAGTAAAACCGCAATCACCGCGAGCAGCGTCAAGACCGAACCGACGCGGAACGAAAGCGGCGAATACTTGAATCGTACCGTGTGTTCGCCCGACGGCACAACCACCGCGCGGAAATTGCCGTCGGCGCGATAAATCGGCGTATCCGCGCCGTCAATTTGACCAATCCATCCCGGAAAATAGGTATCGGTCAAAACCAAAAACGCGGGCGCGGTGAGATTGGTCTTGAGAATAATTTCGCTGCCCGTGTATTTTTCAATCAGCGGCGGCGCGGGGTTCGCTTCATTCGGGGGCGGCGGCGCCGACAGCGCGGTTTCTAACCACACTTCGCGCGTCGGGTCGAGGTTCGGCAGTTCGCGCAGCAATTCATCGCGGTTTTCAAAGACGCGCGCCCGATTCACAAAAAACGCGCGCGGCAAAACATTTTTGTTTTCGTAAATTTTTACTTGCGCGTCGTACGCCAATTCATAACCGGGATTCGGCACGGGGCGCGTGGTGACGATATATTTCACGCCCAACAAATTTAGCAGCGGCGAACTCAACGGTTTGTAATCGTAAAACGCGGCGATGCGGTTGTACAGCAATTCATCCTGCGGCGCGAGCGCGCGCATGTATTCGACGTACTGTTTTGCAATAATCGAATCGTAGCCGCGAATATCTTGAAGATGAAAAGGCATCGCGCTGTTGGCATTGAGAACTTTTTGCCCGGGCTCGTCATACGTGGCGATGCGAAACAGCGATTTATCTTGCTGCAAAAATTGAATCGCGGGCGGAACAAAGGTTGCGAGTTTCGCGTCGGCGCGCGGATAAAAACCCATGCCCGCGCTAAATAAATCCACAACCAAAACAAACAGCGCGAACGGTTTCCACACGGCGACGCCGCGCACGCGAAAATTCGCGCGCGCGAGCAGCAAAACCATGCCCGCCAACAAAACGAACGCGCCAAACAAAACGAGATTGCGCGCTTGGTACGACCAAAATGCAGAGCCCGTTTCAAAAACGGGTTTCGCCAAATCCGACGCGTTGACGAACGCGTCCGCGAATTGTAAAAATGAATCGCGCATTGCCCACGTCAACACGACGCCAAACAACGCGAGCAAACCGACGGCGCCGAGCGCGCCGCCGAACCATGCGAGCGCGCGTTTTGAAATGCCCTCCGCGAGGGATTGCGCGCCCAAGCCCGCCAAGAACGCGACGCCCAGCGTCCACGGAAAAATCCAGCGGAACGCAGTATGCAATTGACTCCACCCCGGCAGACCATAAAAAAGAATGGCATACAGCGGCGTCCCGAACATGAACAGCAGCGCGAGAATGACGAGTGTGAGAAAAAACCATTTCGCATTTCGGGTTTCGGCGTTCCGCTTGAAAATTCCGATTGCGGCTAGCGCGAGCGCGAGAATGCCCACATACGCGCCCGCCTCGACATAGTTTTTGATGCCCCAAAAAATGGTTCCTTGCGGCGCGGGTTTCCACGCAAAATCGAAAATATCAAAATACGCGTGATGCGTCGGATTGCCAAAAAAATCGGGAATGAAAAAGGTGAGGATTTGACGCGACGGCAGCGCCCAGCCCGCGACATCGGCGTACGAAGCGGAACCTTCGCGAAAATTCAAGCGCACCAATTCATACAACGGCAAAATTTGGATGGCGGCGAGCGCGAAACCGAGAGCGACAATGCCGCACACCCACGCGCCCGCGCGCGCGCTGCCGCGCCAATGCCGCGTTCGCGCGCGCCCGGCAACGTTCGCGCTCAAAATGCGCCACGCCGCGTAAAACGCGAGGACGAGCAAAATATAGTACGAGACTTCGACGTGGCCCGCGAGAAATTGCACGCCGACGAGGACGCCGGCGCTCAGGGCAAAAAACAATTGCCGCGCAAACGAATAGGACGGCGCGTTGGCGTCCGGCGCGGCGCGTTTGAATTCTTCGCGCAGCGTCAATTCGACAAACGCCAGAATCGCCGGCAGCCACGCCGCCGCGCTCACCACCATCGGAAAGACGACGCTGACGACCATGAAACCGCCGAACGCGAAAATGATGCCGCTCACCGTCGCGGCGAACGGGCGCAAACGCAGCACGCGCGCGAAAAAATACATGGCGCACGCGGCAAGCCAATAATGCAGCGCGGCGAACGCCGCATACGCGGCAGTCAACGGCAAGAGAATAAAGAGGACGCTCAACGGATACAGCGCCGCGTTTTGGCCCGCCGCGAGAAACGGTTGGCCCGCGAAAATATACGGATTCCAAAGCGGCAGTTCGCCCGCGCGCAGCGATTCATTGATAAAACTTTTCCACGCGTAATTTTCGAGAATGAGGTCGTCGAGCAGCGGATTGTACGCCTGCGTCACGCCGTTTTGCGCGGCGAACGCGCGCCACGGCGGAAAGCGGTACAGATTGTCGAATGGCGCGAGGGTTTGATTGCCAAACAACACGGGCGCGAAAAACACGAGCGCCAGCAGCAGGAAAAAAAGAATCGCCGCCGCGTCGAGCCATTTTGCACTGCGCTTCATTTTGTGACGGGGAATTGCTGCGTAACGTACGCGGAGCGATTTTGCATCCGTCCGTAGCGGGAACGGATTTCCCAAACGCGCGAAGCGGCTTCCCACTTTACGCGCATGGACATTTTGGACTTGCCGATGCGGCGGTCTTCAAAATAAATCGGATATTCCAAAATCCGCAAACCGTTCTGTTCCGCCAAGTACGCCATTTCGACTTGGAAGATGTAACCGTTGGCGCGCACTTGGGCCAGATTGATTTTTTCCAACGCCGCGCGCCGCCACATTTTGAAACCGGCGGTGGCGTCATGCACTTGCAGACCCAAAATCAGACGGACATACACGCTGTTTGCCCACCAGCTCAAGAGGTAACGTCCGAAACTCCAGCGTTCGTCCAATTTACCGCCGCGCACATAACGCGAACCGACCACGACATCGTATTGTTCCATCTGCGGCAGAAATTGCAAGAGATAATTGGGCGAGTGGGAAAAGTCCGCGTCCATTTGGACGATATAATCCGCGCCGTTTTGCAGCGCCAATAAAAAACCTTGAATGTACGCGGTGCCCAAACCCGATTTGGCGGGGCGGTGCAGCACACCCAAGCGCGGCGCAAATTCGCGGCTCAACGCATCCGCCAACGCGCCGGTGCCGTCCGGCGATTCATCATCCACAATCAAAAGATTCAAATCTGCGATGGGCAGCGCCAACAACGCCTCGGTCAGCGCGCGCAAGTTTTCCGCTTCGTTAAAAGTCGGTATCACTACCGTCGTTTGCATCGGCAAAGATTATAAGCATAGAAACGTGAATCACAAATCCGCTGTACACAAAAACGAGGCGGCATTTTTGCCGCCTCGTCGTTAGGTCAAATAAACAAGGGCGCTAGCACGAGCGTAATCGTCGCCAGCAATTTGATCAAGACGTGAATCGAAGGGCCCGCCGTATCTTTGAATGGGTCGCCCACCGTATCGCCGACCACCGCCGCCTTGTGCGACTCGCTGCGCTTCTTTTCCAGCTGTCCGGTGACGGGGTTCAGCACGCCTTCGGATTCAATCCATTTTTTCGCATTGTCCCACGCGCCGCCGCTATTGTTCAAAACCGTCGCGAGAATGATACCCGCAATGGTGCCGACCATCAGCAAACCCGCTTCCGCTTCCCATCGCAAAATAATGCCGATGAGAATCGGCGCGCCGACGGCAAGCACGCCCGGCAGAATCATCGAGCGCAGCGCGCCGCGCGCCGTAATGTCCACCGCGCGCGCATAATCGGGCTTGCTCGTGCCAGCCATGATGCCCGGGTCCTCGCGGAATTGGCGGCGCGTTTCTTCAATGATTTTTTCCGCCGTCGAACCGACCGCGCGAATCGCCAACGCGCTAAAGAGGAAAATCAACATCGCGCCCAACATCGCGCCGACAAACACTTCGACCTTGCCGAGATTCACCACATGCGCCGCCGCGAAAATCGCTTTGCCCGCGGCGGATTCGGGCGCGACGCCTTGCGTCACTTGCTGCACCAACGCCACTTTGTCGAGATACGCGCTAAAGAGCAAGAACGCCGCGAGCGCCGCCGAACCAATCGCATAACCTTTGGTCAATGCTTTGGTCGTGTTGCCCGCCGCGTCGAGCGCGTCCGTGCCTTTGCGAACGTCTTCGGGCGCGCCGGACATTTCCACGATGCCGCCCGCATTGTCCACAATCGGACCGAACGTATCCATCGCCAAAATATACGCGGCGGTCATTAACATGCCCATCGTCGCCACCGCCGTCGCATACACGCCCGCGATATACGGCTCCAGATTCAACTGCGCCGCCGCCTGCGTGCCGCACCAGTACGCGCCAATCAAAGCAATGCCGACCGAAATCACGGGCAGCGCGGTGTTTTCCAAACCGACCGCAAAACCGGTGATAATGTTTGGACCCGTGCCGCGCAAACTCGCCTGCACAATATCGCGCACGGGGCGAAAACGGCCTTCGGTGTAATACATTGTGATAATGACAAAGGCGACGCTGTTGAGCAATCCAATCAAGCCCGCAAACACAAACCACCAACTGCCGAGCAGCGGATAGGTGACGAGCGCCAAGACGATGGCGGAAAGAATGACCGCGACGGCGAAACCGCGATACAACGCGTTCGTCGGCTCTTCGCCGGTTTTGTATTTAATGCCGGGAAAACTCGTCGTCGCCATCACGCCCACAATCGAAATAATCAAACCGAACGAGCGAATGATGAGCGGAAAGAAAATCCAAATCGGATTGCCGCTCACCGCCGCAATGGCAACGCCCAAAATCATCGCGCCGATATTTTCGGCGACGGTAGATTCAAACAAATCCGCGCCGCGTCCCGCGCAGTCGCCCACATTGTCGCCCACCAAATCCGCGACGACGGCGGCATTGCGCGGGTCGTCTTCGGGAATGCCCGCTTCGACTTTGCCCACCAAGTCCGCGCCCACGTCCGCCGCTTTGGTGTAAATCCCGCCGCCCAGCTGCGCGAACAGGGCGACAAAACTCGCGCCAAAGCCCATGCCCACAATCAAGTACGGCGCGATTTCGGGATGCTCCAAACCGCCGTACAACACAAACATGGTCGCCACGCCAATCAATGAAAGGCCCACGACCAAAAAGCCGCTGACCGCGCCGCCGCGCAAGGCGACATTCAACGCTTGGGCGACGCCGGACCGCGCCGCGCTGGCGACGCGCACATTGGAACGCACGGCGACATACATGCCGATAATGCCGCTCAACGCGCTCGCCGCCGCGCCGACCAGAAACGCCACCGCCGTCATCCAACCCAAGTTAATGCCCTTGATTTGGGTTTCGGTCACTTGTTCGGTGGAAACGAGGACGCCAATGATAATGGCGACCACAATTGAAAGCGCCGCAATCGTCACATATTGACGGCGGATAAACGCAATCGCGCCTTCGTAAATCGTCGCCGCGACCGCCTTCATTTCGGCGGTCCCTTCGTCGCGGCGCAAAACATCCCACGCCAAATACGCGACAAACAGAACGGCTAGAATGCCAGAGATGGGCACCACCCAAAGCCAAGTCGAATAATCCATTCGCTCGCTCCTTTCAAAAGATGCAAATCTGTCAGCGATTCACATCGTCATAAAATGTATGCAAAAAAAAGTCACGCCGCGCCACAAAACGGACGCGGCGCGACAGTGCGTTTGCGTAGAATACGCGCGAAATCGAGGTAAAAATCTCGCGCGCACAACGGTTGGGGATTCTACCATATTTTTTACAAGGCGCAACAATTCCGCGCTACGTCAGGACGCGGCAAATCCGCCAGCCCGCACGGTGTTGGCGCGTTCGCGCCAGACCGCGCGCGCCAAAAAAAAGAGACAAGCCATTTGACTTGCCTCTCTTGCTCACGAGTTTATTCCAAATAATCGCGCAGTTTACGCGAACGCGACGGATGGCGCAATTTACGCAGCGCTTTGGCTTCGATTTGGCGAATGCGTTCGCGCGTAACGCCAAATTTTTTACCGACTTCTTCGAGCGTGTGGCTCTTGCCGTCTTTGAGCCCAAAACGCAATTGCAGCACGCGCCCTTCGCGGGGCGAGAGCGAGGTGAGAATTTCTTCCATCTGCTCGCGCAAAAGTTGATGCGACGCCGCGTCGGTGGGACCGAGCGTGGATTCATCGGGAATGAAATCGCCGAGATGCGAATCCTGCTCTTCGCCCACCGGCATTTCGAGCGACAACGGACGCTGCGAAATTTTGATGATGCGTTCCACTTTTTTCGGCGTCGTGCCAAGTTCTTTGGCGATTTCGTCCGGCGTCGGTTCGCGCCCCAGTTCTTGCACCAATTGACGCGAGACGCGCGTCAATTTGTTGATGCGCTCGCACATGTGCACCGGCACGCGAATCGTGCGCCCCTGGTCCGCGATCGCGCGCGTGATAGCTTGGCGAATCCACCACGTCGCATACGTCGAAAATTTAAAGCCGCGTTTGTAATCGAATTTTTCGACCGCGCGAATGAGGCCAATGTTGCCTTCTTGAATCAAATCCAAAAACGAAACGCCGCGCCCGATATATTTTTTGGCAATTGAAACGACGAGCCGAAAATTGGCTTTGATAAGTTTTTGGCGCGCGAGTTCGCCCTCGCGCACTTTGGTCTCGAGCTTGGCGCGTTCGCTCGCGCTGCCGCCCGCCGGGCGAATCAATTGCTGCCGCGCGCGCTTGCCCGTCTCCATGGCTTTGGCGTATTCGACCTCTTGCTCGGCGCGCAAAAGCGGAATGCGCGAAATTTCTTTGAGATACAGCGAAACCGTATCGTCAATGCCAATTTCGTTCAAGTCCACCTGGGCGGGTTCTTCGATTTGTTCCGCTTTGGCGGCGTCTTCTTGATTCGTATCAACCAGTTGAATGCCTTCTTCAAAAAGAATAATATAGATTTCTTCCAACTGTTCCATGTTGGTTTCGGCTTCGGGCAGCGCGGTCATGATTTGGTCTTGGGACAACCAACCTTGCGCTTTGCCCTTTTCCAACAATTGCTGCACAATCGCGCGCGCGGCGGCTTGCGCGGGCAGCGGTTTCGTCGTCTGACTGGTCACAACGACGGCCTCCCGACGGACGCCGCCGTTCGCCTTGCGATGCCCGTTGCCGTTGCCGCTCCGCGTGCGGCTCGCTTTTGAAGAAACTCGCACCTGGCTACTGCGCGTAACTTGTTTTGACATTCCCATCACCTACCTAGCCGATTTTTGCGTACGCCCATCCTGACGTGACATCCAAATCTGCTGTGGATTGACATAATTACGGCTCGCCCCGATGCCGCATGGCAATAAAATTGAGACAGGGCGAGCCGTCTCCCGAACATTATACGATGTTAGTACTCGCGCGTCAATACTTTTGTGCAATTTTTCTCAAAAAACCTACCAAATTGACCTGTTTTCGCGCGAAATTGGCGGACGCGCGCCGCCAAAAACCACCTGACGGGGTGGGTCAAGCCGCAAACGCGCCTGATACCCATTCGGACGCCAAACGTAATACATGAATGACGGAATACGAGGTAAGAATTTACCGCGCGCGCTCACCTATCGCTGTAGCAGTGTAAAATTGAAACGATAACAAAGTTGCCAGACCATTATCAAGCTTGGAGTGCAATATGGCGCGCGCAAAAGATTCGTCACCTTCGTTACACGAGTTTATCGGCTTTACCAAAAGTATGGACCGGATGTTGAATTCGCTCCTCTTGCCCGACGGCGGTCCAGCGTCAGCTATTTGGCGCCCACCGACGGATGTGTATGAAACCGAAGACGCCGTCGTCATCCTCATCGAAATCGCGGGGATGGACCCGGAAGAGATTCAAGTAGAATTCAGCGCCAAAGTTTTACGCGTTACCGGCGCGCGCGTGGATCAGCATCATCGCGCCGCCGCGCACTGTCTCGAAGTCCAATACGGCGAATTTGCCAGCGAGGTCTATTTGCCGGGGCAATACGTTGTGGACGAGATTGACGCCGATTATCAAGACGGCTTTCTCACGATTACGCTGCCAAAGGTAAAAACAGAAACGCGCACGCTGACGGTGCAAAATCAAAAAAGCGCAGACCGCTCCACCGCTGCTTTGCTAGATTGACGCAATGAGGTGAAAAACAGATGCCTATTTTCAAAAAGAACGAACCGGAACCGAAAGATCAAGAAACCGTGAATGAAAACACGCCCGTCATCCCGGAAGAATTGCCAATTCTCCCGCTCAAAGGCGTGGTCGTTTATCCGCTAACCGTTTTGCCGTTGAACGTCGGCCAAGCGCGCTCGCTGCGTTTGGTGGACGATGTCGTCAAAGAACCGAATCGCTTGATTGGGTTGGTAACGATCAAGACCGATAAATTTGAGGACGCGGGCCCCGACGATTTGCACGAAATCGGTACGGCGGCGATTATTCATCGGATGCTGCGCGCGCCGGACGGAACGGTGCGTTTGATTGTGCAAGGCGTCGAACGCATTCGGGTCAAGGAATTTTCCGCGCTCGAACCGTACCTCAAAGCGAAAATCGAACTCGCGCCCGAAGCCATCGACAAAGACGTGCAGGTCGAAGCGTTGATGCGTAACACGGTCGAACTGTTTCGCAAGCTGGTGAATCTATCGCAAACGCTGCCCGAAGAAATGTTGATGGCGGCGCTGAATGTCGAAGACCCGCGCCAATTGGCGTACATGATTGCGACGAGTCTGCGGATTGATTTGCAAGACGCGCAAGAGCTGTTGGAACTCGACGACATTCAAGCGAAACTCGTCAAACTGGACGCGCTGCTCACCAAAGAAGTGGACGTGTTGGAACTTGGCAAAAAGATTTCGGGCCAAGCGCAAGCCGAGATTGAAAAGAATCAGCGCGAATACATTCTGCGCGAGCAGATGAAGCAGATTCAAAAAGAACTCGGCGAGGGCAGCGAACAAGAAGCGGAAATCAAAGAGTACGAGAAAAAGATTGCCGAAGCGGGTATGAGCGCCGAAGCGGAAAAAGAGGCGCGGCGCGAACTAGAACGCATGAAGACGATGCCGCCCGCCGCCGCCGAGTATCACGTCATTAAAACGTATCTCGATTGGCTCGTAGATTTGCCGTGGAATAAAACGACCCAAGACAATCTCGACATTCCCAACGCGCGCCGCATTTTGGACGAGGATCATTACGACCTGCAAGAAATCAAAGCGCGCATTCTGGAATATCTGGCGGTGCGAA
Source organism: Anaerolineae bacterium (assembly GCA_022072245.1). Classification (GTDB taxonomy): domain Bacteria; phylum Chloroflexota; class Anaerolineae; order UBA4142; family SHND01; genus SHND01. The sequence goes on from JAJVIA010000032.1 coordinate 30,466, forward strand.
AATTGCGCGCGGAACGCGGCGGCGATACGGCGGAAGCGTATACTTATCGCGGCTCGATTCTGACGCTCGTCGGCCCGCCCGGCGTCGGCAAGACTTCGTTGGGGCAATCGGTGGCGCGCGCGCTGGGACGCAAATTCATTCGCATGTCGCTCGGCGGAATGCACGACGAGGCGGAAATTCGGGGCCATCGCCGCACGTATATCGGCGCAATGCCGGGGCGTTTGATGCAATCCATCAAACGCGCCGAAACCAAGAATCCGGTCATTATGCTGGATGAGGTGGACAAGGTGGGCGCGGATTATCGCGGCGACCCGTCGTCGGCGCTACTCGAAGTGTTGGACCCGGCGCAAAATAAAACGTTCCGCGACCATTATCTCGACGTGGACTTTGATTTGTCGCAAGTGATTTTCATTTGCACAGCCAACACTCTGGAAACGATTTCGGGCCCGCTGCGCGACCGCATGGAAATTTTAATGTTGTCGGGATACACCGATTACGAAAAGACCCAAATCGCCAAGGGTTATCTGGTTCCGCGACAAATGACCGAGAACGGACTCGAAGCGGGCGAAGCGACGTTTGACGACCAAGCGTTATACGCCATCATCCGCGATTATACGCGCGAGGCGGGCGTGCGAAATTTGGAACGCGAAATCGGACGCGTTGTCCGCAAATTGGCGACCAAAATCGCCGAAGGCGAAGCGACGCCGTTTCACGTGACTCCCGCGCTGGTGGGGCAATTGTTGGGCAAAGCGCGCTTTTACAATGAAGTGCGCGAACGCACCGAAACGCCCGGCGTGGCGACGGGTTTGGCTTGGACGCCGGTCGGCGGCGATATTCTGTTCATCGAAGCGACGCGAATGCCCGGCGGCAAAGGTTTTCTCGTCACGGGCCAATTGGGCGACGTGATGCGCGAATCGGCGCAAGCGGCATACTCGTATGTACGCAGCAAATCCGCCGACTTGGGCATTGACCCGGAGATTATCGAAAAGAGCGATGTGCATTTGCACGTTCCCGAAGGCGCGACGCGCAAAGATGGTCCCAGCGCCGGCGTGGCGATGGCGACCGCGCTCGCCTCGTTGTTCACGAATCGCCGCGTCAAAGACAATATCGCCATGACGGGCGAAATCACGCTGCGCGGACGCGTGCTGCCCGTCGGCGGCATCAAGGAAAAAGTCTTGGCGGCGCATCGCGCAGGTTTGGATACGGTGATTTTACCGAATCGCAACGAACGCGATCTAGAAGAGCTGCCGGACGAAATTCGCAATGACATGCGGTTCATCTTGGCGGAACACGTCCAAGAGGTGTGGAACGCGGCATTAGAGCCGAAAGCGACAATGCCTGACCTGAATGGACACGAGCGCGATTTGACGCGGACGCCATCGCTCACGCACGTCAATTAACGCGACCTCTATCCACGCAAAAAAATTCCGGGTTCACAAGCGCGAGCTTGCGGACGCCGGAATTTTTCATTATCGCGCGCGTAGGGGCAGCGTTAGAGAACGCTTTCTACGCGATGAGAAAATCGCATACACTGTCGCGCGCGTGTGTGCAGCGTTAGAGAACGCTTCCTACGCGATGGGGGAATCGCATACACTGTCGCGCGCGTGTGTGCGGCGTTAGAGAACGCTTTCTACGCGATGGGGGGAAAGCGCCAGTTTTAATGTCCCATTGCGACGGGTCAAGAGCAATGGTATAATTTTTCCCGATATGGCGACTCGCAAATTAGCAAAAACAAAAACCAAACCGAATACTTTGCTCGAATATCGCAAATACGAAAAACGGCATGCTGAATTGGGCCAAGACCGTCCCAAACTGACGCCGGAAGAATTCGAGCAGTACGACGATGAATTGCTCGACTTGTTGGCGTTGGACGACGACGACATGACCGACGAAGAGATTGTGCGCATTCAGGAATTGGAATATCTGTTGATTGATACAGAATGAAAAAACCGCTGCTCTTGATTGTTTGTACCGGCAATATCTGTCGTTCGCCGATGGCGGTCGCCTTGCTGCGCGCGTATGCCGCGCAGCAAGGCGACGCCGAACGCTATCGTATCGAATCCGCCGGAACGTGGTGCGTCAACGGCGTCCCGGCTTCGAGCGATGCCCAACTGACAATGCAGCGGCGCGGCTTGACGCTGGAAGGACACGCCGCGCGAACGGTCTCGCCGGAATTAATGCGCGAGGCAGCCGTGATTCTGGTCATGACGCGCAGTCATCGCGATGCGCTCGGCGCCGAATTCCCGGACGCTCGCCGCAAAATTCATTTGTTTAGCGAATTGAACGGTTTGGAATATGACATTGCGGACCCGTACGGCCGCTCGCTTCAGACGTACGAAACTTGCGCCGATGACTTGACGGCATTGATTGAACGCGGCTATCCGCGCCTCGTGGAATGGATGGAGCAAAGACAGCCGACGCCGCAACGCTGAGACTCTGGCGCTCCAATCTAAACAGTACGCCAAACGTAAGCAACCCAAAAAATTTCGAGCCACTCCCTTTCGGGAAACATGAACGGCGTCTCTCTCTTGCTCCGGCGGCTAGACCGTTTTTTTGCAAATCTTGTCACGCGCCTCCCTCCGCCCCTGAACGATCCGCGCGTGCGTTTTCGGCTGCAAGCAGGCGCCGCGATTGCGCTCGGCGTCTGTTTTTTTGTTTATCTCATCCTCTTTACAAATCTCCTCGCGCCGCTCAACCAACTGGCGACGGATTTTTTGTATCACCCCATTCCCGCCAATCCCAACGTCGTCATTATCGCCATTGACGGCAAAAGTCTGGACGAAATCGGAACGTATCCTTGGCCGCGCGCGGTCCACGCCGCCCTCTTGGACCGATTGAGCGCGGAACCGCCGCGTCTCGTCGCGTTCGATATTTTATTTCCCCAACCTTCGCCGGACGATGCCGCCCTGGCGATGGCGATGGAAAAAAGCGGCAGCGCGCTGCTCGCGGCGAACGGCGTTTCGGCGGCGGCATATCCGCTCGAAGCGGAAACTCTGCCGACGTACGACGTGGTGATTCTGCCCGATGAAATTCTGCGCCAAGCCGCCAGCGCCATCGGGCATCGCACCGTAACGCCGGATGAGGATGGCGTTGTGCGCCGCATCGCCACCGCGATTCAAGCCAATGGTATTCAGTATCCCGTCTTGGGGCTCGCGGCGGCGGCGCAAGCGCTCGGCGTTAAAAACATCGAATACGATTTACCCGCGCGCACGGTGCGCGTCGGCGCGCTCCAGATTCCGGTGGACGAGTACGGCAGGATGCTGTTGAATTTTCCCAGCCCCAGCGCGGGCATCGCCACCTATTCGTATGTGGATGTTTTTCGCGGCGTCGTACCGGCAGCCACATTTCGCGACAAACTCGTCTTTATCGGCGGCGCCGAAAGTATCGAAAATCAAACCTACACCATCCCGCTCAGTTTGGATGGCGCCAAAGCGAACGATATTCAATTGCAAGCCGATATTGCGAGTATGTTGCTCAATACGCCGCCCAACACCTTGCAGCCGCAAGGCGCGCTGGGTCAATTGGCGCTGACGCTAGCTTTCGCGCTGCTCGCCGGTTTGACTCTGCCGCATTTGCGTCCGCTGTATGCGATTGCGTTAACGCTGGTGTATCTGTTGGGGTTATTGCTTTTTACATTCGAAGCGTTTAATCGCGGCGTCATAATCCAAATTTTATATCCCGCGCTCGCGCTGCTCATTACCGCCTTGAGCATCACGACGTTCCGCTATTTGTTTGAAGAACGCCGCCGCCGCTTTTTGACGCTGCTGTTTCGGCGCTATGTGCCGCCGGAAAGCGTGGGGCGCGTGGTGGATGCGATTGACCGGGGCGAATTGCCGCTCACCGGCGCGCGCCGCGTCGTAACCGTGTTGTATGCGGATTTGCGCGGCTTTGCCACCTTGTCGGATGAAACGACGCCGCAAACCGTTTTGCAATTGGTCAATCGCTATATCGAAATCGCCTTGCAACCGATTCAAGCGGAAGGCGGCACCGTTTCCAAACCGATGGGCGATGCCTTGATTGCGATTTGGAATGCGCCGCTCGACCAAGCCGACCACTGCGCGCGCGGCTTGCGGACGGCAATTCAAATTCAGCGCGATTTAATGCGCTATCAACAAAAGCGCGCAACCGAAGAAAAATTAAATTTTGGCATCGGCATTGCCACCGGGTGGGCTGTTTTGGGCAATGTCAGCGCGCTGGGCAAAGTGGAATATACGCTCGTCGGCGATACGGTCAATGTCGCCGCGCGCATCAGCGCCTTTGCCAACAACAATCAGATTTTGGCGGACGGCGCAACCGCCGGGACAAACGTCCCCGGCATTACCATGCGCGCCTTGACGCCGGTGCGCGTGCGCGGCCGCAAAGAACCGCTGCCGGTTTGGGAAGTGCGAGACGACGAACCGCCCGCCGCGGTGAGACCTGACGCGGAAGAGAACGACGTTTAATTTTCGTTCAAGCTATATTTTTGGCGCGCCAGCTCTGCCGCCCACACCTGGCGCCAAAACGCGTAATACGCCATCAAGAGACTCAAACCCAAGCCGTGCAAGCCATCGCGATAACCGGACAAGGCGATGAAACGCCGATAAAATTCGCGCGCTGGCGCGCTTGGGAAACTCCGCCAACGCGGACGAATTCCTTCCGCCGCCATCATTTGCGCTTCAAAACGCGTATAGCGTACTTGTTTGCGCCGAAATTGCGCCAGCGTCTCGTAATTGTAATGCACCAACGGCGTTTCCAGATAATCCTGTTTGCCGTCGGCAATCACCAATTCATGCACCGGACGCGCCGTATCAAAGCGCGCCCTGCCCTTTTTCAAAACGCGCGGCTGATAATCCGGCGCCCAGCCGGTGTGCCGAATCCATTTCCCAAAAATATAGTTCTGGCGCGGTACCCAAAAAAGAACCTGCTCCGTCATAGCGTTTTCACTATGCGAAATGCGCGCGCGGATTTCCTTGCCCAATCTTTCATTCGCCCGTTCGTCGGCGTCAATAAAAAAAATCCAATCGCCGCGCGCATATTCCAGCGCGGCATTGCGCTGCGCGGCGTAATTGTCGAACAGCCGCGTCACGATGCGCGCGCCGACGGCTTGCGCTAACGCCGCCGTTTCGTCTACGCTCGCGGAATCCAACACGAGCAGCTCGTCCGCAAAAGATTGAACCGATTCCAAACACGCGCGAATATGTTTCGCTTCGTTCAGCGTCAAGACAATGACGGACAACATATTTTTCATTCCAACGGCGCGCGACTGAGCGCAATGACCGCTTCGTACGCCGCCAACTGTCGCTGCAATGCGGCGTCAGTCATTTCGCCGCGCTGCGCTTTTTGTTTGGCGAGACGCAGCGCGCGCCGCAGCCCCGCCCGCACCAAAAGCCGCGCGCACACATTCCACGCGCGCGAATAATGTTTTTGAAATAATGTGAACCGCGCTTTCCACAACTCGACAAACATTTGGGCGCGGAATTGACGCGTGCTGCGCGCTTCATGGTGAACAATTTTTGCTTGCGGCACACACCAAATCTGCCATCCCGCGCGCCGAATTCGCATACACCAATCCACTTCTTCGGCATAGATAAAAAAATCATTGTCCAAACATCCGACCTGCCGCGCCGTTTCAGCGCGCACGAGCAACGCCGCGCCGAGCGGATGGTCAATTGGAAACGGCGCGCCCTGTTCATACTTGCGAAAAGAATAACGGCCATTCCAGCGAGATTCGCGCAAGCGCCAATTGACGGGAAACAAATCCATATAGATTTGCGCCAAACTCGGAAAACGAAACGCGGAATGTTGCCGCGCGCCGTCCGCGTAAAACAAACTGGGTCCGCAGGCGCCGGCGCGCGGATGCGTTTCCATAAACGCGACCATTTTTTGCAGCGCGTCGGCGTCTTGCGTCAAAATTTCAGTGTCGGGATTGAGGAGCAGCCAAAATTTTCCTTGCGCGCGTTCCAAACCTTGATTGTTGGCGCGCGCAAAACCTACATTCACATCATTTGCAATCAATTCCACCGCAGGAAAACGGTCGCGCGTCATGCGAACGGATTGATCCGTCGAAGCGTTGTCTATCACAATAATTTGCGTCGTGAGCGCGCGGCACGCGAGCGCCAGCGATTCCAAGCATCGTTCCAGCATGGCTTGCACTTGAAAGGACACAATGACAATCGTCAAATCCATTTTGAAATCAAATCCGCATATTTTTCGAAACGCCTTGCTCTGCTGCCTCATTCGGCTCGACAGGTCTGCCCAAGCTCATTCACACCACAAATTGTAGGTTGCGTTGCGTGACCCACAAGATAACCGAGTATTACGTAAAATCTTGATGTTTCGGATAGTAAAGAAAGTACTCTAATCCTATGGCGCTTGATGCGAAATGATGGCTATACTGCTTGAAAGGAGAAAAAAGTTAAAAATTCAAGTTAGATTTTTGTGATTTTCTGAAACGCTATGTTACGGATTTCCGTCTATCACTGGGTCCCCATCGCGGAAAACCTGTTGTTTGAAATCGAAAAACGCTTGCGCGCCTTGGCGCCCCACCAAGTCAGCGATATAGAGATGGAACGTGACGCCGTTACGTTCCACACAACCTATCAATACAGTCGCGATTTTCGCACTGTGGCGTTTTTTCCCCTGCCCGGCAAAATCAATCAGCGCGGTTTTTGTCAACACACGCTTACGATTGCGCCCATCCCCGGCATTGCGCTCAACGCGCTCTTGAATGACCTCGTACCGGATTTTGTTCAACGCGTCAGCGAGCTGCTGTATGCCGTGCTTCCCGATTCCGCGCGCAGCAAATTGGCAATCTTGAGCGCAGGCATTGCGCCATTTCAACAATTCCAAGTTACGACTGTGGACCCGCCGGTGGAACAGGCGGCATGCGCGTTCTTGCAGCAAAATCAAGTGTCCGCCATTTTTTTGGATGAACGCTCCGCCGACGAGATGCGCGTCGGGTTTTCGATTCCCACATTGCATCTGGACGTTAAACCTTTTGCGGGCGACGCCATTGCCGCCACAAGCGGCAGCGGCAACAACATTCTTTTGTACGCTACAGAATTTACGCCGGACGAATGGGCAACGCATGACAGCGTGATTTACAAATACTGCGCGCTCGTCCTGTATGCGCGCACATTAGATTCTGTGACGCTAACGCTGCGCCAAGCGCGCGACCACATTACGCCGCTGCGCCGCCGCCTCGTGACCGCGCTGCAAGGCAATGTCGCCGAACAGCTTGAAACTTTGACTCAGCTCAAGCGGTATCTGATGTATGTTAATATCAAACTCCCCGTCATCCAAAAAGTCAGCCACCAACTGCGCGCCACGCGGCACACGCAAACTTTTGCCGCGAAAATAGCGACGTTCGACGAACCCATCAAAGTTTTTGGCTATCCGACCATTCGCAGCATCGAAGATACGCTTTGGCAGCCGCCCTATTTGATTGGCAAAATTGACGACGAAACGCGGCGCGCCGGTTCACAATTTGACGAGGATATCGAAGAAATCCAAATCATTTCGAGCGAACTCGCGCAGATGCTCGAAAGCAGTCTGCTATCGGAACAGCTGCGGATTGCGCGCCAGACGCTGGACGCGGCGCAAACGAGTCTCGAAATCGAACGCAGCGCGAAAAATCTAACCAACGCGCTCAAGAGCGCCGCCGTACTTTTTGTTACGGGGCTGGGGATGCTCATTGCGGCGCAACAAGGGCTCGGTTTCGCGGGGATGGTCGCGGCAGGCATAACCTTTGCGGTCTTGGGCTATTTTGTCACCACGTTTGCGCTCAAGCGCCGCAAAGCATATTTTCGGCTCGTCATTCCGGTGCACGCGCCTTTTGCGCCCGATACGCTCGCGCGCTGGATTGGTCGGCACGCCTTGTTAAAGCACAAGGCGAACGGCAATCAAATTACATGCAGCTGGCAGCAAACGATTCCGGTGCGAATGATGGGGGCGGCGACTCTGCCGGAAACGGCTTTGCGTCCCGCCCCATTTTTGCGCCAGCGTTTCGACGTGACCGTCGAGCTGGAACGGCGCGGCTTTATCCATACCATCACAATCGAAACCGAATATCTGACGGCGGATTTCGAGAGCCGCGACATTGTCGAACACGTTCTGGGCGAATTGTTGACTAGCGAACAAGATGGGGCGCGCACACCCGCCGGGCAATCGGTCTATGTGCAAACGCTTTCCTTGCTCGGTCTGTCCCTCGAACAACAACTGCCCGCGCTCAATAATCTGCTCACCTTGCCGTCGGCGCAGCTCTCGCAGCTCATGACGACGGGCGATTATAAATTAGAGGACGCCAACTTGTCGCGCCCAGAGCTGTATGTTCTGCAAGATTTGAACGGGCAATTGCGCGCGTATCAAGAATGGCTGCATGAGACCTTGGAGAATCCGAAACGGCGGCGCTTGCTGGAACTCATCGGCGTACAAAATGTGCGCGACAAGTTGACGCTGCTCAAACAAATCGAGGAGGACCGCCACAAGTATGCACAACACTTTGTCTGAACTGGAACATGTCCAGAGCATCCTGTCCGTCCTCGCGCAAATTTTGGCGCGCGGCTTGACCGGCGAACAGCGCGATACGGTTCTGCGCGGGATGCCCGTCGTTTTGGGCAAACGCAACGGCGATGAATTTTCTTTTTATCGCGCGCTGCTCGATACGTACGAAGCGCGCCAAGAGCTGGATTTTGTCGTTGACCTGACGCGGCGCATCGAAGGCACGCGCAGTTTTTATCAAGACGTCGGTCCCGACCTAGACCGCTTGCGTTTTTTGCTCAGCAAACATCAGCAGCAGATGCGCCACAATCAAACCAAGCCGTTTGTGTTTGTGCTGATGCCGTTCCGCCAAGAACATTTTGCCATCTATGAACGCGCCATCAAACCGACGCTCGAAAATCTGAGCTGTCGCGTGGAACACGCCAAAGACGCGCACACGGTCGAACGCATCGTCGAGATGATTTTTACGCAAATCGCGCGCGCGCGCTTTATCGTCGCGGACACATCGGGCAAAAATCCAAACGTGTTTTACGAAATCGGCTATGCTCACGCGCTCGGCAAAAAGGTCATCTTGCTCGTACAAGAAACCCAAGATATTCCGTTCGACATTGCCGGGTTGCGGCACATTCAATATAAACCGCACGCGCTCAACGCGCTGGCGGTGGATTTGCGCGCGACCGCGCAAGCGTTATTGCGCGAAACAACCGAAGCGGTCGCGTAAGCGGGCGGCTGCGCTAATGCCAATCGCGGCGCGGCTTGATGGGAATTTGTTTGAACTCGCGCATCAATTCAATCAGACGTTCGACGGTGGCGTGAAACATTTTTTCGCCAAATTCGCGCGTGGCGACAGTCGGGTCGCCGGCGACGCCCGTTTTGGAAAAACGCGACCACCAATCCATCCACGCGTACGCAGCCGGTTTGGGATGATCCCAATTAAAGTATTTCAAATCCGGCACGCCCAATTCGCGCACCGCCTTGTCCATCTGCACCAAATCGGGCCGCAAATACAACATTAGCGCCGTTTCAAACTCGCAGGCGTGACCGATGCCGCCGTATTCCGATTTGCGATGCGCCGCAACCAAATCGCGAATCAATACATCGTCCACCGCCGCGTTGCCCGCCATCGCGCCAACAAGCGCCCCCGTTTGCAACACCGCTTTGCGCGCCGCCAATTCGACCAACGACGAATTCGAGCCGTGACCGTTGACCAACATGATATGCGTGAAACCATGCCGCGCCACGCTAATCGCCGCGTCCGCGAAAAAGGACAATAACGTTTCCATCGAAGACGTGAGCGAGCCGGGAAAATCCATGTGATGGTCTTCAAAGCCGACCGGTAAAACCGGCAGCGAAAGCAACTCATCAGGCGCGCGGCGCGCCGCTTCAAAACACACCGCCTCGACAATCACATTGTCCGTATTCAGCGGCAGATGCGGACCATGGTCTTCAATCGAACCAATCGGCACGAGAATCGCTTTTTTCGCCGCAACCGCTTCGCGCACCTCGACCCACGTCAAATCATCATAACGAAACTTGGGCATACGCTTTGACTCTCCTCCCCTGTCTAGAAAGAATCTCTCCATGCAGAAACGCCAAGAAGCACGCAGAGTGTTCTTGGCGTCCGGTGGAATTGCTTGCAAAAAATTTTCGGCTCGGCGGACGAGCCATTGACGCGCGGCTCACTTGGCTAGCGTGCGCGGGTCGAGCGCATCGCGCAAGCCGTCGCCGAGAAAATTGATTGCCAGCACGGTAATCAAAATCATCAAGCCCGGAAAAAACCAGATGTGCGGCGCGCTTTCGATATAACGCGTCGCGTCTTCGAGCATGTTGCCCCAAGTCGCCGTCGGCGCGCGCACGCCCAAACCCAAAAAACTAATGTACGCCTCGGACAAAATCGCCGTCGCAATCCCCAGCGTCGCCGCCACAATAATCGGCGCGGTGGTATTGGGCAGAACGTGACGAAAAATAATGCGCGAATTTTTTACGCCCAACGCGCGCGCGGCGGTGACATATTCGCGTTCCTTGAGCGATAAAAATTCGGAACGCACAATGCGCGCCAGATACATCCAACTGGTGAAACCGATAATCAAAATAATGACAATCAGACTGCCGCTAAATTCGCGCCCAAACAAATTAAAATTTTGGATTTTATCGCCCGCATATTTCGCCGCAATAATCAAAAGAAACAACGTGGGGATATTCAACACCGCTTCGGTAAAACGCATCAGAATGCTGTCCGTCTTGCCGCTATAATAGCCCGCGAACGCGCCGACCAGCACGCCGACGATGAGCGCGATTGCCACCGAGGCGACGCCAATCGCCAGCGAAATTTGTCCGCCGTAAATCGTGCGCGCCATAATATCGCGGCCAATCGGGTCCGTCCCAAAGGGATGCGCGGCGGACGGCGGTTGCAGCCGAATGTTCAAATCAGTGTGGTTGGCGTACTCTTCGGAAAAAATAAACGACCCGCCAATGATGTACGCCAGCAGCAAGCCGAATAGAACCAATCCAAACATCGCCGCGCGATTTTGGCGCAGCTTGCGCCACGCCAATTGACTGGGCGAGAGGTCATGCGATTTGGAATCGGGTTGCGCGGCGTTCACCGCTTCGGTTAGCGTTGCCATGCGCTCTGCTAATGATAACGAATGCGCGGGTCGAGAAAGGTGTAGGTTACGTCGGTCACAATTTGAAAAAATACGACGGAAACGGAAATCAGCATCAAAATCCCCATCAAGACCGGCAAATCAGATTTGACCGCGTGGTCGTAAAACAGCCGCCCCATGCCGGGCCACGAAAAAATCGTTTCGGTCACCAGCGCGCCCGCGAGCAAAAATCCCAAATCCAATCCAATCAACGTCACAATCGGCAGCGCCGCGTTTTTCAGCGCATGTTTGAACAGAATCAAGCGTTCCGACAAACCTTTAGAGCGCGCGGTTCGCATATAGTCTTGGCTCGAAACTTCGAGCATATTCGAACGGATGAAACGACTGTACGCCGCAATCGAAATGATGGCTAAAGTCGCAATCGGCAGCGCCATGTGCCAAAGCACTTGTTCGGGCGTCTTGCCCACCGACGGTTCAAACATGCCCACCGTCGGAAAATAGGGCAAGCCCGCGCGTTTCAAGTACACGCCAAAAATGTAAATCAAACCCAGCGCCAATAACGGCACCGGCATCGAAAAACCCACGAACGACAAACCGGTAAAAAGATTGTCGTACCACGAGTATTGACCTACCGCCGATAAAATGCCCAACAACAACGCAAAAACGATAATGACAATTTCAGCCGTGAACATCAAGAGCAGCGTATTGGGCAAACGGTCGCCAATCATTTTGAGGACCGGCTGCTTGGTCACGACCGAAGTTCCCAAATCGCCGCGCAGTACGCCGCGTCGTTCGCCCGGCGTATCCGGCGTTCCATCGCCGTTCGCGTCAATTTTCATCCAATCGTTGCCAATCAACCAGACAATGTATTGCATGTACAGCGGCTGGTCGAGACCGAGTTGGCGAATCAAGCGCTCGCGGTCTTTGCCTTTGACCTGACCATTGCGCCCGGCAAACGAAACCAGCGGGTCGCCCATATTCATAATCAGCACAAACACAATGATACTGATGAGAAATAAAAGCGGAATCGCTTGCAGCAAACGACGAATGATATATCTGCCCATATAGCGCAAGCCCTGACAAGTTTGCGCTGTCTTGCGTCGCGCAAAACCTGTCAGGGCTTATTGAGCTTATTGTGTCTTGTCCCACTGGTACGCGTTCCAGAACGGCGTCGCGCCAGAGAATTTTACATCCGTGAGTTTTTTCGAGATGGTCCACAAATCGGGATCATCCCAAATGCTCACCCAGTACACCTTGTCCGCAATCATTTTTTGGATTTGGAAAAACAGTTCCGTGCGCGCTTTGGCGTCCACAGTGCGCGCTTGCTGTTGGAACAGCGCATCCAAATCTTTGTCGCAGATAAATTCCCAGTTATTGCCGGGCGGATTCGCTTCGGATGGAATTTCACTGCATAACCAATCCACCGTGTCGGGGTCCGGGAACTTGGGCGAATTGGACCATTGCGCCACATCATACTGCCCGGTCGCAACAGGACCCTTGTCGCCGAAACTGTTGAAAAAGACATCGGACGGATGCGTCACCAAATCGGCATCAATGCCCACCGCTTTCCACGCTTGCTGCACAATCGCCTGCGTGTTCTTGCGAACCTCGCGCGTCGTCGTCAGATAGCGCAGTTTTAATTTTTCGCCGTCCTTTTCGCGAATTCCGTCCGCGCCCACTTTCCAGCCGGCGTCATCCAAAAGTTTCTTGGCGCCTTCGGGGTCGTATTTAATCGGTTCGATATTCGGGTCCGCTTGCGCCATGCCGTCCCAGAACGTCAACGCGGGTTTGGTCAAACCGTACAACAGCTCTTGGTCAATCTTGTCGCGGTCCACCGCCATCACAATCGCGCGGCGCACGTTCGCGTCTTGCAGCGCCGGGTGGCCCTTGGTCGCCTCGTCGGCGCTCATGTTAAAGTACCACGATTCTTTATAACCCGATTGCACTTTGGCAATATCCACCGTGCCGAGTTTTTCCAATTCGGGAACGTCGGAGGGGCTGATAAAAACGCCAATGTCAACGTCGCCCGCTTTAATCGCAGCTAGCTGCGCGGCGTCGTCCGGCACAATGCGAAAGAAAATTTGGTCGGCTTTGGGTTTGCCCATCCAAAAATCGGGATTCGCTTGAAACGTGAGATGGCTGCCGGTTTCCCATTCCTTGAACAGGAACGGCCCAACGCCCACCGTCGGCGCGCGATTCCATTCCGCGTTATCGAGCGTCCCATCTTTTTGGAATACCGGTTCGAGAATATGTTTGGGGAGCGCGACCGAGCTGTTGACGCGGCTAAAAATTGTGGTCATCCACGGCGCGTAGGGTTCTTTAAAAGTGACGACCAGCGTATGCGGGTCTGTCGCCTCCACTTTATCCACCACGCTGTCGAACGGGTCGCGGCTCGTCACCGTGTTTTTGTCGCTCATCACCATTTGCCAGGTGAAAACATAATCGTCGGCGGTCAGCGGAACGCCGTCCGACCATTTGACATCATCGCGCAGTTTGAACGTAATCACCTTGCCGTCGGCTGAAATGCCGCCATTCTCAATGGACGGAATTTCTTGAGCAATCCACGGCAGCGGTTCGTTCTTGTCGTTGAACGTAATCAGCGCATTGGCGAGGAATAAATCAAACAAGTTTGCGGTGAACCATTGATTGGTGTACAGCGGACTGAGATTATTCGGCTCTTGCGTATAAGCAATGCTGATAACCTTGCCGCCGGTCGAAGGCGCGCTGGTCGGCTGCGCGGGAACGGCGGTCGGTTGCGCGGGCGCGGCAGTCGGCTGCGCGGGCGCCGCGGTTGGCTGGGCGGGCGCGGCAGTCGGCGGCGCCGTCGTAGGCGCGACGGCTGGCGCACATGCCGCCATGAGGGCGATGATTGCGCCAAGCGCCAATAACATCAAATTACGTTTTGAAAAAACGCAGTTCATTCTTCTCCTCCTGAGTTCGTGAACCCATCTTTTGCGCGGCGCAGTGAAATTTCAAGCGACGCGAATGTGGGGCAATGGACACTTGCGCGGAATTAAATTGGTATCGCTTTGATTGCGCCTCCTTTGAGCAGAATGGACATGTGGATGTCGTTTTAACGGGGTTGAGGAAATCAATCGCCAGCGCTTTCGCTTGGGGTTGAGCGCATTATAAGATGGAGTTGCGGCATTTGTCAATGGAAATTCGCAAATTTCAATTTACCATTACAATACGGACATCTTGTGGAGGATGATGCCCCGTGCTGTATGCTTTGTTGATAGCGCTTTTGACCGCAGGTTTGTACGCCAACAGCGCCTCTACCGTTTATGGCGCCATGATTCTGCCCGTCGCCATTTTGGCGGCGGTAATTACGTTTGTCTCGCTTTATCTGCCGCGCAAATTTTTCGCCTATCGTTTGGAGGATATTGCGCCCACCGTCTTGCAGCGCTTGATGCAGCGCGCCGCCATCGGAACCGGTTTGGCGTTGACGCTGCCGTTCGCCGTACTCGCGCTCATCGGCGGCTGGAACAACCCCCAATTTTTGGGCGAGTTGTATGTTTATACGCTCATCGCCATTTTTCTATTCCAAGCTATCGGCGAGGTCCTCACCAACCATGTTTTGTATTTGCAGCGCACGCATCAATACAATTCCAATCAATTGTTTGCGCTGCTCGCAAGTCTCGCGCTCTTGTTCTTTGTTTTGATTTTATATTTTCTCGCCTTTGACCTCGCGCAGCCGCCGCAGCTCAAAAATTACACGCGCGACATGCTCGCCATAACGCTGATTCTGGTCGGATACGGGCGCGCGGTTTTTTTAATGGCGCATCATTAAGCGCTCCGCGCGGCATTTTACTTGGCACGCGCGGCGAGGTCGCGTTTCAGATGCCGAAATAATTCTTGCATCCGCGCTTCCAACAGCGCCGCGCCATCGCGCTGCGACCAATCATAGACGCCCTGCCCGTTCGGCAAACCGCGCCGCCCTTGGCGCGTGAGCTCTTGAATTTTTTCCGGCGGCGCGCGGCGCGTATCCAATTCGGGAAAGAGAAACGCGGCGAACGCGTCGAACGTATCCAACCCGCCGACATCCGCCGATTCGATGGGTCCCGTAATCGCAAGGCGGCGGCCGAAACTGTTACGCACGACGGCATCAATCGCTTCCGCCGACGCCGCGCCGGACGCCCACAACGCCCACGCCTCGCGCAGCAACGCAAACTGCAACCGATTGCCGATAAAGCCGGGAATTTCGCGATTGAGAATCACCGGCTCTTTATTTGCCGCGCGCAACTGCGCGCACACCCAATCCGTCACAGCGGGCGCGGTTTCAGGTCCCGCGCAGACCTCGACCAACGGAATCAATTGCGGCGGATACCAAAAATGCGTCGCAATGACGCGCTCGCGCCGCGCGACTTTATTGACCAAGTTGCTCGCGGGTTGTCCGCTCGACGATGCCAGAATCGTCGGCGGCGGACAGAGCGCGTCGAGCTGTTCAAAAATATCGTGCTTGAGCGCGAGATTTTCCGTGACCGCTTCGATGACCATTTGCGCCGCGCGCGCGTCGCGCAGCTGCGTCGAAAGCGTGACGCGTTCCAGCGCGGCTTGCGCCGCGTCCGCCGTCAACAATTCATGCGCCACGAATTGCGCGAGCGACGCCCGTATTTTTTCGCGCGCCTGCGCCAGACTGTTTTCGTTCCGACCAATCAGAATGACCGGAACGCGCGCCATCGCAAAAATTTGCGCGATGCCGTGACCGATAATGCCATTGCCAATGACGGCAAGTTTTTCCAATGTCGCGGGAAGAGTCATTTCAATTTCCTTGAACGGGAATTTTCAAACGCGTGCCGGGTAAAATTTCGCCGCGCCTGCCGACGCGATTCTTGTCGGCAAGCGCCTGCGCGTCCACTTGAAACAGTTCCGCTATGCGCGCAATCGTATCGCCCTTGCGCGTCACATAGACGCGCGCGGCGGGCTTGGTTATTTCAAAAGTCGCCGCGCTCAACACCAACGCGGCGGGCGGAATTATTAGCTGTTGTCCGGGCCGAATGAGCCGCGGGTCCGTCAAATGATTCGCGTCCACAATGGACTGCACCGTCACGCCCAAGCGCGCCGCAATCGCGCTCAACGTATCGCCGCCGCGCACCACATACACGACGGCGGTCGTTTCGAGCGCGGGCGCGGGTACGGGCGGCGGCGCCGCGTCCGTTATCGGCGGTTTCACGTCGGACGCGGGCGCGTCAGCCAAGCCGGGGATTCGCAAACGCTGTCCCGCGCGCAGCGCGCGCGCGTCCGCAATCGCGTTTTCATTCATCAACGCCAAAACGGTGACGCCAAAGCGCTTGGCAATTGCCGAAAGCGTATCGCCAGGCGCGACAAGATATTCGCCGGACGCGGGCGCAGGTTGAATCGGCGCGGATGGCGCGGGCGCGGGTTTTGGCCGCGTCATCAATGGCGGCGCGGGCGGCACGGGCGGCAAACTCGCGGGCGCGTCTTTGGGCGTATGACGCAGCGTTTGCGCTAACGCGCCGCTGCGTTGAATCACGTTCAACGCATTTTCCGGCGCGGCATCGGAATCCCAAATAAAAAATGTCGCGCCTTCCACATACGGATAATGATAGAGCGAGTGCATGAACGTAATGTATTGGTCGGGCGAACGAGCATCCTGCACCGCAAAGTTGCCGCACTCGGAAATAAAAATGGGTTTATCGGGAAAATAGCTGTGCGTGTAGGTAAAGCGTTGACCGCCGTCCAGCGTGAGCGGGCCATCGTCGGGACGCCAATAGCAATGACAATCCATCACGTCCGCGCGTTCGATGCTCGCGCGGCAAATTTCTAAACCGACATAGCCGCCTTGATTTTTGTCGTCGCTGTGGTCATTGGCAAACGCGGGATAGTGCAAACGCGCCCAAGGAATTTTTTCGCGCAAGCGCCGAATCATTTCCAGATTCCACACGTCAATATCCTGATATAACGACGCGGGCGGAACGGGTTGCTGCATACTTGCGCCTTGCGGATGACCTTCCAAATCGAGGTTCTGCTCATTCGCCCACGTGATTTCATTGGTAAAGGGGCGCAAGCGTTCGGCGTTTTCAATCACCGCGCGCGCCCATTCTTCGGGTTGCGTCGCATACCAATTTTGCAAATACATGCGAATCAAAATGCGCGCGTGCGGATATTTTTCGCGGATGAGAGGAACGAGGTCGGCGTTCACATGGAGAACCGTATAATTTTGAAAACCTGCCGCGTAGAAATCATCCATCCGGCGAAAACCGGCGTTCGGCGCGTGAATCCCCCAACGATTGCGCATACGCAAACCTCCTGTGGCGGCAATTCTATGCCGAGCGCGAACGGATGTCAATCGAGTTTCGGCAGGCAATCAGGATTGGCGCATTGCCTGCAAGACCCCAAGCGCTTTCGCCGCGTCGCGCGACGCGAAATTTTTACGCGTTTTGAATGGACGGGCAATTTTTTTCGGTTATAATGACGCGCACGCGCGGCTATCCGACGCGCCATCGCTTATCGGGAATTTTTAATTTAACAAGGAATAGCAATGATTACCGAACAACAAGTTATCAACGCGCTTGCAACCGTAATTGAACCAGAATTGCATCGTGACTTGGTTACGCTCAAAATGATTCGCGACGTTTCCGTACAAGGCGACGCGGTCAACTTTACAATTGTCTTGACGACGCCCGCGTGTCCGCTGCGCGGGCAGATGGACGCCGAAGCCACTGCCGCCGTGAAAAAAATTCCCGGCGTCAAAACCGTCAATATCAAATGGGACGCCAATGTGCCATCCGACGCGCGCATCAGCGGACGCCTGCAAATGGATGTGCGCGCGACGATTGCGGTGGCGTCGGGCAAAGGCGGCGTCGGCAAATCTACCGTCGCCGTCAATCTTGCCATCGCGCTCGCCCAAGCCGGCGCGCGCGTCGGTTTGCTTGACGCCGATATTTACGGGCCCAACATTCCCATCATGCTCGGCTTGGAACATCAAAAACCGCTCGCGCAAAACGATAAACTCATTCCGCTCGAAGCGTTTGGCTTGAAACTCATGAGCATGGGTTTTCTCGTTTCGCCCGAACAAGCCATGATTTGGCGCGGGCCCATGTTACATTCCGCCATTCGCCAATTTCTGACCGATGTGGAATGGGGCGCGCTCGATTATCTGGTGATTGATTTGCCGCCGGGGACGGGCGACGCGCAATTGACGCTCGCGCAAACATTGCCCTTGACCGGCGCCGTAATCGTGGCGACGCCGCAGGATGTGGCGCTCTCGGACGTGGTGCGCGGCGTCAATATGTTCAAGCGGCTCGAAGTGCCGGTGCTGGGCGTCGTCGAAAACATGAGCTATTTTGTCTGCCCGCATTGCGGCGAGCGCACCGCGATTTTTGACCACGGCGGCGCGAAACACATGGCAGCCAAAATGAACGCGCCCTTTCTCGGCGAAATTCCGCTTGACCCCAAAATTCGCATGGGCGGCGATACCGGTTTGCCGGTCACAGTCACCGAAGCGGACTCGGCGCTGGGGCAGGCGTTCAAACAGGTCGCGCAGCAAGTCGCCGCCAAAGTCAGCGTCTTGAACGCGCAAGCCGCGCAAGGCGAATTGATTGCGGCGGGCTCTATTCCCATCATCAAACGAAATTGAGGGAATTGTCAGGCGGCATAGCAAGACCCCGAACATTTTAGCCGCATTGCGCGACGCGCAGCGCCAAGCATGGCAAAACAGTTGGGGTCTTGGCGCACTCGTGGTAAAATTTTTACATTCCAAATGGAGAAGCGGAGATGCCATCAAAATCGAAAGCAGCGTCCAATACGTCGCCGGTATTGACGCCGGAACAAGCCATCGAAAAATACTCGACCGAAGCCGCCAGTCAAGCGACTGCCGCAAACTATCTGGAACTCGGCGCCGCGTACTATGTCGCGCATCGTTGGCAAGACGCGATTCAAGCGTTTGAAAAAACCATTGCGCTCGACCCCAATCAAGCGTTCGCGTATTTTTACCTCGGCATCCTGTACGCGTCGCAAGGACAGCGCGAAAAAGCGGACGCCGCGCTAGCAAAGGTGCTCCAAGTCAGCGCCAATCAAATGCTCAAGGAGCAAGCGCAAGCGCGCATTCCGCACATCCAAAGCGTTGCCGACCTCGGCAATTAAAGTTGCAAAAAGGCGGAGTCGTCCGCCTTTTTCGTGTACCATACCATTTCATCACAGTTGAATAAACGCAACGCCGCAAACCCGATGCGTTTATTCGGCTCTCTATCATCATGTCACAGCGCATAGAAAAAGATTCGATGGGCGAACTCCAAGTCCCCGCCGACGCTTTGTGGGGCGCTCAAACGCAGCGCGCCCTGCACAATTTTCCGATTAGTCATCTGAAACAACAACGCGCGTTCATCTGGAGCATGGCGCTCATCAAACGCGCCGCCGCCGAAGTGAACCGCGATTTGGGTTTGCTCGACGCCAACCTCGCGAACGCCATCGCGCAAGCCGCGCAAGAAGTGATGGACGATAAACTCGCGCGCCATTTTGAACTCAATCCGTTCCAAGCCGGCGCCGGCACGTCGCACAATATGAACGTGAACGAAGTGATTGCCAATCGCGCCAATCAAATGCTCGGCTTTGATATTGGCGACAAGAATAAACCGGTCAATCCCAACGACCACGTGAACATGGCGCAAAGCACCAACGACACGATTCCGACCGCCATCCGTTTGGGCATTCTCTTTATGCTCGACGCGCTGCTCGCGGCGGTGGACGGTTTGGCGGACGCGCTGCAACAAAAAGCCGTCGAGTTTGACGACATTGTAAAATCGGGACGCACGCATTTGCAGGACGCGGTGCCGGTGCGAATGGGCCAAGAATTTGGCGGTTACGCGCAAGCGATTCGCAACGACCGCGAACGCATTGCCACCGCCGCCGACCGCGTGCGCCGCTTGGGCATTGGCGGCACTGCCGCCGGGACCGGTTTGAACGCGCATCCCGAATATCACGCGCGCATGATTAAACGCCTTAACGAATTGACGCATTTCAATACGCGCTCGTCCGGCAATCTCTTCGAGTCCATGCAAAGCAACGCGGACGCCGCCGATTTTTCCGCCGCGCTCAATACGCTCGCGCTGACCTTGACGCGCATCGCAAATGATTTTCGTTTGTTGGCATCGGGTCCGACCACCGGCTTGGATGAAATCCGCTTGCCCGCCGTACAACCCGGCTCTTCGATTATGCCCGGCAAAGTCAATCCGGTGTTGGCGGAAATGTTGAACATGGTTTGCTATCACGTCATGGGCAACAATCTCACAGTGCAGTTGGCGGCGGCGGCGGGCCAATTGGAATTGAATGTAATGATGCCGGTCATTGCGTACGATTTATTCGAGGCGATGGAAATTTTGACCAACGCGCTCGCGGCGTTCACGACCAAATGCGTGGTCGGCATCCAAGCCAATCGTGAAAAAGCGGAAGGTTGGCTCGGCAAGAACGTAATTATCGTTACGGCATTGAATCCGGTCATCGGCTATAATGCCGGCGCGGCTTTGGCCAAAGAAGCCACCGCGCGTAATCTTTCGCTCCGCGAAGTGGCGGTGGAAAAAATCGCGGCGGGAACCTTGAAACATCGCGACCAGGACCGCCCCGTTTCCATTCAAGAAGTTGACGCCGTATTGAATGATTTGCGTTCGTTGACCGAAGGCGGCGTTCACGGCGGCGGCGGCGGCGGCTAGAATTTTGGTTCAGCGCAAGGCGCTGGCGCGCTCGACACGCGCCGGCGCCTTGCTCCCAATTTTTCCATCGCGTTTCCATCAAACGGATGAATCCTCTGGATGTTTCGGCAGCGGCGGACGCTTTTGAAAACGACGCGCTTGCGATGAACCAAGCGACGCGACGCGCGGCGCAGGAAAATCAACTATTACGCCTCCTCGCGCATTGGGTCGCCCGCGACTTGAGCGCCGAAGACCTCTTGACGCAGCTGCGTAAAACGCTGGCGGACCTGATGCCCGCCGACCGAATTCTGCTTTTGCAGGATACCGAAACGCCGCGCGTCCTCGTGACGCCGCCCGCGCCAACGGGAAATCCCGCCGCGTACGCGGCGGCTTTGGCGCAAACGCTGACCGCCCAAAATGTCGCGTTCTGGCTCACGCACGCCCAAGTCGCAGCCGCGCTCGGGACCAACCTCGCCGCAGCGCTTCCGCCCGCGCTCGCGTCGCTCATTCTCGCCCCGCTCTGGTTTCACAATAATTTGCGCGGCGCGCTGATCGTCGAAGCCCATCACGCCGCCTCTGAATTCACCGCAGACGATGTGACGCTCGTTGAAACTATCGCGCTACATATCGTCAGTATGCTCGAACGCGACCAAGCGTTATTCGAGTCGCGGCAGCGAATGGAGCAAATGAGCGCGTTCAGCGCTATGGCTTCGACGGTGAACGAATGGGTGGACGTAGAACAATTGGCGCGGCGTTTCTTGGCGGTCTTTCTCAATACCACGCATACCGGCTATGGCCTTTTTTACATCTTGGAAGCGGAAGAAGAAATGCGTCTGGTCGCGCATTTTGGCGTGCCAACCGAATTGGTCGAAGCGCTGCGCCTCGGTCATTTGTCATTAAATCCCAAAGTCAAGCGCACGTTTGAAGAGGGACATCTCGCCATTCTTGGCAATTTGACCGACACGAATTTGAGCGAGGGCGCGCGCGAAATCGCCGCGCTGCTGCGTTTGCAAAGCGTTCTCCTGCTGCCCTTGCGCGTCAAAGGCCGTGGGCTGGGCTTGATTGCGTTGGGCAATAACGAAGATACAATCCAAGTCGAAGACCGCGAGTTCATGCAGGGCTTGGCGGACCAAGCGGCGCAAGCGATTGAAAACGCGCGGCTCTTTGCCGAATCGCAACGCCGTTTCCAAGAACAAAGCGCGCTGCGTGAATTGGCGCAGCGTTTTTTGAGCGCCATCACGCCGGACGAAGTGTTGGAACGCACGTTGGACACGTTAGTCAATTTACTGCCCGGCGATTTTTATGAAGTCTTGCTGCCCGGCGCCGACGGCATGTTCTTGTTGGCGAATGGGCGCGGCTGGAAACGCGGCGTCGTCGGCCGCACCCTCACCGCGAGCGACCCGCATCTGCACGCGGGCTATGTGCTGCGCGCGCAAAATCCCGTCCTCGTCGAAGATTTCAAGCTCGAGACGCGTTTTCAATCGTCCGATTATTTAATTCGCCATCAAGTCGTTTCGGGCGTCTGCGCGCCAATGCTCGCCGAAACGCGCGTGATTGGTTTGTTGGGCGTGTACAGCCGCACGCCGCGTCAATTCACCGAAGAGCAATCGCACTTTTTGTATCTCGTCGCCACGCAAACGGCTATGGCGCTGGAAAAGGCGCGTCATTTGCAAGCGGCGACGCGGCGCCTGGACGAATTGATTTTATTGAACGATGTGATTGCGGCGACGAACGCCGAGGTTTCGCTCGACCGCGTGTTAGCCATCGTCATGGCGGAAATTCGTGAATTGCTCCAGAGCGACGACGCGCAAATGTATTTTGTGCGCGAAAGCGGCGGCGCGCTCAAATTGGAACCCGCGCTGCCCGATGCCGAAGCGCTTGAACAACCCTGGAGCCGCACTGTCGCGGAATGGGTGGCGCGTGAAGGCGACCCCTTGTTGATTCAAGATTTGACGCGCGACTTGCGCTTTAACGGCCCGACGCAGTCATTGCGCGCGTGTTTGGGCGTGCCGATGCGGATTGGCAAACGCATTGTGGGCGTCATTGCCGTGGCGCATCTCGAACCCGGTCGTTTTGACACAAACGATTTACGCTTGCTCACGACGTTGGCGGGACAGATTGCGGCGGGCATTGCGCGCGCGCGTTTGTTGGACGAAACCGCGCGCCGTCTGGACGAAATTAGCGCGATGTTTGAATTTTCCGACAAACTGCGTACCGCCGCCACCGAAGCGCGTTTGCACGAATTGATTGTGAACGATACGGTCAACATGCTGCAAGGCGCCGGCGGTTCACTCCAAATCCTTTCCGAAGACGGCAGCAACCTGACTGTGGTCGCGACGCGCAACATGCCGCATCGCGGCATGGAACATGAGCGCAGTCAGGGCGGCTTGTCATGGGTTGCGCTCCAGACCGGCGAGCCGTTTGTCATCGCGGATGTAAGCGCCGATGAGCGCGCGCAATTGCACGGCGTTTTTGCCGATATGCGCGGCGGCGTCGTCGTCCCCTTACGCACGCCTTCCGGCATGTTGGGGACTCTGTTTGTCGGTTTTACAGAACAGGGCGCGCCGGGGTACGACAAGTTGCAATTGACGACGACGATTGCCAATCTCTCCGCGCAAGCATTGCAGCGGGTGCGCTTGCACGAACAGACTTTGGAACAAGCCGCCTCGTTGGCGATTGCGCTCAACAATTTGGCGGATTCGTATCAAGCGACCTTGCGCGCGCTGTCCGCCGCTTTGGACGCGCGCGACAGTGAGACCGAAGGTCATTCGCAACGCGTCACCAAATTGGCGCTGGCGATTGGCGCGGCGCTGGAACTTTCATCAGAGGAATTGATTAATTTAGAGCGCGGGGCGCTGCTGCATGACGTGGGAAAAATCGGCGTGCCGGACCATATCTTGCTCAAATCCGGCCCGCTCAACAAAGCCGAACGCGAATGGATGAATCGGCATCCGCAGCTCGGCTATGACATGCTCAAAGAGATTTCGTTTCTGCAAGACGCGCTGCCCGTCGTGCTGCATCATCAAGAAAGATGGGACGGCAGCGGTTATCCCGAAGGTTTGCGCGGCGAACAAATTCCGTTGGGCGCGCGCATCTTTGCCGTCGCGGACACGTACGATGCCATGACTTCGACCCGCCCGTATCGCCGCGCGCTGTCGCACGAAGAAGCGTTGACGGAAATCCGACAGTGCAGCGGCACCCAATTTGACCCGCGCATCGTCGAAGCGTTCTTGTCGTTATTTCAACAAGATTCGGATTTGTTTTGACGCCAACCGTCTCATGTGTCACGCGGCGGCGATTCGGACGGCGCGGGCGCGTTCGCAAGCAATTCGTTTTCGGGCGACGGCGTTTCGGCATTATCCTGCTGCACAATCGAAGAGGTCCACTCGGCAAGCCGCTGACGGCGGCGAATGATAAAAGCGCCAAACGCGGAAATAATCCCCGCCAACGGCATGGCAAAAAAGGCGCCCCAAAAGCCCGCCACTTTGACCCCCACCAAGAGCGACACAATAATCACCAATGGATGCAAACCCAACGCGTCGCCCATGACGCGCGGCATCAATATATTCACGACGACGATTTGCAAGACCACAATGGGAATCATCACCCACAAAATCTTGGTGGGGTCCGTCAAGATAGTCGCCAAAAGCGGCGGCAGCATACAAAGGATTGGCCCCAGCAGCGGAATGAGCATAAACAATCCGGCAAACGCGGCAGCGACCAGCGCGGCTTGAACGCCAAAAAAGGTCAGGATAATGCCGGTGCCCAATCCAATGAGAAACGCCTGCAAAATTTGCGAACGCAAAAAACCGCCGAACGCGCGGTCTGTCGCCGCAAAAAATACGCGCGCTTCTTGATGCAATCGTTGCGGCAGCACGTCAAATAACATTTTACCGAAACGCGGACCGTCGAGCGCCAAAAAAAACGAAAGCAAAATCACCAACAGCGCGTTGCCCAATAAAGCCAGCGCGCCCGTCAACAGCGCAATCGTGTTTTGCAAAATCGGCGTGGCGAGCGCTTGCAAGCTTTGGAGCGCGTTATCAATCAAGCCCTGCACATTGACCGCAAGGTTCAAGCGCTCTAACACATTTTCAAACAAACTCGTAAACGCCAATTGCGCCATATCGAGCCGACTCAATTGCGGCGCGATTGTTTTAACCTGCTCCACAATCGTCGGAATCAACGAGGCGACCATGACGACTACCAACACCACCAAGCCAAGATACACCACGGCGACGGCAAGCCCGCGCGACACGCGAAACGCCGCGAGACGGTCGCCCAGCGCGCGCGTTCCCACACGCGTCCCCAATGTCGTCAAGCCGCGCGGCAAGGGACGCTCATTCAGCAATTCCACCAGCGGACTGAGCGCGTACGAGACCAGCCACGCAAGCGCGAGGATGAGAATAATGTCCGAAAAGCCGCTCAAGAAATTCAAGAGGACTTGGGCGACATAGGACGCGGCGATAATGACCAGCAGAATAATGAGCAGGTTGAGCCAGGTGGAACGCGGCATAGCTGTAATTTTGATTTGGATTTTTGATTTTGAATTTTTGACGGACGTCAAACGTCAATCAACCATTCGAAATCATACATCCAACACCTTTCCCCAAAAATGTTCTTCGCGAAAGGCGAGGCGGCGCACAAGGCGGCTCGGCGTTTCCAACGCGGGCGCGGCGGACGCGGCGCAATCTTGCAAACAGTTTGCCAACTGGAGCCATTCGTTCACAATTTCGGACAATTCTGTTTGCGCGGCGGATGTCGGAACAAACGACGCGCAGGTCTGCAAAAATTCCAAATAAATGCGGCGATACAATGCGTCGCTGTCCAAAATCGTACGCGCCATCGCTTGCAGCGAAACGCGCCAGTCCGGCAGCGCGTCGTAAAACGCCAATTCTTCAGCCCACAGTTCCATCCCCAACAATGCGGCGGTCGGCTGCCGATCCAAATTGAACCACAGCGCGTTTTCGCGCAGCGCCGCGCGCACCGTCTGCTCCGGCGCCGCGGCATATTGCGGCGCGCGCTGCGTCAAAGTCGTCGGCGCGGCGCGATGCAAACCGGTGATAAAACGCGTCGGCGCGGGCGACGGGCGACGATAGTATTCAAAATAAACGCCCGCGCCCAACCCCAATCCCATTGCCGCCGAAAGATTGTGGCTCTGCGCGCATGAAACGAGTTC
>JAJVIA010000032.1:56469-58649 GCA_022072245.1 Anaerolineae bacterium
CCGAGGATCAACCAAATGATGAGCAGGATGCGCGTAAAACGTCGTTCGCGGGAATTCGGTTCGGGCGCTGTTTCAATCGAATAATTTTCCATTTAGAAACTTTCGCGCATGGGTTCGGCGCGCGGAGCGCTTGGCGCAAGAAGGGGAATCAAATCCAATGGCAGCGCGTCTTGCAATTCGCGCAAGGTGGCGGGTTCGATTTTTACCGCGCAGATTTTGTATTCGGGAATTTTCGCTTGCGGGTCCAACGCGTCAATCGTCAAGGTATTCGCGGCGGCTTCGGCATAATGGAACGGCACAAAGACCACGCCGGGCGCGGCTTTTTCCGTCACGCGCGCGCGCAATACCACATTGCCGCGCCGCGAAGAAACGCGCACGGGCGAACCGTTTTCGCACGGGATGCGCGGCGCGTCGGACGGATTGATTTCGACGAACGCTTCGGGCGCGGCAAAATCCAAATTCGAACGACGCGTCAAAGCGCCGCCATGCCACTGATACAATACGCGGCCCGTCGTCAGCGCGTACGGATATTTTTCATCCGGTTCCTCGACGCTGGGTTGATACACGAGGGGGAAAAATTTTGCGCGACCGCGCGGAAACGTTTCGCCAAAGAGAAAGGGCGTGCCAGGCGAATCGAGCGTAGGAACGGGCCACTGGAGTCTTTCGGTTTCGAGCCGTTCATACGAGATGCCCGCAATCGCAGGAACGAGTTCGCGCATCTCGTCCCAAATTTCGGACGGATGTTTGTACGCCCAATACGCGGTGCGAGGGCGTTTCAATTTTTGCTCCAAACGCGTCGCCACCGCGCTAATGATTTCCCAATCGGCGCGCGCCTGACCAAGCGGCTCGAACGCTTTTCGCACGCGCTGGACGCGGCGGTCGGTGTTGGTGTACGTTCCATCTTTTTCCGCAAACGTCGCGCTGGGCAGAATGACATCGGCGTACCGCCCGGTTTCATTGATAAAAACATCTTGGCACACGAGAAATTCCAAATGCTCAATCGCGTGATGCGCGTGCCGCAGATTCGGTTCGCTCATCAATGGATTTTCGCCCATGACGTATTGCGCTTTGACCGCGCCCGTGCCCCACGCGTCCGCGATTTCGGTGGTCGTAAGCCCGCGTCCGACCGGCGGCGTATGTCCCCATTTCGCGCGAAATTTTTCTACCGTTCGCGGGTCATTGGATTCTTGATAGCCGGGATAGTGCCATGGCATTGCGCCCGCATCCGACGCGCCCTGCACATTATTTTGGCCGCGCAACGGATTCAAACCCGTCCCGCGCCGTCCGATGTGGCCGGTCAATAACGCCAGATGCACGAGCGCCAAAGCATTCTCGGTGCCGTGCGTATGTTCGGGAATGCCGAGCGACCAATAAATCGCGCCATTCTTGGCGGTGGCGTACATGCGCGCGGCGCGGATAATTTTTTCAGCCGGCACGCCGCTAATCCGTTCCGCCATTTCGGGCGTAAAATCTTGCATCGCTTTGGCGAACGTTTCAAAGTTTTCGGTGCGCGCGTCAAGGAACGCGTTATTGCAAAGATTTTCCTGAATGATGACGTTCGCCATCGCGGAAAAAAGCGGCACATCCGTCCCGGGCCGCTGCTGCAACCACAACGCGGCAAAGTTCACCATCTCGACGCGTCGCGGGTCAACGATAATCAATTTTGTATCATGCCGCATCACGGCGTCTTTGAATTGCAGCGCGATGATGGGATGCGATTCGGCGGTGTTGGAACCGGTGACGATGGCGACATCGCAAGCGTAAATATCGCTGCCGCTATTGGACATGGCGGACGAACCCACCGCCATTTGTAACGCGACGACGGAACCCGCGTGACACAGGCGCGTGCAGTGGTCAATGTTGTTTGTGCCAATCACCGCGCGAAACAATTTTTGCAGCGCGTAATTGTCCTCGTTCGTCGCCTTGGCGCAGCAAAAAACGGCAGCCGAGTCGGGCCCGTGCTTTTCGACAATCTCGGCAAAACGCGTCGTCACCACATCCAACGCTTCGTCCCAACTTGCTTCCCGCCAATCATCGCGGCGCGCGGGCGCGCGGCGGCGCGTCGCCGTCCCCGCGTCGAAATCCTTGCGAATCAAGGGCGTTAGGACGCGGTCGTGATGATACACAAAATCCCAACCGTATCTGCCTTTGACGCACAGATTGCCTTTGCTCGTCAAATC
>JAJVIA010000032.1:58749-69116 GCA_022072245.1 Anaerolineae bacterium
GTTTTTGATGTTGGAAATCCACGCGGCAATGTCGGGATACAAATCTTGCCCGTACAAACTCGTTCCGTCAAATTCGTCGTCACTGCCGAGAACGACGGTCATTGCGCCGCGCGCCCGCGCTTGCGCCTCCAAATCCGCGACGAGCGCGCGCCCGATGCCTTGACGTTGATGACTCGGTTTGACCGCCAACGGATGCAATTCAATCACCTTGCCGTCGTACTGCGGAATCCCGCCAATCCAGCCGACCGCATCGCCATTTTCGTCCAATGCGACGCGGCTAATGCGTTCCGCTTGAAAAGATTCTTGCACCGCAGCGCGCGCTTGCTCCAACGTGTCCCATGTTTCAGGAAAATGAACGAACGCGTCGCGCAAAATTTTCGCAACTTGTTCGACAAGTTCATGTTGCTCGGGCTTGAGCTCAAGGATGGTCATGCAGTTTCTATTTCAACGCGAAAGACGTACGTCGAATGAATTCGTCACTCTGCTTTTCGCCATGTCGTTCCGGCGCTGTCGTCTTCCAAGATAATTTCCATTGCCGCGAGCCGCGCGCGAATTTCATCGGCGAGCGCGAATTGTTTTGCGTCGCGCAACTGCTTGCGAATCTCAATCAGCGTTTCGACATAGGGCGCGATATTTTCTTGCGGCGTTGTATGCGCGCTGTGGTTCCACGCGGCGGATAATTCGTGCAGCGTATCGTGCGCGCGCTCGAGCAAATCGCGTTTGAGGTTCGGTTCGTGCGTTTCATCCAACGCGCGCGTCAATTCCATCAAATAGCGCGTAGTTTCAGCGGATTCGTTCGGCGCGGCGGCGGAAACGCTTGTAACGACATTTTCGCGCGCCTGCGCGCGCGGACGCAATCGCGCAAAAGGAAACGTTTCTCCCGACGCGTACGCCCATTCCTGATTGTCGCGGCGAATCGTCACCTTGCCCGCGCCCATCACGCGGCACGCTTGCGCGGACAAATCAAAAATACATGCGGTATATTCGTCAAGCCCCAACACGACGACATCGCGCGCCAATAATTTTTCCAATTCTCGAAAGCGCGTTTCGCCCATGAAACAAAAACGCGTGTCGTAGGTTCCGCCTTCGCTATTGTTCCAATGCGGCACGATGGCGAGGCGCATATCGAGCGCGGCGAACAGATCCAAGCCGTCGAGCCAAAACAAATCGTCGCCCGCTTTGTAAATTTCATACACGGGCAGCGCGAACGCGCTCGTCGCAATCGCGGCGGCGCTGGCAAAAACCAATTGCGCGCCATTTTCAAAACGCTGTCGCACCGTTTCCCAAACGGGCGTGGCGCGCCAATTGCGAATCGCGTAACTGGGGCTGCCGGGGCCCGCGAAAATAAAATCGGCGCGGCGCAGCGCGTTCAACGCATCGGCGCTTTCCAGCGCCGTCGCGCGCGTTTTATTTTTGAAACTCGCGCGCGCCAAAACCAAATCGAGCCGCTTGGAAAAATATTCCGCCGCTTTGAAATAAATCGCATCGGCGTTCAATTCAAAGCCGGCGGGCGTATCCAAAAACACGGCGGCGGGCGCGGCGGGCAAACGCGCCAAGAGCGCGCGATACATGCGCGCCATCGCCGCGCTAAATTCGCCCGAACCGATGAGCGTCACGGCGCCCGACGGAATGTTCATGACGACCTTGCCCCAAGCGCTCGACGCGGCGCGCTATTCATCAAATACCAGAATCGTGCCAGCCATGTCAATGCCGTCCACGTCGCCATGATACTCGCAGTGATAACGCACAACGCCGGATTCTTGAAACGTAATGGCAAACGTCTTGCCCGAATTGATATCCAGCGAATTCCATTTGCGCGTATCTTCGGTCACGGTATGTTTGGCATTGTCCTTGTTGACAAAGACGACCGTCGTGCCGGGCTTGATCTTGAGTTGCGAAGGGCTGTACACGAATTGCTGCATATCCACCACCGTCGTTCCGGCTTGCGGCGCTTCGGGATTCACGCCGGGTTGGATGGCGCTCGCGTGCAGCAGCTGCGTAATTTCCGGCACGCTGTCGGTGGCGCCGCGCGCGATTTGGTCGGCGAGCGGTTGGAGCGCGTTGATTTCGGGGCGGATATTTTCAAAATCGCTTGCGGCATTAATGGTTTTGGCTTGGGTCAAAATCACATCCAAGAGCGCTTTGACGTGATCCATTTTGGCGACGGCGGCAACTTCGCCCGCCGTCGCCGCTTGCGCGCGCAATTCGCCCAGATACGCCAACATGCCCCGCCCGTCGCCCGGGTCTTCAACCACGCCGTCATGGTCGAGGTCGCCGTAATCGGGGCTGGCATTGCCCACCATCAAATTGATAATGTGTTCGGTATGCCGCGCGATGGCGGGGTCGCTGGCGCGGCCCATCGCGTTCTTGAGTTCGTTCGCATGACCGCGCAGCGCGTTCGCATGAGCTTGCAAACGCGCCGCGTCGAACGTTTGCAGCTCTTGCGCGGTGCGCGCAGTGGCGGCGCTAGAATAAAAATAATACGCGCCCGCGGCGACGAGGAGCGTCAGCGCCGCGACCGCGAGCAACCCAAGCAGCGCGCGGGAACGATTGTGAGACAAACCTTGCATGAATTCTCCGATACGTGCAAGAGCCGCGATTGACTTGCGCTCAACGATGCCAAAGGAACGCGGCACAGCGGCGCGGGTCGGCGCTTGACGAGATGGTTTTACAATTTACTTTTTTCTTTTTGTTCCAGATTGCTGACGCGCGCCAATTCTTTTAAATCCAAACCCTGTTCCATCCAGTACGCGCGGCGCGGCTGGAGCGCGCCGCTCGGACACGCCTGCACACAATTGCCGCAATAGACGCAAGTGGATTCGGGAATCGGCACGCCTTCGAATGTCGAAATATGCGCGTCAAAGCCGCGTCCCGCGCGATAGATGGCAAACGTGTACTGCACGTCTTCGCCGCACGCTTGGACGCAGCGCCAACACATGATGCACTTGGCGTAATCGCGTATGTAAAAAGGATTGTCGTCAAAGAGAGGAAACGCGCGGCGTTTGACGCCTTTGCCGTAACGGTCGCGTTCCGCGCCGTAGGTTTCCGCCTGCGCTTGAATTTCGGGCGCCGCGCTCAGGTCCACCGCCGAAGCGAGCATCTCGAACAAAACTTTGCGCGCCAATTGGACGCGCGGCGAAGCGGTGTGAACGACCATCCCCGCTTCCGCCACGCGCGAACAGGATTGAACCAACACGCGCGATTTTTCCACTTCGACGACGCAGACGCGGCACAGCGCGGGCGGGGTGAAATGCGGATGATAGCAAACGGTCGGAATATCTTGACGCAATTGTCGCGCGGCTTGCAAAAGCGTAGCGCCTTGCGACACAGTAACGGACTGTCCGTCAATCGTCAACGTGACATCGCTCATGGCTGATTCCGCCTCGTTATGAAAATTTTATATTGACATTTTAGCACAAAGCGCATTGAAATCGTCGGAAAAGTTTTGGGGATGCGAAGGCATCAACACCTGCAAGCGGCGTTTGACGGTGAGGCCGGGCGCGACGACATTGGGTAAGCTGTCAATGCACCAATTTTTTATCCACCGCGCTGAGGATGGCGTTGGAGGCGGTTTGGCCCAAGCCGCACAAGGACGTGTCGCGCATGACCGCGCCATTATCGCGCAGCAGTTGCAATTCGTCGGCGGGAATATCGGTTTCCTGTAGTTTGCGGCTGTGCCCTTGCGTGAGTCGTTCCAAAATTTCGAGTTGCCGCTGCGTGCCAATCTGGCACGGAAAACATTTGCCGCACGATTCATTGCGGAAAAAACGCGCGAGCCGCAGCAGCACGCCCCACAAATTCACGCGGTCGTCAATGACCATAATCGCGCCCGAGCCAAAGGTCGCGCCGATGGCGTTCAAACCTTCAAAAGATAAAGGCACGTCAATTTCATCCGGCCGCAAAAAAAATCCCGCCGCGCCGCCAATCAAAATCGCTTGCAGCGCGCTGCCCGGTTTCAAACCGCCCGCGAGCGTTTCAAGCACATAACGCAGCGGCGTCCCCATTTCAATCTCGTACGCGCCCGGTTTTTGGACCGCGCCGCTGACGCACACAATGCGCGTGCCGGGAGATTTTTCCGTGCCGTGACGCCGATACGCTGCGCTGCCCGCGAGCGTGATAAAAGGAATGTTGGCAAAGGTTTCGACATTGTTGATGATGGTCGGGCGTTGAAACAAACCCTTGTCGGTGGGAAAAGGCGGTTTCGCGCGCGGCTCGCCGCGTTTGCCTTCGATAGATTCAAACAGCGCGGTCTCTTCGCCGCAAATGTACGCGCCCGCGCCGCGGCGGATTTCAATGTCGAACGCGAAATCATCGCGGAAAATCTTTTTGCCCAAATAACCGCGCGCGCGCAAGACGCGCAGCGCGTGCGTCAAACGTTCGTACGCGAGCAGATATTCGCCGCGCAAATAAATGAATCCGACCGTAGCGCACGCGAGAAACGCCGTAATCGTCATGCCTTCGAGAATGCGAAACGGGTCGCCTTCCATCAACACGCGGTCTTTGAACGTACCCGTTTCAGATTCATCCGCATTGCACACAATATAGCTGGAAGAATGACGATAGCGTTCCGGCACCCAATCGGGCGCGGGCCAAGGATGATTCGGTTCCGCGCGAATCGCCATCTCGTGTTTGACGCCGGTGGGAAACGCCGCGCCGCCGCGACCGACGAGCCCCGCATTTTTGAGTTCGATGGTAAAGCGCGTCAAATCGGTCGCCTCGCAGACGCGCCGCAGCGCGTGATAACCGCCCTGCGCGAGATACGCGTCCAAACTGGTCGGGTCAATTTTACCGAGATTGGCGGTAATGAGTTCGAGTTCCATAGCTCACGTTTCGCCGCGCAACAGCGCCGCCATTTTTTCGGGCGTGAGCTGCGTATGCAGCGTTTGTCCAAACAGCGCCACCGGCGCGCGGTCGCAATGTCCGAGACAGGGGACCACTTCCAAAGTGAATCTACCATCTTCGGTCGTTTCGCCGTCGCGCACCCACAACATATTTTTGGCGCGATGCAAAACGTCCGCGCTGCCCGCCAAATAACACGGCACATCGTCGCACACGCGAATTATTGTTTTGCCGACGGGCTGCGTATAAAGATGCGCGTAAAAATCGGCGACGCCATACGCTTGACTGAGCGGCACTTGGAGCCCCTGCGCGATGGCGGCAAGCGTTTCGCGCGAGAGCCAGCCCTCCAATTCTTGCGCTTCAATCAGCGCGGGCAACAAACCGCTCTGTCCCACCGGCGCCCAGCGCGCCAAAATGCCCGCCAATGCGTTGGGTTTGTCATTTTCGATCAAACCGTTCCACGTTTCGACAACCCATTCGTGAACGCGCGCCAGATCCAATTGAAAAGCCGTTCGCAGTTCGATTTGATAGCTGCGGCCCAAATCGAGCGCGCGCAATTGCGCCGCGTCCGTCACCGGCGCGCCGCCGCCGATGGGCGTGACTTGGCAGATGGCGTAATCGGTGAGCAGCGCGCGGCCCGGCGCGTGGTCGAGACCATTGACGCCAAAATCGCGCGCGGTGCGCGAAACAAAACCGGACAGTTTTGCCCAACCGATTGAAACCGTGTTGCGTTCGAGCGCGAGGATGGTGTAGGCGCGCAGCCAAAAGAGGATTGCGAGTTTAGAGGAATCGGCGTGAACGTCCGCGTGCAATAAATCCAATTGCGCTTTGAGCGCGGGGTTGAGGCGTAAATGTTTAAGAAGTCCCATCGGCGCTCATTCTAAAACAATTCCGTAAAAAAGAATAGTAGAAAAAATGCGACAGGTTTGGATAACCTGTCGCATTTTTACGCGGCGGGATAATTTTCCAAATAGTGGATGACTTTGTTCATGAACATGTCGCCCATTGCGCCGTCAAGCAGCCGATGGTCGAACGAGAGCGAAAGATACATCATCGGACGAATCGCAATCGCGTCGTCAATGACGACCGCGCGTTTTTGAATGGCGCCCATGCCCATAATCGCGGATTGCGGCTGGGAAATAATCGGCGTGCCAAAGAGCGAACCAAAGACGCCGTGATTGGTGATGGTAAAGGTCGCGCCCGTCAACTCGTCGGGTTGTAATTTTTTCTCGCGCGCGCGACTCGCCACATCGTTCACGGCGCGCGCCAAGCCGAGCAAACTTTTATCGTCCGCGTGTTTAATGACCGGCACAATCAAACCGTCTGGAATCGCTACGGCGATGCCGATATTCAATTCGCGTTTCATGATAATGCCTTGCTCGGTAAATTGCGCGTTGACCAGCGGCGTTTGTTGGAGACCATACACCACCGCTTGCACAAAGTACGGCGTGTAGGTCAGTTTAACGCCCTGCTTTTCAAAATCGGCTTTGTGCGCGGCGAAATGCGCCAACACGCGCGACATGTCCGCTTCGCTCACTGTCGTGACGTGCGGCGCCGTCGCTTTGCTCCGCACCATGTGTTCGGCAATCGAACGACGCATCGGCGAAAGCGGAAGCACTTGGTCGCCATCGCCCGGCGCGACGGCAACCGGTTTCGGCGCGGCGGGCGCGGCCGGTTTGCCAAACACTTCTTCGGTCGGGCGGAACAAATCGCCGGAACCGGGTTGTTCCCACGCGGGCAGCGGCGCGGCAGCGGGCGCAGCCGTTTGCGGCGCGCGGCGTTTGAGAAAATTTTCAATATCTTTTTTGCTGACGCGACCATTTTCGCCGGTGCCTTGAATCGTTTCCAGTTCGGCGGCGCTGATGTTGTATTCCGAAATCATGCGCGCGACGACGGGCGTCAAACGATTGCGCGCTGAAGCGTTCGCGGGCGCGGCGCCGCTTGACGCGGCTGCCGCCGCGTTCGAGGTTTGAACTTGGACGGCGGGCGGCGCGCTCTGGGGCGGCGCCGACGCGCGGTCAACCGCTTCCGCTTGACCAATCACTCCGACCACCGTGCCGGCTTGGACGGTGGCGCCTTCCGGTACCAAAATCTGGACAAGCGTTCCCGCCGCGGGCGACGGAATTTCAGTCGTCACCTTGTCGGTGATAACTTCCATGATGGGTTCGTACTGCGCTATCGCATCGCCGACATTTTTCAACCATTTACCAATGGTTCCTTCGACCACACTTTCGCCGAGCTGCGGCATCACAACATTTGTAGGCATGTCTTGGGTCTCCGTTTTGGGGTCTTGAGAAAAAGTTTTAATTGCCAAACGGCATTACGCGTTCCAACTCTGAAATTTCGGCGGGCGGTTTTTTACCTTGCCACAATTGCGAAAACAAAATGAGATTGAGCAAGAGCAGCCAGCCGATGGTCAACGCGCCAAAGGTATCGGCGAGCGGGTCGCCGCGTCCTTGTAAAAAATACATCGCAATTACAAAATTGGCAACTGCGCGCAGCAAGCCCGACAAGATGGGATTGTAATTGCCGCGCAACGCGAGGCGATTGAGAAACGGCGTAACGAGCAGCGCGTACAAAAACATTGCCGCGACAAAGCCGCCAAAATTTTCAGAGGTATTATAGCGCCCCGCCAAGACCAACGGCAAGAGCCACACGAACCACACGAGGCCGATAAAGAGATTGGCGAGATACAACGGCGCCGCGTGCAAACGCGGCAACAGATACGCGCGCCAACCGACCTCTTCGGCAATCGAAATCAGCGTCAAGCCGACGAGCGTGAGCCAATGCGCGCGCGCATCGTTCAACAATTCGCTCAAGGCGAGGGTGCCTTGAAACACGCGCAGCAATATCGGCGGCGTAAAAAAAACGAGGGCGGTAAAAATTGCCAGCGCCACACGCGGCGCGGTCAACGTCTTGAGCCACGCGGTCGGCGTCATGCTCCACTTTTGCAGCCACACTTGCAAAAAAATCGCGACAGCGAGCGGCGCCAAACTGCCGAGCGCGAGCAAAAAATCGCCGACGGCGGAACCCATCGGCAAAAAGACGCCGGGCGCCCAAAACAACCACGTCAGCGCGAGCGTTAAAATGATAAAAGCCAATCCTTCGCGCAAGGGCGAAGTGGATTCGGGCGAAAGGGGCAGCGAGAGTTTCAAACGCCAACCTTAATACGCGTACAGTTTGCGTAACGCGTCCGCGATTTTTTGCGCGTTGGGCATGAAAAAATCTTGCATCGTGCGCGCGTACGGCATCGCCGGCACATCGGGCCCCGCCACGCGCATCACCGGCGCGTCGAGATATTCGAACGCTTCGCTCGCCAGCAGCGCCGCGATTTCGGCGCCCAAGCCGAGCGTGAGATTGTCTTCATGCACAATCAACGCCTTGCCGGTCTTTTTGACCGACGTCAAGATTGTATCACGATCCAGCGGATTGAGGGTGCGCGGGTCCACCACTTCGACGCTAATGTCTTGGCGCATCAATTCCTGCGCGGCTTGCAGCGTTTCGTGCAGCATCAAACCGTACGCAATCACGGTGATATCCGAACCGACGCGTTTAATGTCCGCCTTGCCGAACGGAATCATGTAATCGGTATCCGGCGCCTCGCCTTTGATGAGCCGATACGTTTTCTTGTGTTCCAAAAACAGCACGGGGTCGTCCACGCGCAGCGCGTAACGCAACATTCCCATAATGTCGTACGGCGTCGAAGGCGCGACGACGTACAGGCCGGGGACATGCGCGTAGGTCGCCTCGATGCTTTGCGAGTGATACAAACCGCCGCCGATGCCGCCGCCATACGGCGCGCGAATCAAAAGCGGCACGGTCCATTCGCCGTTGGTGCGATAGCGAAAGCGCGCGGCTTCTTGGACCAACTGATTGAACGCGGGCGCGATGAAATCGGCGAATTGAATTTCGACGATGGGGCGCAGACCGTACAGCGCCGCGCCGATGCCCGTCGCGACGATGGACAATTCCGCCAACGGCGAATCTATTATGCGGCGTTCGCCGAATTCTTCGTACATTCCTTTGGTGACGCGAAACACGCCGCCGCGTTTGCCCACGTCTTCGCCCGTGATAAAAATGCGCGGGTCGCGCCGCATTTCTGCTTGGAGCGTGCGCGTGATGGCGTCAATGTTGGTGAGTTCGGACATTGCAGCTTACAGTTTGCAAATTGCAGATTGCAGATTGAAATTTGAGGCGCATTTTCAATTTGCAGTTCGCCATTTGCAATTCTAAATTTTCGGCAGCGCGCCCCACACGCCGTTCAACGCTTCTTCGGGCGGCGGATATGGCGCGTTGCGCGCAAATTCATTTGCGTCGTCAACGATTTGGCGGGCGCGCTGTTCAAATTCTTCTAGTCGCGCGTCGTCGAGCAAACCGTTTTCCATGCAATACTTGCGCGCGAGCAAAAGCGGGTCGCGCTGTTTCCAATATTCCACCTCTTGGCGCGAGCGATAGGTGCGGTCGTCGTCGTCGGAGGAATGGGGCGAGAGCCGATACATTTTCGCTTCGAGCAGCGTTGGACCTTCGCCGCGCCGCGCGCGCGCGACGGCTTGGGTCAGCGCGCGATACGCTTCGAGAAAATCATTGCCGTCAAAAATGACGCCGGGCATCCCGTAGGCGGACGCGCGGTCGGCGACATTTTTGACCGGCATCTCGCGTTCGACCGGCGACGAAATCGCGTATTGATTGTTTTGACAGAGGAAAATGACGGGCAGTTTGAAAATGCCCGCCCAATTCAAACCTTCGTGGAAATCGCCTTCGGCGGTAGAACCTTCGCCAAAACAGGTCATGACCACCTGGTCGGCGTTTTGATATTTTATCGCCAGCGCCATGCCGGACGCTTGGGGAATTTGCGTGGCGACGGGACTGGATATCGAAACGATATTGAGGGCGCGCGCGCTGTAATGCGCGGGCATCTGACGCGCGCCGGACATCGGTTCGCCCGCT
The DNA here is from genome assembly GCA_022072245.1 of Anaerolineae bacterium. GTDB lineage: Bacteria > Chloroflexota > Anaerolineae > UBA4142 > SHND01 > SHND01. Next base: position 68,536 of record JAJVIA010000032.1, read on the forward strand.
TTGCCATACATTGCCAGCATCATGGCGCGCGGCGTCAAACCGAGCGCGAGGGTCAAACACAAATCGCGATAGTACGGAAAAATAAAATCGTGACCGCGTTTCAACGCATAGGCGGCGGCGACTTGCGTGGCTTCGTGACCAATGCCCGAAATGTGAAACGCCACTTCATGCTGACGATGCAAAATCCACATGCGTTCGTCGAGGCGGCGCGCCAAGAGCATGTGCCAAAACATTTCCAGCGCGAGGTCGTCGTGCAAACCAAGTTGTTTGTGCAGTGGAGCCAAGAGTTGTGGGGTCGTTGGGATGTCCGTTGCGAGGGCAAGCGTCATAAATCCTCCCAATCCAGTTGGACGCATGACACATGGCAAAGGAACAAGCGCAACGCGTCATCACGTCGCAGTGCGAATGTCAACATTCACGAGCGGAAAGCGCCATTGCTTTCCGCAAAAAAAATTTGTCCAGCCGCGAACGGCGGAACGCTTTGATAATAACACAAGCGATAGGGGGCGTCAAATGCTGCACAAAAGACGGAAAAAATTTTGATGCACAATGCACAATCCCGCGCGCAACGCAAGACCTTT